>JANOXU010000099.1:0-25723 GCA_031418595.1 Burkholderiales bacterium
AGTTGCCGTGCCAGGCTAGGCGCCAGCGAGGCGTGTGGCGGGGCCACACAACGAGCTGGCAACGACGCTTGGCGCGGCAACTCACCTCGGCGCGGGCCCGACCCAAAGCCCGACAGACTCCTAGAGCCAGGTCATGGGCCCTGCGAGGCACAATGCGCCCCGCACTGTCACGCACACCCATCCTGCCCCACCACCCATGACGTTCGAGTTCTTCGACCTGGTCGACACCGGTCGCTCGCGCACCAACAACGAGGACTCGACCGCGCTGGATCTGGCGTGTTCGCTGGCCGTGCTGGCCGATGGAATGGGCGGTTATAACGCCGGCGAAGTGGCCAGCAACATGGCCACATCGTTCATCCGCGCCGAGCTTGGCCGTTGGCTGCGTGAGGCCAGCGCCCAGGCCACCGACGCCGAAGTCAAGCGCGCCATGGAAATCTGCGTTGAAAACGCCAACCGCGCGATCTTCAACGCCGCCAATTCCAACCCGCACTACGCCGGCATGGGCACCACGCTGGTGGTGGCGGTGTTTCGCGCCGGGCGCATGATCGTGGGCCATGTGGGCGACTCGCGCGTGTACCGCTTGCGCGCCGGGCGCCTGGCGCAGATCACGCGCGACCACTCGCTTTTGCAAGAGCAGCTCGACGCCGGGCTGATCACGCCCGAGCAAGCTGCGTTCTCGTCCAACAAGAATCTGGTGACGCGCGCGGTAGGTGTCGAAGACACCGTGCTGCTCGATGCGAACGTGCACGACATGTTGCAAGGCGACGTGGTGCTGCTGTGCTCGGACGGCTTGTCCGACATGCTGGCCGATGCGAGCATCCAGCAGCTGTTGCAGATGCACGACTCGTTACCCGAGACTGCCGCAGCGTTGGTGGATGCCGCCAACGACGCGGGTGGAAAGGATAATATCTCGGTGATTCTGGTGCGCTGCGTCGGTGGTGCGTACTCCTCTTCACGGTCCTGGTGGCCGTTTCGCCGTTGAGCCATGACTGGTCTGCACGCCAGCTTCAGGCCACGGCCTATCACGGCAATCTAGAGGTTCGGCATGGGTAAGCTGGTCGTTTCGCTCGATGGTGTGGTCATCAAAGAAGTGCAGATCACCAAGGACAAGACCACGCTGGGCCGGCGCCCTTACAACGACATCGTCATCGACAATCTGGCGGTGAGCGGTGAGCACGCGGTGCTGCAGATGGCGGGCAACGATGTCTTCATCGAAGACCTGAACAGCACCAACGGCACCTACATCAACGGCAAAGCGATCAAGAAGCAACTGCTCGCGCACAACGACACCGTCGAAATCGGCAAGTACAAGATCAAGTACCTGGTCGAAGACGGTGCCTACGAGAAGACCATGATCATGCGCCACGGTGCGATGGCCGCACTGGCAGCGGCGCCTGCCGTACAGGTGGCCTCGATCAAAGTGCTCACCGGTGCAGCCGCCGGGCGTGAGGTGGCACTGACCAAGGTGGTCACCACGGTGGGCAAGCCCGGCGTTCAGGTGGCCTCCATCACCAAGCGGCCCAGCGGCTATGTGTTCGCCCATGTCGAAGGCAGCTCGCGCCCCAGCGTGAATGGCACCCCGCTGGTCAGCGACTCCGTGCCCTTGCATCACGGCGACGTGATCGACCTGGCCGGCACGCAGATGCAGTTCGTGCAAACCTGATCCGCGCCCGCATGGCGCCTCGGATCAAGCCGTGTGACCACCGTCACGGCGCACCGCCTCAGGCCGGTTGTGAAACCGGATTTGCCCACTAAGCACCTTGTGCAAGGCGGCCGCCGCGGGCACCATGTCGGCCACCTGCGGGCGGCGACGCCCCGGGCCACCCCCTGAACACCGGGCATCACATCGGGTCAGGCGCCGAATCACCGCTTGTGCCCCCGCCTCATGCAAATTCGCGTACTGGGTTGTTCAGGCTCCATCGCCCAGGGCAACCGCACCACGTCGTTCCTGCTCGATGATGACGTGCTCATCGATGCCGGCACTGGCGTGGGCGACCTCACCCTGGCCGAGCTGACCGCCATCGACCATGTGTTGGTCAGCCATTCGCACCTCGACCACGTGCTGGCCATCGGCTTGCTGGCCGACAGCGTGACGCGCCTGCGCAGCGCGCAGCAGCGCCCGCCGATTCATGTGCATGCCCTGCCAGCCACATTGCAAGCCCTTCGCAGCCACATCTTCAACGGCGTCATTTGGCCCGACTTCAGCAAACTGCCGCACCCCGACAGCCCGGCGCTCGCCTTCTCACCAATCGCCGTGGGCCAAATCCTGCAGCTGGGCCTGCGCCGCATCGAGGTGCTGCCGGCCCTGCACACCGTGCCTGCCGTGGGCTATGCGGTGCATGCGGCGCAAGGCGCCTGGGTCTACACCGGCGACACCGGCCCCAACCCAAAGCTGTGGGAACGCCTGGCTCAGTTCCAGGTCGCCACCTTGATCATCGAAACCGCTTTCGGCGACGACGAGCAGGAGCTGGCGCGGGTCAGCCGGCACCTGTGCCCGTCGCTGCTACAGCAGGAGTTGAAAGCCCTGCGTTCACCGGCTCAAGTGTTCATCACCCACATCAAGCCCGGCGAGCTGGCCGGCGTGATGGCGCAAATACGCGCTCAAGGCAGCCCACACCGCGTGCAGGCGCTGCTCGCCGGGCAGGTCATCCCCATTGGGGATGCGGCGCATCCCGGCTGACATATCGTGTCAGGCACGGCCTGAGGTTGCGAAAAGCGTCACGCCCAAGGGCTGAAAAACGTCATCTTTGCCCCGCTATTGGGGCCAGCGAGCCGCAAAGGTGCCTGGCACAGCGCATGCATATGAAGCTCGTGCAAACCAGCACATCACTGTTTAACCGGAGGATCCAATCATGAATCGTGTTCAAAAAGGTTTCACCCTCATCGAGCTGATGATCGTCGTGGCGATCATCGGCATCCTGGCGGCCATCGCGCTGCCGGCGTACCAGAACTACATCCGCAAGGCGGCCTACAGCGAAGTCGTCTCGGCCATCACGCCCTACAAGCTGGCGGTCGACGAATGCTTCAGCAACACCTCGTCGCTGGCCGACTGCGATGCCGGCAGCAGCGGCATCCCGGCCAACCCTACTGCGGTGACTGCCTCGGGCGCGTTCAACACGCTCACCGTGGCCGACGGCGTCATCACCGCCACGCCCAACGCCACCAAGGGCATCCTGGCCACCGACACCTGCGTCATGACGCCGGTGGCCGACGCCAACCAGCGCTTGCAGTGGACGTACACCGGCGCTTGCGTCACCAAGGGCTTCGTCAAGAACTGATCCCCGCTTCGATCACTTTTGCACCCACAGCGCCCGCCTTCACCGCGGGCGCTTCGTTTTGCGCTGCTAGCATCGCGCGCCGTTTGTGGCGCATCCCCGTTCATGCTGTTTCAACATCGGCAAGTCCAGGCCGTGGCGCTGGCCGCCGCCGCAGCACCTTCGCTGCTGGCCTTCAACCTGGCGCCGTCACCCACCTTCCTGAACCAGGCGCTGGCGCTTTGTCTTTGGGGTTGGTTCGTCAGCGCCGCGTCGAGCCTGGGCACCTTGTTGCGCGAAACCACCGCGCTGGTCAGCGCCGCGCGTCAGGCCTGGGCGCCGCTGCTGGCGTTGGCTTTGGTGGCTGGCGCTGCGCTGTCGTCATGGGCTTTTGGCGCGTTGCCGCCTGCTTTGGCGTTGTCAGCCATTGGCTTGATCGGCGCGGCCGCGCTGTTGTTGCTGGCCGGCGCGGCGGTGGGCAGCGCAGAACTGGCGTCGCGCTTGTGCGTGGCGTTTTGCTGGGCCTGGGTCGGCGCCGGTGTGCTCAACGTGGGGATCGCCGGCGTGCAGGTGTTCACGCCCGATTGGCCTGACGGTGAATGGCTCGCCCGCTCCGGTGTGCCCGGCCGCGCCGTGGGCAACCTGCGCCAGCCCAACCATCTGGCCAGCTTGCTCGTGTGGTCAGCCGTGGCACTGGTGCCACTTGTTGAACTGCGCCGCCTGGCCCGGCCCTGGGCCTGGGCGGTGATGGCCGCCCTGATGCTGGCGCTGGTGCTGAGCGCTTCGCGCACCGGCATGCTGGGCGTGTTGATCCTGGCTGCCTGGGGCGCACTCGACCGCCGCTTGGCACGCGGCACGCGCGGCTTGCTGCTGGCCACGCCGTTGTTGTTCGCGCTGGCCTGGGGCCTGATGGCGTGGTGGTCGGCCTCGGGGGGCCACACTTTCGGCGGCACCGCCCGCCTGGCCGAAGCCGATTTGTCGGGCTCGCGCTTCGGCATCTGGGCCAACACCTGGGGCCTGATCACACAACAGCCGCTGCTGGGCGTGGGCTTTGGCGAGTTCAACCTGGCCTGGAGTTTGACCCCGTTCCCGGGCCGCTCGGCCGCGTTCTTCGATCACGCCCACAACCTGCCGCTGCACCTGGCCGCTGAGCTGGGCCTGCCGCTGGCCACCGCGGTGCTGGCGCTGCTGGGCCTGGCGCTGTGGCAGGCCTGGCGGCGCGCACGCCAGGCCACGGGTGAGGCCGGCGTGGTGCTCACCACGGCCTGGGTGATGGTGGCCATGATCGCGCTGCACAGCCAGCTTGAGTACCCGTTGTGGTACGCCTACTTCTTGCTGCCCACAGCCTGGGCGCTGGGCCTGGGCTTGCATGGCCAGGCGGCAGCGGCTGCCCCGCAGCAGCCCCCTGGCTTGGCGTTGAGCCTGGGCGGCTTTGCACTTGTGCTGGGCGCGGGCCTGGCGTTCATGGACTACCTGCGCGTGGCCGCCGTCTTTGCCCCGGCCGAAGCAGCGCCGCCGCTGGCGCAGCGCATCGAGGCCGGCCGCCGCTCGCTGTTCTTTGCGCACCATGCCGACTACGCCGCGGCCACCCTGGCCGAGCCGGCGCCGAAGCTCGACGCCGCCTTCGCCAGCGCCACCCACTACCTGCTGGACACCCGGCTGATGATCGCCTGGACAAAGCATCTGGCTGAACACGGCAGGTTGGCTGAGGCGCGGCAATTGGCGCAGCGATTGCGTGAATTCCACAACCCCGCGGCGGCTGAATTCTTCGCGCCCTGTTCACAACCCGATGCTGCGGCGCCCAAGTTGCCCTATCAGTGCCAAGCACCAGAACAGCCTGTGTCGTGGCGCGTGTACCTGCGCTGAAGCGGCCGCACGCAGCACATGCCGCCCGCGGCGTCGTCAGCCCGCCGCGACCCAATCGCCCGACTTGCCGCCGCGCTTTTCAAGCAGCGTGATGCCTTCCATCACCATGCCGCGATCAGCCGCCTTGCACATGTCGTAAATGGTCAGCAGGCCCACCTGCACCGCCATCAGCGCTTCCATCTCCACGCCCGTGCGCCCCAAGGTTTCGACCTGTGCCGTGCAATGCACCGCGCTGCCGGCGTCATCGAGCGCGAACTCAACGCTGACGCGCGTGATGGGCAGGGGGTGGCACAGCGGAATCAACTCACTGGTGCGCTTGGCACCCTGAATGGCGGCGATGCGCGCCACACCCAGCACATCACCCTTCCTCGCCGTGCCCTGAGTGATGAGTGCCAGCGTGGCCGCGGCCATGCGGATGCGCCCGGTGGCGCGCGCAACGCGGTGCGTCTCGGCCTTGGCCGCAACATCGACCATGTGGGCCTGGCCCTGGGAATCAAAGTGCGTCAGCGGCGATGTCATGCGTATGCCCAGGAAATTTGCCGGGAAACCGGGCAGCAACAAGAGCCTGTCATCATAACCAGGGCCAATTCCGGCGCCACCAGCGCCGCATGCACCGTGCGGCGCGCAGGCATGACGAGATCATTCAAGCAGCAGTCCTGTTTTCAACGCACGGGCCTGGCCGCGGCGCTGCTGGCCGCGCTGGGCTTGGCCTTGCCCACACCGCTGCTGCACGCGCAGGTTCACGTGCCGCTGCCGCCTCAGGCGCCGCTGCGCCTGCCGGCGCTGGGCGAGGCGGTGAACGAAGACTTGAACGTCGGCGCCGAACGCCGCTTGGGCGAGCAAGTGATGCGCGAGGTGCGCCGCGACCCCGACTACTTAGACGACCCGCAACTGCTCGAATACGTGCAGGGCTTGTGGCGCCCGCTGGTGCAGGCTGCACGCGAACGCGGTGAACTCACGCCCGAAGTCGACGCCCAGTTCGCCTGGGAGACTTTCTTGGTGCGCGACCGCAGCGTGAACGCCTTCGCGCTGCCCGGCGGCTTCGTGGGCGTGTACCTCGGCCTGGTGGCCATCACCGCCACGCGCGATGAGTTGGCCTCGGTGCTGGCGCACGAGCTATCGCACGTCACGCAGCGCCACATCGCGCGCAGCATGGCCAGTTCGCAACGCCAGAGCATGATCGGCCTGGCCGCGCTGCTGCTGGGCATCTTGGCCGCCAGCCGCAGCAGCAACCCCGACGCCGCGCAGGCCGCCATCGTCGGTGGCCAGGCGGTGGCCGCGCAAGGGCAGTTGAACTTCTCGCGCGACATGGAGCGCGAGGCTGATCGCATCGGCTACGGCGTGCTCACCGGCGCCGGCTTTGCCGGTGCCGGCATGGTCGGCATGTTCGACAAGATGGAAGCCGCCTACCGGCTCAACGACAGCGGTGCCTTCCCATACCTGCGCAGCCACCCGTTAACGTCTGAGCGCGTCAGCGAAGCGCGCAGTCGTCTGGCCACGGTGCAGCCACCGCGTCAAAGTGATCTGTTGCTGCACAGCCTGATGCGCGCGCGCGCCCGGGTCTTGATGGACGACAACGTACTGGCCCTGCGCCGGGTGCAAGAGCAGCGCGCGACCCCGGCCGGTGCCAGCCTGGCCGAGCGCGCGGCGGCGGGCTATGGCGCGGCGCTGGCCTCACTGAAGCTGCGCGACTGGGCGGCGGCCGACATCGCTCTGGCCAACACCCGAGAAGCCCTGCAGGCCAGCAGCGCCGCCGCTGACGCCACCTTGCACCGCGCGCTGACCCTGCTGCAAGTGCAAGGCCTCATCGAACGCGGCGCGCCGGGCGAAGCGCTCAAACTTCTGGCTGCACAGGTCAACTCGCCCAGTGCACACGACGGCCGCGCTGCGCTGCTGTTGCACGCCCAGGCCGCACTGGCCTTGCCGCGCGTGCCATTGGCCGCGAACGAGTTGCGCCAGGCCACCGAAGCGCTGCAGGCCTGGGTCACCGAGCACGCCCAAGACGCCAGCGCCTGGGCCGCACTGGGGCAGTGCGCGCAGGCGCTGGGCCTGCGGCTGCGCGCCGTGCGAGCACAAGCGGAAGCGCAGGCAGCGTTGGGCGACATCAACGGCGCCATCACACGCCTGCGCAGCGGCCAAAGCCTGGCGCGCAGCGGTGCCGCCGGCGACTTCATCGAAGCCTCGGTGCTTGATGCGCGGCTGCGCCAACTCCAGGCGCAGCGCCTGGCCTTGCAGGCCGAAGCGCGCGGCAGCCGCGGCAGCGGCCCACGCGGCCCCGATGGTGACGACGGCAAGGCACCGTAGACTGCACGCGCGGCGAAGGGGGCCGCCCGCATGTCATCGCGCTTGCTCGACAACCTGAATCAACAACTCTCTCAGGCCCGCGAGTTGGTGGCCTGGGGCCGCATCCAGGCGCAGCGCGCGCTGTACTTTGCGCGCCAGGGCCAACGCGAAGCCGCCACCGAACTGGTGGCCACGGTTCGCCGCGAATTCGCCGCCGCGCCGCACGCCGAAGTCACGGCCTGGATCAGCCTGGCCGAGGCCTTGAACAAGTTCTACGCCAAGCCCGGCGCCGAAGGCATGGACCGCCTGCGCCGCGCCGAGGCCCTGGCCCGCGCCATTCAGCACCCGGTGCTGGTGCCGCTGTGCGCTGCCTGGCTGGCGCACTTCGAGTTCAACGCCAACCGCATGGAAGCGATGGCGCTGCACGCCTCGCAAGCCCTGAGCTTGGCGCAAGGCGACCACCACGCCGCGCTGGCCCGAGTCAGCCTGGTGCTGGCCGATGCCTACCACCATGCCGGCCGCTTCGACCTGGCCAAGCCCTGGTACGCCCGCGTGCGTGAACACGCTCTGGCCGATGGCGATGACGCCATGATGAGTGCGATGTTGCATAACGTGGCGGCGTTTCGCGCAAGTGCGGTCCGGCTAGAGGATGCATTTGGGCGGCACTCGCCCAGCGAGGCGAAACGGGCGCTTATGGAAGCTGAGTCAACACGCACATACGACTATGGTGTGGGATCGAACGCCATGCGTCTCCTTGTGCCGCTGCTTCGAGCGCAGTTGTTTACTGTGCAAGGAGACTTTTCCAATGCGATTGCACTCTTCGATGCAAACATTGAGTTTGCGGCCGAACAAGGTCTAGCCCGATTGCTCGCTTCTTTCCTTGCTGATCGCGCGTGGTGCCACTTTAGCCAGCACAACCTTCTGCTAACCAGCGTCGACGTTGCCGCTGCAATCGGGGCACTTGTCCATGCCGCGGATCTGGACGACTTGGCAGGAACCCACGCAAGGATCGCAAAGGTGCTTGACGCGACTGGGCAAACTGACGCATCGAAGGAACACGAGGGATTGGCCGAGCGGTACCTCAATGAGCACAAAGGTAAGCAGGCCAGCCTGCTTGCTTTGCTCGAAGCGTTAAATCCCGACTCGCGTTAACTCACTGATCGGGGCGGGCAAACAATCTCTCCATTGCTACATCAATCACCATCCCGCACAAGCTGTACAGCAACGAGCCGATAAGTGCTGCGGGAAAGCCAGTGACGCTGAAACCATTGAGCAACGATGCGGCCGCCCAAAACATCAGTGCATTGATGACGAACAGGAACAAGCCCAAGGTGAGCAGCGTCACCGGCAGGGTCAACAACACCAGCAGCGGGCGCACCAGGGTGTTCAACAGGCCCAACACCAGTGCGGCGATCAGCGCCGAACTGAAGCTGGCGACTGCCACGCCCGCGTACAGATGCGCCACCAACAACAGCGCCGCGGCCAACAACAACCAACGTGTGATGAGCTTCATGGCGCGCAGCATAGCGCGTGGGTGTTGCGTCGGGGAATGGCAACCGTTTCAAGCAAAAGCGCTTCCATGCCCCGGCCACACGCATTAACATCGCGCCCACGGGAAACCGAGAGAAATCCTAGGCAAACAAGCCTGGCCCGGCCCCGCTGAACCCCTATCCAACACTGACGGAGATCGACACATGGCAACTGCAAAGAAAGCTCCCGCAAAAAAGGCCGCGGCCAAGAAAGTGCCGGCCAAAAAGGTAGTCGCGCCAAAGCCGCCGACGAAGAAGGTTGCAGCTAAAAAAGCCCCCGCGGCCGCACCCGCCAAGAAGCCCGCTGCCAAAAAGCGCGCGCCCAGCGCGGCGTTCATGAAGCCCATGACCCCCAGCCCGGCATTGGCCGCGGTGATCGGCGACAAGCCGCTGCCGCGCACCGAGGTCACGCGCAAGGTGTGGGAATACATCAAGAAGAACAGCCTGCAAGACAAGGCCAAGAAGACCATGATCAATGCCGACGCCAAGCTGAAGGAAATCTTCAAGAAGGCCCAGGTCTCGATGTTCGAAATGACCAAGCTGATCAGCGGCCACCTGAGCTGAAACGCGGCGTTCCATTGAATGGGCCGGCATTGCCGGCCCATATTTTTTGGCGCGTCAATCGCGCCTCAAGGCGCAGGCAGCCCGAACAAGCGCGCGCCGTTGGCCCAGGCAATGTTGCGCGCCGCCTCGGGCGGCAAGTCGCCCAGCCACTGGCGCGCTTCGCTCATCAAGCCTTCGTAGTACTGCCAGCGCGCATTGACCCAGGTGTCAGAGCCGATCATGAAGCGCGTGGCATGCTCGCTCAGCAGCGCCTTCCATTCAGCGCTCAGGCGGCCGTTCTCAACCAACCCAGGCCGGTAGGACAACTCACCCATCAAGGTCGGGTGGCGCTGCAACAGCTCGCGCACCCGCGCCGGCGGCGTGCCACCGATGCCGGTGTGGGCCCAGACCAATCGCGCCTTGGGCGCATGGGCCAGCAGCCTGGCCACGGCCACGTCATCCACATGCGCCAGCACCACCAGGCCGCGCTGTTCGGCCAGTTGCATCAACTTGCGCGCCACCGGGGCGTCGGCGTTGGCGCTGTCGTAGAGATGGAACTCGCCGAGCCCTCGATACGGCCCGGCCGGCGTGCCCGCGGCCAGTTCACGCAACACCATGTCGTGAACGGTCTCGTCGGCAAACCAGCCGCTGTAGTCGGCCCGGTTGCGATACAGCCGCACCAGCGGCACCACCGTCACGCCGGCAGCGCGCGTGGCCGCGTCGGCCTGGGCCAGCGCCACGGTGCCGGCGTTGGGCCGGCTGTTGGCCACGATGGCGCGCACGCCGCTGCGTTGCATGCGGGCCAGCACATCGGGCAAGGGGTGCGGGCAGGGCGCGGCTTCAGCGCAGGCCTCATCGTTGTAATGCAGATGGGCATCGAACAACGGCCCCGCATAGGGCGCGGCCACGGCCGCCGCAGGCGCCAACATGGCAGCCAGGCATGCCAGCACCGCGCGCATCACGCTGCCGCCAGCCGGCGCTCGAGCAACTCAAGCCGGTCCTGGCCCCAGAACAATTCGCCGTCAACGATGTAGCTGGGCGCGCCGAACACGCCCGCGGCCAACGCGCGCGCGGTGTTGGCCGCATAGCGCTCCTGTGCAGCGGGAAGCTTGGCTTGCTCAAGCCGCTGCGCATCGAGCCCGGCCTCAAGCACCAAGGCCGCCAGCGTGGCGCCGTCGGCGATGTTCTGTTCGTTCACCCACACCGCGCGCATCACGGCGCCGGCCAGGTTCAGCGCGGCCTCGGTGCCATCGTTGGCTTGTACGGTGATGATCAACCGCGCGGCGTCATCGGCCGCCACCGGGAAGTGCTTTGGGCGCAAGGTCAGCGGCAAGCGCAGCGCCAGGCTGAAGCGATTGAGATCCACCAGCCGGTATGCCTGGCGCTGCGGCGCGCGCTTGGCCAGCGGCAGGCCGCCACTGACGGGGAAGATTTGCCCCAGGTCTATTGGCAACACCTCGATGCTTGCACCCGCAGCACGCGCGATGCGGCGCAGCCGCTCATGGCCCAGGTAGGTCCATGGCGAATTCGGCGCGAAGTGGTATTCGATGTTGCGGCTCATGCTTTGTCCATGGATGGGCGGTGCCGCGCAGTGTAGGAGTTCAGCCCGGCGCCCGCAGCGGCAAGCGCAGCTCAAGGCGTGCACCCAGGCCCGAAGGCGCTTGCAAGTGCAAGGGGCGCGTCGAGCCGCGGCGTGCAGGCCACGCGTGCGCCAGCGTGAATAAGTCACATGGCCGGCGCTTCGAATTCACCACTCTTGAGGCGACGCAGTGCCTAACCTTGGCTCGCGTCTTGTGCCCGGCGCGGGCCGGCAACGCATCAACCAGGACACACCATGTTCGACCTCATGCTCAACCAAGAAGCCCCCGCCCGCCACACGGCGTTGCCGTACCGTGGCCCGGAACGCCGGGGTGGCCAGCCGTCGGGGCAGGCGTCCATTGCGCTGTACGCCAGCATGCTCGACGAAGTCGACTACGGCTTGCTCTTGCTCAGCCCGGCTGGCCAGGTGCTGCACGCCAACCACGCCGCACGCACCGAACTCGACGAGCAGCACCCGCTGCGCCGGTTGGGTGGCATGTTGGGCGCCAGGCTGGGGCGTGATGTGCTGCCGCTGCACGACGCGTTGGCCGCGGCCCAGCGCGGCCTGCGCCGCTTGCTCACGCTGGGTGAAGGCGCGCAACGGGTCAGCGTGGCGGTGGTGCCGCTGGCGCCCAGCCCTGAGGCCACGGGCCATGCCACGCTGGTGGTGCTGGGCAAGCGGCAGATGTGCGAAGGCCTGTCGGTGCAATGGTTCGCGCGCGGCCATGCGCTCACCCAAACCGAGACCCGCGTGCTCGAAGCCTTGTGCGCGGGTTTGGCGCCCAGCCTCATCGCCAAACAACATGGCGTGGGCATGGCCACCGTGCGCACGCAAATCGGCAGCATCCGCAACAAGACCGGCAGTGCCAGCATCCGCGAGCTGGTGCGCATGGTGGCCGTGCTGCCGCCGCTGGTGAGCGCCTTGCGTGACCCCAGCAACACGCCCGCCCAGCACTGGGCGCAAGCGGCATGAGGCCCACCAGGCCGCCAGCGAGGTGAAGGCAACGGTTAACATCCGCGCGCCATGCAGCGCGCGGATCTCGACCCCATCACCCTTGCCCCCCTCACGCCCCACCTGCGCGACTTGGCGCGGCGCGGCGAAATGCGCCGCTACCGCAAGGGCACCCTGCTCATTCAAGAAGGCGACTTCGGGCAAACGCTGTACATCATCCTCGAAGGCCAGGTGCGCGCCTTCGCCACCGGCGACAAAGGCCGCGAGATCACCTACGGCGAATACGGAGCCGGCGAATACATGGGCGAACTCAGCCTCGACGGCGGCCCGCGTTCAGCCAGCGTGGAAACGCTGAAAGCCTCGCTGTGCGCGGTCATCACACGCCAGACCTTGCAGCAGTTCATTGCCGACGTGCCCGAGTTTGCGTTCGAGCTGCTGGCAAAGGTGATCCGCCGCGCGCGCCACGCCACCACGAACGCCAAGCAAATGGCGCTGCTCGATGTCTACGGCCGCCTGGCCCTGTTGCTTGAAGGCCTGGCCCGCCCGCGCCCCGACGGCACGCGGGTCATCGAACCTTGCCCGACCCAAGACGACATGCGCAAGCGCCTGGGCTGCTCACGAGAAATGATCTCGAAGCTGCTCAAGGGCCTGAAGCAAGGCGGCTGGGTGCAAGACGAAGGCAACAAGACCTTGGTACTGATGAAGGCGTTGCCGCCGGGGTGGTGATCCCCGGTCTAGCTGCCGGTACCGTGCACCCGGCGCATTCAGGGCAACAGACGGCCACGCCCCACCCGGTGAGCGCTCACACCCGCTGGCGGGCTGGCGGTCTGATCGAGTATTGAATGTCGCGGGGCCGTCGGCCGGACAGGTTTGCCGCCGCGCGAGGCAGCGGGCTCGAAATAGGGCAGAAATTGCGCGATCAATCGGCGGGCTACTTGGGGCGCCGCAACGCTGGTGCCATTCATGCGCACCAGCGTTCCGCTGCGCGTGCCTGAAGCCACCACGCCCGCCAACGTCCTGGACTCATCGCTCGTGGCCACCAGGTCTGGCCAGTACGCCCGCAACGGGTTGCGAGTCGGGCCAGCCGACGAGTAGCGCGACAGTTCCAACCCTTCAGCGGTAGACAGGCAGGCGCCCACGACGACGGTTCGCGTGCCATTGGCAATGCTGCTGCAAGTTCCCGCCCGGCGCACCAAGCTGCCTGGGGGGTCGTCTTCGTTAACCTGCAGCGGCAAGTTCCCGGTCAACAAGCGACTCTGGCGCGACGGCGCACCAGAGCCCACCACGGGGTCATCGCGCTCGATCCAGGCATTCAGCTCGATGGCTTGTTCAGCTGCCAACGGCTTGGTCAACGCGATGGTCAGCTCCCAGATTCCCGGCATCGCCTCGGGCCTCTCACCTTGTGGCACGCGGGTCGGCGCCAAGGCCACCAACGCCATGGCGTCATTGAGCCCGCTTGCCACGTTAAGGCGGTGGATCACTGCTGCAACAGGCATCTTTCCTGTCGCGCCGAGCAAGACATTGACCGAGTCGATGGGCACTGTGCACGAAGCGCCAGTGGGCGACGTCACGGTGATCTCCAGGTACCCGCCGAAGTGTTTGGGATACCAGATCTCCAAGAAAGTATCAGTGAGATCGTCGGCCAGGACCTGCCATGGCAACGTGCAGCGAGGCGCGCCCGAGGTCAGCTTGATGGCCGCATGACCATCCGCTTCGAAACTGTTGCCGGCAGCCAGGACGATGGCCAGATAACGCGACGGAACGCCCGAGTCGTTCAGCGGCTTCATCGCTGTGGCCACGACCGCATCCATGGCGCACTCGACGACCGTCGAACCATCGTGTGGCCCGGCCATCGAGCCGTAGCTCAGGTTGATGACCAGGGGGGCCGTCTCATGCGTACGCTCCAGGATGTAGCGCAACGCATCCAGAACATGGGTGACCATCGAGCCACCAGAAGTGTCGTCAACCGCGTACTGTGGCAACTGCACGAAGATGATTGACGGCTGAAGGGCCTGGTTCGCATCAGCCGGCGCACCAGCAGCCAGATCCAGCACGTGCGTGCCGTGCGTCAGCACTTTTGAGACACTGTCGTACGCTGCAGCGCTATAAATGGAATCTTCATCCGGCTGGCTGCGCTGCGAATGCACGGCCAGCAAGGCGTCGATGTCGGCGCCTGCCAATTCGCGTCCATAGCCCTGTCCGGCCGCCTCGCGCCAAGGCCCGGTGCCGCGACCTTCGCCTTGATCCCACAGGTACGCAATGCGCGTGTTCCAGCACTGTTGCTCCTGGTTCCAATGGCGAAAGCGCTCATGGGCGAAGGCACACCCGAAATCGATGACGGCCACCACGGGCCGGCTCAGCTTGTCTTCGGGGTTGACCTTCCTGTTCGCCGCTTCGAACGAAGGTTTGGTGCCTCCCGCAAATCCCAATTCAATGCGCTTCACACCGGGAAGCCGCGTTAGTGCGGCCAGTTCATTTGGCGCCGCTGAAGCGGTGGCGTAGCACTCTTTGCCATTGCGCGCGACCACCTGATGCGGGAAGTCGAGAACGGCATCGCTGTCGAGCTCCAGCGCCACCCTGAGAAAACGGGTCGTTCGTTCCGGCACATCCTGCGCGCGCGTCGTGCCGCTGAATGCAGTGAGGTCAGCCCAAAGCAAGTAGGGGTCGAGGTAGAGATCCGGTCTGTCTTGCCAGGTTGTCCCTAATACGACGCTCTTATCGACGTGATCCCACACCATGGTGTCACCTGGCTGCGCGTTTTTTTGCCGCGCCCTTGGGTCGTTTCATAGCCCTTGGGCGCTTCTCATCCACCTCATAGTTGAACTCGGCGCGCGCTTGCTCGAACAAGCGCTCAAGCATGGGCGAGGGCTGTGGCAAAAAGCCCTTACCCTGGTGCCGCACGGCAACGGCCGGCGCGCCAGCAGTCGGCTTGGCGAATACTTTAGCCGGGTCATTGATCAAGTCTGGGCGTTGGCTGGGCAAGTCGGGGTAGTTGCGACCATCAAACGAGCGCCCAGTCAAGGCCGCCCCGCTGGCCCTGGCAATCACGTAGTCGGCCAACGCATCGGCCAGCACGTATCCGGCCGCTCCATCGACGGGAAAGTGCAGCCCAGCGACAACCCGGTTGTCAGCGATCCGCCGCGCGAGTTTTGCCAGCTGCTCGTTCGTCGCCGCAAGCGCCACAGCGCCTTTGGGCGGCAAGATGGCCGCCATGATCTTGGCGAACATATAAGCCTCAGTGGCATGCCCGCTGGGAAAGGCGGCATAGCTCGGCGTCAATACCAAAGGCTGCACCAACGGTGAGTACTCGATGGGCCGTGGGCAGGCCAACTGATGCTTCAGCCTTTGGGTGATCAACATGGCAAAGTGCAAAGCGACCCTTGTCAGTTCGATCGTGCGGGGCGTTCTGGCCGGGTGGAGATTGCAGATCGCCGCCCAGTACGCGTACTGCGGCACGACCTGGGTAAGAATTTCCGCCGCGCGATCGTTGCGCTCGGCCATCTTGGCGAACACGATCTGCAGCTCAGCCTGAAACTTCGCCCTTGACGGGCGAGTGAATGCGACCAGCGGCTGCGCGACGCCCCTTGCATCGCGGCACGTCACACTCGACACGCCTTGAGCGTTGGCCGTGAATTCCAGGCCGCTGAGCATTTCGGTGTACAGCAGGTAAAAGCGCGTGGTGTCGTCCCAGCGGCGCAGGGTGGCCGACTGGTTTGCCAAGGGCAAGCCGTCGGTGGCCTGCCATGCCGCCTTGGGCGTGAACGCGTGCGCGTTGCCCATCGGCTTTGTCGCGCTCGGATTCACGAGGTTCTCGCGGCTGAGGTTCATACCGAACGCCAGCAATGGGTTAGTCAGCCAGCCCGAATAGCCGTCGAACCCATTGCTGCCGTTACTACCGTTGCTGCCATTGGATCCATTTGAACCGTTGGAACCATTCGAGCCGTTTGACCCATTGGAACCATTCAGCGCCTGTTGCGCAAAGATCATCGTCATCTCATCTCCTTATTGAGGTCACCGCGATGCCTAGGCCGGCACTCCGGCGGCCTGCAATGCCAGGCCGAGCTGGTGCGCTTGCGGCGACACACGCCACGGTGAGCGCCGCAGAAATGTTGAAACTGTGAATTGAGGATCTGCGCGAAGCAGTTCAGCAGCGGTCTGTTGCGCCGACAGCAGATCACCAGACAGGGCTTGGGCCATGGCCAGCACGCGGAACGTTGACAGGTGGGCTCGGTTGCTTCTAATCGAGCGCTGCGACAGTTCAATGGCTCGCGTGTATTCACCCGCTCCCAGCATTGCCGCACCGGCCAACGAATCGAAGTAGTACTTCATCGGATCGAGTGGTGAAAGGCGAAGTGCCTGCTCCGCAGCTTCGACGGCCGGGGCAGCGTTGCCGCGCCAGCCCTGGAGAGTTGCGAGATATAACCAAGCCAACGATTCGTTTGGGTTGCACCCCAACGCCTCGCGGTAAGCCGATTCAGCTGCCGCAAAGTCGACGTCAACATAGCCGAGCAACAAACCTTTGATCGCCCATGCCAAACCGTTGGCGGGCTCAAACTCCAATGCCGTGTCCACTTGGCGGCGCGCCTCGGCGACGCCGCGATGGGCGTCTGCAGTCCAGCCTTGTGCGGCACTGATCGCATACCACTTGGCCAGCCATGCGCGCGGAGTGGCGTGTCGGGAATGTCGTTCGTTCAGATGATCCAGCAAGCTGCGCGCACGGCTGAAATCGCTGCGCGATTGGCGGTGCATCATGTTGATCGCCCCCATCAACAGGGCATAGCTCTCCAGCGTTGGCAGCGCTTGCGAGCGCGCCCGTTGCACTTCGCGGCGCAAAATCGCGTCGTGCACAGCGGCGGCGATACCGTCGATCACTTCGCTGTGCGCCTGGACAAGCTCACTCACGTCGCCTTGAAAACGGCTTGCCCAAACCACGGCTGAATTGCGCGTCTCACACAACTCAGCCGAGACCACCAGGCGGTTTGCAAGGACGTGGACGGTGCCCGAAACCAAATAGTTGGCTTTCAGGTGCTCGGCGATCATCCGTGGTTCCACCACCCTCCCGGCGAGCGCGGCACAGGACAGGTGAGAGATGACCTGCAATTCGGCGGTCAGCGACAGCTGCGCTATGACGCCTTCGGCAATCAACTCGCCGACGATGCTGCGCGAATGGTCAACGCCACCATCAAACGGCACTACGGCGATGGCGGGTTGCAACATCATGCTGGCGGCGTCCGTACCCAAGACCGGATGCGGGCCGACTTGACCAACCCGATAAGCGCGAATGGGTTGTGCAAAGTGCTTCACGTAGCACTCGCCGAGATCCTGCGCGCCAGCATCGAGCCCAAAAATAAGTTGATCTCGAACGTTTGCAGTGACCACGATTTCGCCCGGTCCTGCCAGGCCAGCAACTCGCGCGGCGAGGTTGACACCGCTGCCGTACACATCTAGCTCGTCGGTGACGACGTCAGCCACATTGGCGCCGATGCGCAGGAACATGGCCTCTGATTCGACCCGGCCCAGGTTGTACGGAGCCATGCGACGCTGCATCTCGAGGGCACCCGCCACAGCCCCACGAACCGACTGGAACTCAACCAGCATCCCATCCCCCAAACTCTTCACCAACCGGCCGCCATGCTTGGGCAGCACCTCGGTGCGCACCTCGGCCACGAACCGCCGCCAGCGGTCGATGACGTCGGCCTCGTGGGCCTGCATCAAACGAACCGACTCAACGACATCCACCACCACGATGGCGCGGCGCGTGCGTTGCAGCTCGGGCCAGGCTGTCTCCCCCGTGATGGGCGTGCTCATGCTCGTTCAGCTTGTTGTGTTTGGCATCCTCATTCTGGTGGATGGGGCCAGGGGCCACAAGGCGCGCTGACCCCCGCGCCGACCGCCGCTTTGCGCAGCGCGCGCTCAGCGCTGGCGCTGCGAGGCCGGCTCCGGCGCTTGTCTTTCGGGCGGCGCAAAACGCTGTTCAGGGCGCGGCGCGCGCGCATACAAGGGCTGCACTTTGGGTAGGCTGGCCTCGATGTCTTTGATGCGCGTGGGCCCTGACGGATGGGTTGACAGGAACGGTGGCGGCGCGCCTTTGGACGCCGCACCCATCTTGTTCCACAGGCTCACGCCGGCCGCAGGGTTGTAGCCGGCACGGGCGGCGAGTTCCATGCCCACCAGGTCGGCCTCGGTTTCATCTTCGCGGCCGAACTTCAGGCTGAGCAACTGGCTGCCCATGTCGGCCGCGGCGCGGCCCAGGCCGCCCAGGCCGAGGATCGCCGCGCCAATTTCAAGGCCACCGCGTGTGGCCATGTTCTTGCCGATGCGTTCGCGCGCGTGTTCACGCAGTGCATGCGCCATTTCGTGGCCCATGATCATGGCCACCTCATCGTCGTTGAGTTGCAGCTGCGACAGGATGCCGTGGAAGAAAGCGATCTTGCCGCCGGGCATGCAAAAGGCATTGATCTGCTGGCTGCCGATGAGGTTGACCTGCCACTGCCATTCGCGCGCCCGCGGGTTCCATTCCTCGGTGAACGGGATGATGCGTTTGGCAATGGCGCGCAGCCGCAGCACCTGGGGGTGGTTGTCCGGCGCCAGCGCGCGTTTTTGCTGCGCCTCGCGTTCGAGTTGCACGTACTGCTGCGCCGCGGCACGCTCGATTTGCTCGGCCGAGACGAGCTTGGTGAAGCTTGATCTCGCCCCCACGTCCACACCCTCGCGCGCCAACCCGGCCGTGGTTAACAAGCTGGTAAACAGGCCGCCGACCAGGGCCGCGCCGAAACGTCGCCGGGCAGGCCTGGCGCAGGTGTGAGAGCAGGCGCAGGCGCAGCCCGGCACATGGCGCAGCGCGTCAGCGCAACTGAGACCCGCGGGGTCGTAGCTCGTCTTCATGTCTTCGTTTCCTCCAAGGCCACGATGGGCGCGCGCAAGGCCCACAGCATGAACAGCGCCGGCAGCGCGAGCACGGTGCTGATGATGAAGAACAGCGGCCAGCCGATCGATTCAGCCAGCACACCGGCCAATGGCCCGACCCAAACGCGGCCCACCGAGGCAAAGGCCGACAGCAGCGCGAACTGCGTGGCGGTAAACCGCTGGTTGCACAGGCTCATCAGAAAGGCCAGGAACGCCGCGGTGCCCATGCCGCCGGACAGGTTCTCGAACGCAATCACCATCAGCAGCCCGCCGTCCACCGGGGTGGCCTGGGCGAGCTTGACGAAGCCCCAGTCGAAGGCCGGCAACGTCAACCCCGGCATCAAGCCTTTGCCGCTGACGGCCAGCCACCAAAAGCCCAGGTTGCTGGCCATTTGCAGCACGCCGAAGAACAGCAGCGCGCGCCACAGCCCCAGACGCAGCATGAGCAGGCCGCCCAGCAGCGCGCCGGCAATGGTCAACCACAACCCGATGATCTTGTTGACCACGCCCACCTCGGCCTGTGCAAAGGCCATGCTCTTGAGCAGGAACGGCGTCATCAGCGAGCCGGCAAACGCATCACCCAATTTGTACAAGACGATGAGCGCCAAAAAAGCCCAGGCGCCGGGCTGGCTGAAGTAGCTGGCCAGGCCGTTGAGCAGTGTTTCAAAACGTGCCTTGCGCGCAGCCCAGGCGGCTAACGGTAGCGTCAAGCCAATGCCCAGCAGCAAGGTGAGCAAGTCGACCCAGCGCCCGCGCAGTGCCTGGTTCAAGCTGCTCTCGGCCAGCAGCGGCCCCAGCAGCGCGGCGGCCAGCGGGCGGCCAAACCGCTCGGTCAACAGGAAGCCGGCCACCACGGCGGCCACCACGGCCAGGAAGCCCAGCACATCGTTGCGCGCCACACTGGTTGGCGCAACGGCCTGGCTCAGCTTGGGCAAGGCCAGGGCACAAAACACCGCCAGCGCCACCATCAGGCCGGCCATGAAGCGGTATACGTCGGGCCAGTTCCAGCCGCCGCCCTGCGCCGGGTCGGCCCAGATGAAGGCAATGCCGCCGGAAAGAATCATCGCCAGCCGGTAGCCCATGACGTTCAGCGAACTGCCCAAGCCGCGTTCGGGTGCGGGCAGCAAGTCGGTGCGGTAGGCGTCGATCACCACGTCTTGCGACGCCGACAGGAACGCCACCGCCACCGCCAGCAACGCAAAGGCGCGCGTGGCGCCGCTGGGTGAGGTGTCGGCCAGCAGCCACAGCGCGCCGGCCAGGGCGAGCTGCGTGGCCACCACCCAGCCGCGCCGGCGCCCGAGCAGCGGCAGCTCAAAACGATCCATCAACGGCGCCCACAGAAACTTGAAGGTGTAGGGCAGACCGACCAGGCTCAGGAAACCGATGGTCGCCACATCCAGCCCTTCGGCGCTCAACCAGGCCTGCATGGCCTGGCCGGTGAGCGCCAGCGGCAGCCCCGAGGCAAAGCCCAGGGCAACCACCACCACTAACCGGTAGCTGCGCGCGACAAAGGTGGATGCGGGCGCGGCGGCAGCGAGGGTGGGCATGCGCGAGATTTTAGGCAAGGCATGCTGTTGCCAGCGGCGCCGGGCGCCGGCACACACTTCATGGCCTGGCCTTGGCCCCTTGCTGATAAATGGCCTCGGCCAAGGCCAGCAATTGCTCGCGCGGCAGCGGGCCCACCAGCGCGTAGCCGGTGGCGCCGTCAACCCAATAGAACAGGCTGAGTTCGCCCACCCGCTCAAAGCGGAACGCCGCCAGCGTGCCCGCTTCGGGCTTGCGCAGGTACACGGTGACGCGCTGGCCGGCGCTGTTCTGATACATGAGTTGCGCGCCCGGCGCCGTGCCGTCGGGCAGCAGCCGCCCGCCCACAAGCTGGAAGCCCTGGGCTTGCAGGTTGAAGGTCTTCACCGGTGCGGCCAGGCGCTTGGTGAGCCAGCGTGCGAGGTGTTCTTCCTGGGCCTGGTTTTGCGCCGCGTCGCCCTCGGCCACGTTCACTTCCACCGGGTGGCGCACTTCGGGCACGTACACGGCATGCGCGGCGGCGGCGCGTTGCACCCAAGGCGCGGGTGTGCCGGCGGCCTGCTGGCCGGCACTCAGTTGCGGCCCCAGCCAGGCGCCGATCACGCCACCGGCCAACAGCAAACCGCAGGCTGCAGCGGCCAGGCCCCAGCGCGGCCAACTCGGTTCGTTCGCTGCCACGCCGCCGCCTGAAACCAACAGCTGCCGTTGCAGCGCAGCGGGCACCGGCTCATGCAGCGCCGCGGCAAAGTGCTCGCGCAGCGCCTGGCGGTCGGCCTCCCAGGCGCGCACGCGGGCTGCGTCTTCGGGGTGCTCGTGCAGCCAGGCTTCAACCTCGGCGCGTTGCTCGGGCGTGCCTTCGCCGTCGAGCCAGGCGCTCAGGGCTTCGTCGCGGGTGGCTGGGTCTTGGGCGTTCATCAGATGACCCGGTGCAGCTTGGGCTGGCCGGCGCTGGCGCCGCCATCGAGCCAGCCGCGCAATTGCGCGCGCGCTCGGCACACGCGCGACATCACCGTGCCCACGGGGATGCCCAACACTTCGGCGCATTCGGCGTAGGTGAGTTGCTCCACGCACACCAGCAACAGCGGCTCCACTTGCTCGGGGCGCAGCCGCTTCAAGGCGGCCAGCAAATCCAGCCGCAGGCCGACATCAACGCCCGGGTCGCCACCACGGCGGTCTTGTTCGCTTTGCAGGTCTTCAGGTGCCTGCGCCGACATGCGCGCTTCCCGGCGGCGCCAGTCTTGCCAGGCGTTGTGGGCGATGGAGAGCAACCAGACCACGATGTCGCGGCGCTGGTCGAACTGGTGCCAATGGGTTAACGCGCGTTCCACGGTGTTTTGAACCAGGTCGTCTGCCTCGCCGGGCTCGTGCGCCAGCGTGCGCGCATAGCGCCGCACGCGGGGCAGGGCCGCCAGCAGTTGCTGGCGAAAGGCGGCCGGGGCAGGATTCACTGGCAAGGTGTACGTATAAGTGGAGCGCGATATTCCAGCAACTTGCTCACGGCCGCCGCTGCGTGGGGTCGACGTCCACGCGATGCCACCATTCCTGCCAGAACAGCGGCCGGCGGTAGCCCGCCAGCCAGGGGTGCCACATGTCGGCGTAAAGCTGGTGCACGTGGTACTTCATGGGCATCCACACCGCGGCCAGGCGCCGCGCCTGGTCGAACAGGGCCTCGCGCTGCGGGCCGTCGGGCATCACGGCCATGCGGTCATACAGGGCGTCGAATTCGGCGCTCTTGAAGCGCGCCATGTTCTGCCCACCGACCATGGGGCCGTACATGCGCATCAGGCTGCCTTGCCCGTCAGCCGCCGCGGCCGACGAGCCCACCCGCCACATCATGTATTTGCCGGCGCGCGCGGCCTTCAGGTTTTCAGGCCACTTGGCCGGCACGAACTTGATGCGGATGCCCAGCGCCTTCATGTTCTTTTCCCACAACTCATCGAGTTGTCTCGAACGTTGGTCAGGCTGGGTGTTCATTTCCAGCAGCAGCGGCGCACCGTCGGGCAAGTCGCGCCAGCCGTCCCGGTCTTGGTCAACATAGCCGAACATGTCGAGCAAGGCCTTGGCGCGGGCCGGGTTGAACTCACTCATTTCGCTTTTGAATGCGGCGTCGTAGCCGGTGGTGTGCGGCATGGTCGGGCCTTGCGCGGGAATGGCCATGCCGCGGCGGGCCAGGCGGATTTCGCTGTCCACATCCACGCCCAACCCAATGGCGCGGCGCAGCGCCACTTTCTCAGGCGTGTAGCCACCGACCAGGGCGTTGTCCATGTTGAACAAAGTCATTTGGATGTCCGAGCGCAGCACACGCCGCCCATTGATGCCGCGCTTGGCCAGGTTGGGCGCGACCTGGCCGTGCGGCATGGCCACGTTGATGAAGTCAGCCGGCACCTCTTCGATCAGGTCGCTCTGCGCGTTCAGGAACGACAGCCAGCGCGGTTGCGACTCTTCGATGATGCTCACCTCGACCCGGTCTACCATCGGCAGCTTGCGGCCCTTGAAGCGCTTGAGCAGGGCCTGGCCTTCGGCGTCATCAGGCGCGGGCTCGGCGTCGTAGAGCATTTCTCGGAACTCGGGGTTGCGCTCCAGCACGATGAGCGAGCTGCGCCGCCATTGCACTAGCTTGAACGGCCCCGTGCCCACCGGGTGCGCGGCGAGCTTGTCGCCGTAGAACTCCACCACTTCGCGCGCCACGGCGCCGAACAAGTCGCTGGCCGCCAGGTTGTTCTCGGCAAAGCGCGGGCGCGGCTCGGCAATCTTGAATTGAATGGTGTAGCGGTCCAGCGCGCGCACGCCTTCGATTTCGCGGTCGTAGTCGAACGGCTTCTTGCTGGCCAGGGCCTGCTTGAACAGGTCGCTCAAGCCGAGGTAGTTCACCGCTTCAACAGTCGTCCACACCGGGCTCTTCACCGCCGGGTCGGCAAAGCGTTTGAGGCCGTAGACATAGTCCTGCGCCACCAGCTCGCGCTTCTTGCCCTTGAACGCCGGGTCGTCGGCAAAGAAGATGCCGGGGCGGATTTTCACCGTCCAGGTGCGAAAGTCTGCCGAGTGTTCGGGCATGCCCGCTGCAGTAAGCGGTTTGATCTTCACCGGCCGGGCCAGGTGGTCGTATTCGTACAGCGCCTCGAAGATGTGCGGGGTGACGGTGCGCGAATACAGGTCGTTGATCTGCGCCGGGTCAAAACCGGTTTCAGCCACTTTGAAGGCCAGGCGCAGCACTTTTTGCGCCGACGCGGCGGGTGCCGGTGACGTGGGCGAAGCGGGCGGCGCCTGCGCGAAGGCCGGCGCCACGAGCAGCACCAGCCACGCAGAAAGTTGAATCAAACGTTTCATGGGCCGCGGCGCCGTTTCAATTCGTTGGTGTCCACATCCACGTACTTCCAGAAATCGCGCACATAGATGTTGCGGTGGTAGCCTAGTACCCAAGGGTAGGCGATGTCGGTCCACACCCGGTGCACATGGGTCTTGTAGGGCATGTAGGCGATCATCAACTTCTTGGCTTCGTTGATCAAGGCTTGGCGCTGCGGGCCGTCGGGCAGCACGCGCTGCTGCTCGTACAGCGCATTGAACGCCGGCAGGTCGAAGCGCGCATGGTTGGCCTGGCCCTTGTTGGGGCCGTAGCCCATGGCCAGGAAGGTGTCGGCGTCGGGCTGGGTGGCGCTCCATGACACACCCCACATCATGAGCTTGCCGGCGCGCGAGGCCTTTAACTGTTCAGGCCACTTGGCCACCTTGAACACGATGCGCAGGCCCAGCGCATCCATGTTCTTCTGCCACAGCTCGCTGAGCTTGCGCGAGAGTTGATCGGGCGAGTCGGCGTATTCCAGCACGAGCGGCTCGCCGTTGGGTTGCTCGCGCCAGCCGTCACCATCCTTGTCGACATAGCCATACAGGTCGAGCAGCGCACGCGCGCGCGCCAGGCTGTATTCACTCATCTCGCTTTTGAACGCGGCATCAAAGCCCCAGGTGCCCGGCGCAATGCTCGACTGCGCGGGCAGTGCCTGGTTGCGCCGCACCAGGCGCACTTCGCGCTCCACGTCTACCGCCAGTGAAATGGCGCGGCGCAGCGCCACCTTGTCGGGCGTGTAGCCGCCCACCACGGGGTGCTCCATGGCGAAGTAGGAATACGCCACATCGGCGCGCGCGTAGCGCTCCATGTGCATGCCGCGCTTGGCCAGGTTGGGCGCCAGCCGGTTGTTGGGGAACGCGATATTGGCGAATTCCGCCGGCACGTTTTCAACCAGGTCGTGCTCCTCGTTCAGGTACGCCAGCCAGCGCGGCTGCTCTTCTTCGATGATGGCGATCTGCACTTCATCCACCATCGGCAAGCGCCGGCCCTTGAAGCGCGCCGCTGTCCGCTGCAAGCCGGCGTTATCGGCTGGCGCCGTTTCGTCATAGAGTACTTCGCGGTAAGCCGGGTTGCGCGCCAGCACGATGCGCGAACTGCGTTTCCACTGCGCCAGCGTGTACGGCCCCGTGCCCACCGGGTGCGCGCCGATCTTGTCGCCGTAATGCTCGACCACTTCGCGCGCCAGGGCGCCGGTGAAGGCACCGTCGGCCAATTGGTAGAGAAAGCGCGGCGCGGATTCACCCAACTTGATCTGCAAGGTGTAGCGGTCCAGCGCCCGCAAGCCTTCCACCTCGCGGTCGTAGTCGAAGGGCTTACCCGCGGCGGCGAGCTCTTTGCGCCATTCGCTCAGGCCCAGGATCTTGGCGCTTTCAAGCAAGTACAGGTTGCCGCTCTTCCAGCGCGGGTCGTAGTGGCGCTTGATCGAGTACACATAGTCGGCAGCCACCAGCTCGCGCGGCTTGCCGGCAAAGGCCGGGTCGTCGGCAAAGTAGATGCCGGGCTTGATGCGAAAGGTAAAGGTCTTGTGGTCGGCGCTGATCTCGGGCAGGGCCGCGGCGGTGGCCACGCGCAGCCGGTACGGCCGCGCCAGGAACTCGAATTCGAGCAAGCCTTCGAAGATGCCTGCGGCCACGGTGCGCGAATACAGATCTGTGATCTGCGCCGGGTCGAAACTGGTCTCTGCCACACGGAAGGCGTAGCGCAGCACCTTCTTGTCTGCCGCCGCCGCGCCCTTGTCGCTGCCCTGTGCCCACAGCGGCAGCGCCAGCGCCAGACTGGTGGCCAAGGCAACAAGCAAGCGAATCGTCATTGGTAGACGTTGGTTCCTAAGCGGCCCGAAGGCCGGGTTCAGAGCCAACGCCCCCGTTCAAACCGTGCATGCGGATTTCCCGCACACGGCTTACCAGTGGTCTGTCGGCTCGCAGCATTACGCAGGCCTCCTGTT
>JANOXU010000100.1:0-20428 GCA_031418595.1 Burkholderiales bacterium
CGATGCCCTTGGCGCCCGACTTCATGAATACCGGCATCAGGGCTTCGAGGTTGGCGCCGGCCGAGAACACATCGTCGGGCGACCAGATCACCAGGCCCTGGTAGCCGGCCTCGGCGATGTCGATGGCCCGGCCCAGGCCCTCGGCCACCGTCGGGCTGATGAGGTGCAGCTTGGCAGTGATGCTGGCAATGGCGACCTCGCCATCGAGCGTCCAGACCCGCACTTCTTCGTTCCTGAACAACTCGCAACCGCTGTTGAGCGGATCGACGGCGCCCGAACCGAACACGGCTTCAGGGAAATGCTGGCGCTGATAGACCGGCAGCGACGAGCGCGGCACGTAGGACTTCTTGCTCGGCGACCAGGAGCCCTCGGGCGTGTGCACGCCCGTGCGGCCGTCGAACACCCAGGCCGGTAGCGGCGCATTGCACAGCGCCTTGCCGGCTTCAATGTCTTGCGCAACCCACTGCGCCACCTGCTGCCAGCCGGCTTCTTGCCAGGCTTCGAACGGGCCTTGCTTCATGCCGAAACCCCAGCGCAGGGCGAAGTCAACTTCACGCGCCGACTCGGCCACCTCGGCCAGGTGCACGGCCGCGTAGTGAAAGCCGTTGCGCAAGATGGCCCACAGGAATTGCGCTTGCGGGTTGGTGGACTCGCGCAGCAACTTCAGGCGTTCGCCGATCGGCTTCTTCAGCATGCGTTCGACGATGGCCTCGGCCTTGCCGCCGCCGGCCACGTAATCGCCCTTCTGCGCATCGAAGCGCAGGATGTCTTTGCCCACCTTCTTGTAAAAGCCCGCGCCGGTCTTTTGGCCCAGCGCACCGGCGGCCTGCAGCTTGGCCAGGGCGGGCGGCGTGGCGTAGCTGGCGAAGAACGGGTCCTTGCCATCACCCAACTGGTCTTGCATGGTCTTGATGACGTGGTTCAGGGTATCCAACCCCACCACATCGGCCGTGCGGAAGGTGCCCGAGCTGGCGCGGCCGAGCTTCTTGCCGGTGAGGTCGTCCACCACGTCGTAGCTCAAGCCATAGCGCTGCGCTTCCACCATGGTGGCCAGCATGCCGGCAATGCCCACCCGGTTGGCCACGAAATTCGGTGTGTCCTTGGCGCGCACCACGCCCTTGCCCAACGCGCTGGTGCAGAACGCCTCCAGCTCATCCAGCACGCGCGGCTCGGTGGCGGCGGTGGCAATGAGTTCCACCAGTTGCATGTAGCGCGGCGGGTTGAAGAAGTGGATGCCGCAGAAGCGGTGCTTCATTTCTTCGGGCAGCACTTCGCTCAAGGAGGTGATGGACAAGCCCGAGGTGTTGGACGCCAGCAGCGCATGCGCCGGCACGTGCGGCGCGATCTTGGCGTACAGCTCGCGCTTCCAATCGAGCCGCTCGGCGATGGCTTCGATGATCAGGTCGCAGCCGGTCAGCAGGCCCAGGTGTTCTTCGTAGTTGGCTTGGGTGATCAACGCCAGGTCTTCAACCACGCCGATGGGCGAAGGCTTGAGTTTCCTCAAGCCTTCAATGGCCTTGGCCACGACGCCGTTCTTTGGCCCCTCTTGTGTCAATGTGGCTTTGCCACTTGACTCAACCCCCTCGGGGGGCAGCCGACGTACCTCGTCGGCATGGGGGCCTGCGTTCGCAGGCAGGTCGAACAGCACGACCGGCACCTTGACGTTGACCAGATGGGCGGCAATCTGCGCGCCCATCACCCCGGCGCCGAGCACGGCCACCTTGCGAACCTGGAACTTGCTCATGAACGATCCTTACTCTGCTTTCAGCCAAATCTGGTTGCGAAAAAACGGGCCGATGTAGCCCCGCATTTCAAGTTGCTTGCCGCCTTCGACGACACGCACCCGTGCGCGGTAGACCTTGCCGTTGTTCGGGTCGACGATGCTGCCGCGTTCCCAGTGGCCGTCGTCGCCCTTCTTCAAGTCGCGCAAGATCACCATGCCCAGCACCGGCTTGTCTTTGCGGTCATCGCTGCATTTGTCGCACTTGCTGTCTTGTTTGGTCGGGTCGACGATTTTCTCGACCTTGCCACTGAGCACGCCGCCAGCTTCGCTGATGCGCACGAACGACTTTTCCTGTTTGGTTTCATCGTCGATGGTTTTCCACAAGCCAGTGGGGGCGCCTTGCGCGGCGGCGAAGGTGGTGGCCAGCGCAAGCGCGGCCAAGGTGATGAGTTTGTTCATTCGGTTCTCCTGCGGGCAGTTTGCCCGTTGTCAAAACAAGGCTTCGTCCAAAGCCATCAACGGCGCCAGGCCGCTGCGGCAACTGCGGATCAAGCCCGCAGTTTCAGGCAAGAGCTTGGCAAAGTAAAAGCGCGCGGTGGCCAGCTTGGCGGTGTAGAAGGTGTCGCCGCTGCCTTGCTTGGCCAGAGCCACCTTGGCCATGCGCGCCCAGTAGTAGGCAAACACCAGGTGGCCGCAGATGCGCAGGTAGTCCACCGCGGCGGCGCCCACTTCATCGGCATTGCCAAAGGCCTTCATGCCCAGTTCGGTGGTGAGTTTGGTGACCTTCTCGCCCAGCTCGGCCAGCGGGTTCACAAATTCCTGCATGGCTTCGTCGGTGCCTTCGTCTTCGACAAAAGTCTGCACCAACTTGCCGAACTTCTTCAGCTTGGCGCCGTTGTCGCCCAACACCTTGCGGCCCAGCAAGTCGAGCGACTGCACGGTGTTGGTGCCCTCGTAGATCATGTTGATGCGCGCATCACGCACAAACTGCTCCATGCCCGATTCGGCGATGTAGCCCGCGCCACCGAACACCTGCATGCAGTGCGAGGTGGCGATCCAGCCGTTGTCGGTGAGGAACGCCTTAACGATCGGGGTGAGCAGGGTCACCAGGTCTTCGGCGTCTTTGCGCTGGTCTTCGTCGTCGCTGGACAAGTACGTGTCAATCAACAACGCGATGTGCATGGCCAATGCGCGGCCGCCTTCGGCATAGGCGCGCGCGGTGAGCAGCATGCGCCGCACATCGGGGTGCACGATGATGTTGTCGGCCGCTTGATCGGGCTGTTTGGGGCCGGAAAGTGAACGCATCTGCATGCGTTCCTTGGCATAGGCCGCGGCGTTCTGGTAGGCCACTTCCGTGAGACCGAGTGACTGGTTGCCCACGCCCAGGCGCGCTGCGTTCATCATCACAAACATCGCCGGCAAGCCCTTGTTGGGCTGGCCCACCAGCGTGCCCACGGCGCCTTCAAGCAAGATCTGGCAGGTGGCGTTGCCGTGGATGCCCATCTTTTCTTCGATGCCGCCACAGTGCAGCGTGTTGCGCGCGCCCAGGCCGCCATCGGCATTGATCAGGAATTTGGGCACGACGAACAGCGAAATGCCCTTGCTGCCGGCCGGCGCGCCAGGCAGCCGAGCCAGCACCAAGTGAATGATGTTCTCGGCCAGGTCGTGCTCGCCGGCCGAGATGAAAATCTTCTGGCCGGTGAGCTTGTAGCTGCCGTCAGCCTGCGGCTCGGCCTTGCTGCGCAGCAGGCCCAGATCGGTGCCGCAATGCGGCTCGGTCAGGCACATGGTGCCGGTCCATTGGCCGCTGGTGAGCTTGGGCAAATAGGTGGCCTGTTGCTCGGGCGTGCCATGCGCATGCAGGCAGTTGAAGGCGCTGTGTGACAAGCCCGGGTACATCGCCCAAGCCTGGTTGGCCGAGTTCATCATCTCGTACAGGCATTGGTTCAGCAGCACGGGCAGGCCCTGGCCACCGAATTGGGAGTCGCAACTCAATGCCGGCCAACCGCCTTGCACGTACTGGGCATACGCCGCGGCAAAGCCTTTGGGTGTGGTGACGGCATGTGTCTGCGCATCGTGCGTGCAGCCTTCGCGGTCGCCGCTGTGGTTGAGCGGCGCGAGCACTTCGGCGGCGAATTTGCCGGCCTCTTGCAGCACGGCGTTGACCGTGTCCACATCAAGCTCGGCGTGGCGCGGCATGCGCTTCAGTTCAGTCACGGCGCCAAGCAATTCGTGCATCACGAATTGCATGTCGCGCAGCGGCGGGGTGTAGTGCGGCATCGGTTTATCTCCCAACAAGGTGGATCAATTTCGGGCCTTGCGCGGGGCGCTGGCCGGTGGAATGTTCAGGCACGGGCGCAGCAAGCGCTCGAAGCCGGCGCGGGCATGCGCCACGGCCGCGGGGCTGCGCAAGAAGCGGGCGTCGTGGTGCAGCGCCAGGATCAGGCCATGGGTTTCGAACAGGAGTTGCGCCGCGTCGGTGTCGGCCTGGAGGTGGCCGTCTTCAATGGCAATATTCATGGCGCGGCCGAGCGCGCCGTGCCAGGTTTGCACCATGTCAACCAGGGCGTCGCGCACCGGGCCCGGGCGGTCGTCGAACTCCACCGCGCCGCTGATGTAGATGCAGCCCGAGTCCACCTCTTCGGTCACGCGGCGCACCCAGCGTTCGAACAGCGCGCGCAGGCGCGGCAGGCCGCGCGGCTCTTGCATGGCCGGCGCAAAGACCTCGGCTTCGAAGCGGGCGTGGTACTCGCGGATCACCGCAATCTGCAATTCCTCGCGCGAACCGAAGTGGGCGAACACGCCCGACTTGCTCATCTTCGTCACCTCGGCCAGCACGCCGATGCTCAGGCCCTCCAAGCCGGAGCGCGTGGCCAGGCGCAGGGCGGCATCGATGATCACGCCGCGGGTCTGGCGGCCCTTGGGCAGCGCGCTGGCCAACGCCAGGCGGGCGGCTGCAGAGTCAACAAATGGCGAAACGGGGGTGCGAGACGAGGCGGCCATGGTGGCGTGAATGAAACGAACGATCGTGCTATTTTGCGGGAAACTCTCCCAGCCATGGCCCGTGTTTGCAGACTATTTCTAGGCCGAGCTGCCTAGGCGCTCACAGCAAAGGCGCATGATGGGCCTCTGGGCTCGGGCGGAGTGAGCGCCTATTGAACCCAGTCTTGGGATTGTTTACCCTTGCTTTTCATGGACGTGCTTCAGCTAGATGTCTCCGGCCGGCCCCAGGCCTGGATCGCCACACGCGAGGCGGCGGTGCTGTACGCCTGCGACGCCGTGGCCTGGACCCTGGGCACGGCGTGTCATGTGCTGCGCGGGGGCATTCAGCGCGCCACGGGCGTGCAGTCGCGCATTGAGGTGCACCCCATCATTGCCGTGCGCGGCGCGGTGCCAGCGCGAGCCTGGCGCATCACACCGGCGCTGAGCAACCCCAAGCTGTTCAACCGCGACCGTCAGTTGTGCGCCTACTGTGGCGGGCGCTTTCACTTCACTGACCTGACGCGCGAACACATCACCCCGGTGTCGCGCGGCGGCGTGGACACGTGGATGAACTGCATCACGGCCTGCCGCCATTGCAATGGCAAGAAGGGCAACCGGTTGCCCGAAGAGGCGCGCATGAGCCTGCTATACCTGCCCTACGTGCCCAGCTTGCATGAAGACATGATCCTGCGCGGCCGGCGCATCCTTTCAGACCAGATGGATTTCTTGCTGGCCAGCGTGCCGGCGCACAGCCGTTTGCATGGCTGATGCGCTGGCGCCGCGGCGGCACGGGCGCCAGACATGGGCGGTTTACACGGCGCGGTTAAGCTGACTCAACACCGTGGTCAACGCCTGGGCACAGGCTCGCGTTGCCCTGCCATCCTTCCCTGCACAGTGAGTCACCCACCATGAACCGCACGCTCATCACCACCACCGCCCTGGCCGCTTTGCTTGCCTTGAGCGGCTGCACCACCACCAGCCCCGATGTCGTGTCGCGCCACGACGCTCAGCGCCTGGCCACGGTGCAAGACGGCGTGGTGTTGTCGCTGCGCCCGGTGGTGGTCGATGGCACGCAAAGCGGTGTTGGCGCCACCGCCGGCGGCGTGGTGGGTGGCATCGCCGGCTCGTCGGTTGGCGGGCGGCGCGAAGCGGTTGCGGTGGGCGTGATCGGCGCCGTGGTGGGTGGCCTGGTGGGCAACGCCATCGAACGCAGCGGCACGCGCGAAGAGGCGGTTGAAATTTTGATCCAACTGAAGAACGGCGAGCGCCGTTCCATCGTGCAAGCCAAGGCCGGCGAGACCTTGGTAGTGGGCGACTCGGTGGTCATCGTGGCCACCGGCGGCAAGGTGCGCGTGACCAAGGCGCCGGCTGTCGGCACCCCGCCCGCCGCGCCGCGGTCTTGATTCGACCCTAAGCGGCGGGGCTGGCCGCTGCGCTGGGTGCGGCCAAAGGCTGCGCCGCCACAAAGCGGTCTTTCAAGCCGTTGAAGTTGCGCAGCGAATGCAGGTGCAGGTAGAGCAACTCCAGCCCGTCGTTGCGCGCCAGTTCTTCCAGCGCCGCTCCGGGCAGTTCGCGCAGCTTCTTGCGGTCTACCGCCAAAAAGCCGCTGAGTGAAGTCTTGGGCCCGCCCGGTTGCGCCAGGTCAGCCTGCATCGGCGCCAGCAGTTTCAGTTCCGCCAGCTTGCGGCCAAACGCCTGGGTGCGCATGAACTGGGCCTGGTATTCCTGCAAGAACTTCAACACACCCTGGGTGTACGGCGTGGGCTTGGCGTCGTCGCCAAACAGCCGCTGGCCGTGGCCAGCCTGGTTGAAGCCGCTGTAGGCCTCGTCGATGCACACCGTGAAGGTCTTGCCGTCGGCCGCGCCTGAAAACACAAAGGGGTAGCGGCGCACAAAGGCCGGCACGTACTTCGCGTTCCACTTCAGCGCGGCGTCGAGGTACAGGTTCTGCTTGGCGCGCAAGCCCAGGATCGCCGCGGGCATGACCTCGCCGCCCTTGCCGGCAAAAACAATGGCGTAGTCGTCACTGGCCGGGGCGAATTCCACCGCCATCAGCGGCACGGCATTGACCTGGCGCGCAAAGCCGAAATCACCGCCCGCTTGCAGGCTCCACGGGCCGTGCCGTTGATGCGTCAGCGGCACCGCGGTCTCGTAGATCAGCATCTGGGTGGCCATGGCGAATGTTCCTGTGCAGTTGCATGTTTGATGATCAAATTATCGGGCGCCGTGCCGGCGCCGGCACCCAGGGTTACTCCACCTTACCGATGCGCTGCACGGCCTGCGACATCAGCCGTGCGTCGGCCGCCCAGTAGGCTTGAAACTCTGGCGCGTCGAGGTATTCAATGGGGCTGCCGGCGCGCGCAATGGTGGCCACCACCTGCGGGTCTGTCGCCACTTTGCGCGCGGCCGCACGCAGCCGTGCCACCACCTCTTCGCTCGCGCCGGCGGGCACAAACAACGCCGACCACTGCGCAAACTGAATCGGCACGCCGCGCTGCTTGAAACTGGGCACATCGGGCAAGGCCGCCAGCGCCTGCTCGCCCCAATGCGCCAAGGCGCGCAGCTTGCCGGCCTTGATTTGCTGCGCCACCGTGGACGGCCCGCTGGCCACCGCATCAACCTGCCCGCCCAGCAGGGCCAGCAGTGCCGGGCCGGCGCCGGTGTAGGGAATGTGGACGATGTGCAAACTGCTGTGCGCCTTGAGCATTTCCATCGGCACATGCATGGTGCCGTAGTTGCCCGAGCTGCCGTAGTTGTAGCGGCCGGGCTGGCGCATCACGTCGGCGGTGAATTCGGCCAGCGTCTTCCAGGGCGAATCAGCCCGCACCACCAGCACGGTGGGGTCGGCGGTGAAGCGCGCAATCGGCTTGAACTGGTTGAGCGTGAAGGCCGGCTTGCGCCCCAGCAGCCCGTCGGCCTCGGGCAGGATGGATATCGACGACAAGCTCAGCAGCAGCGTGTAGCCATCGGCCGGCGCGCGCGCGGCCAGGCTGATGCCGGTGGCGCCGCCGGCACCGACCTTGTTTTCCACCACCACCGGCTGCTTCAGTTCGCGCGCCAGCGCCTCGGCCACGGGGCGCGCCACGGTGTCGGCCACACCGCCGGGTGGGAAGGGCACGATCAGCGTGATCGCACGTTCCGGGTAGCCGCTTTGCGCCAGCGCCGCGCCAGCCCAGCACAGGGCCGCCGCGCAGGCGATCACGGCGCGGCGCACGGGCACGAAAACGGGCCGCTGACGGGTCATCATTGAAGCAAGTTGCATGGTCACTTTCAGTACCTGGGGTATGCCCGAAGCCGGACGACCAAATGCTACGCTCGCGCCCCCGGAGTCTTCAGCGCACAGGCAGACAAGGCATGACACGCAGGCCGATGTTCATCAGATTGATGTTGACGCTGGTCGGCGCATTTTTCGCGCTGGCCCACCCCGCGCAGGCACAGGACTACCCGAACCGCCCCGTTCGCATCATCGTGCCCTTTGCGCCCGGCGGCTCGGCCGATGTCTTCGGCCGCGTTTTGGCCCAGCGGCTGCAAGAAGTGTTCGCCCAGAACGTGATCATCGACAACCGCCCCGGCGCAGGCTCGGTGATCGGCACCGACGCCGTGGCCAAGAGCACGCCTGACGGCTACACACTGCTGCTCATGTCGAACACGCACACCGTGAACGAGTCGCTCATCCCCAACAAGCCGTTCCAGTTGCTGCGCGATTTCGCGCCGATTGCGCCGCTGAACTATTCAGACCTGGTGCTGGTGGCCAGGCCCGGCCTGGCCCAGAACACCGTGCCCGAGTTGATCGCCGCGGCCAAGGCCAAGCCGGGCGGCATGTCGTACGCCTCGTCGGGCCCGGGCACGCCGTACCACATGGCCGGCGAGCTGTTCAAGGCGCTGGCCGGCATCGACATCGTGCACATCCCGTACAAGGGCAGCGCCGGCGCACGCAGCGATGTGTTAGGCGGCCAGGTCGAGATGATGTTCGACGCCATCCCGACCATGGCTGAGCAGATCAAGGCCGGCAAGGTCAAGGCCCTGGGCACCACGGGCAAGGCGCGCTCGGCCACCCTGCCCGATGTGCCCACCGTGGCCGAAAGCGTTCCCGGCTATGAAGCCACGCTGTGGCTGGGCCTGATGGCGCCCAAGGGCACACCGGCAGCGGTGGTGGCGCGCTTGAACGCCGAGGTGAGCAAGATCACAGGCAGCGCCGAGGTGCGCAAGGCCTGGGCCGCACAAGGCACCACGGCCATGACTATGGGCGTTGACGAATTCACCCGCTATGTGCAGGCCGATATTGCCAAGTGGGCGCACATCGTCAAGGTCTCCGGCGCCAAGGTGGAGTGAGCTCAGCCCCATCCCTGCACCTGCTGTGCGCGGGCGCGGCGCAAGGCCTGGTCAAGGCCCTGCAGCCGGCGCTGGCGCCGTGGGCCACGCTGCATGCGCAATTCGGCGCCGTGGGCGCGCTGCGCGAGGCCCTGCTGGCCGGCGCGCCGTGCGACGTGATGATCACCACCCAGGCCATGTTGGATGAGTTGATCGGCAGCGGCGCCTTGCGTGCCGCGGGCGCCGCCATGCTGGGCCGCGTGGCCACCGGCCTGGCCGTGTGCCGCGGCGCGCCGCACCCGCAAGTGGCCACGCGCGCGCAACTACACGCCGCACTGCAAGCCGCGCAGGCGCTGTACTTTCCCGACGCCCAGCGTTCCACCGCCGGCATCCACTTCAGCAAGGTGTTAGGTCAACTCGGCCTGGCGCAAACGCTGGAAGCGCGTCTGCGCACCTTCCCCAACGGCGCCACCGCCATGCGCGAGCTGGCGCTGATGGCTGACCCCGCCGCGCTGGGCTGCACGCAGATCAGCGAGATTCTCTACACCGAAGGCGTTGAACTGGTGGCGCCCTTGCCGCCGGGCTTTGAGCTGGCCACGGTGTACAGCGTGGCTGTGTCACAGCCCTGCACGCAGCCCGAACTGGCCGCGCGCTTCATCGGCCTGCTCACGGCATCGAGCGCGGCCGCGCAGCGGCACGCCGCGGGCTTTGACGACTGAACAGGACGCACACCGATGCACCACCCCAGAGCGCTGTTGGCCGTTGCCCTGTTGATCCAGCTGTTTGGCGCCGGCCTGGCCCTGGCGCAGGATTACCCCAACCGGCCGGTGCGCATCGTCGTGCCGTTCTCGCCGGGCGGCGCGGTCGACGGCCCGATGCGCGCCATTGCGCAAGAGCTGGGCAAACGGCTGAAGCAGCAGATCGTGATCGAGAACAAGCCCGGCGCCGGCGCAACCATCGGTGCCGAGCTGGTGGCCAAGGCCGCGCCCGATGGCTACACGCTGCTGCTGGCATCGCAAACCAATGCCATCAGCGCCAGCCTGTACAGCAAACTCAGCTTCAACCCGGTGGATGACTTTATGGCCATCTCGCTGCTCGGCCGCGAACCTGGCGTGCTGGTGGTGCACCCCGACTTGCCGGTGCGCAGCGTGGCCGAGCTCATCGCCTACGCCAAGGCGCAGCCCGGGCGGTTGAATTACGGCTCGTCGGGCAACGGCAGCGGCCAGCACTTGTTCACCGCCATGTTTGCCGCGCAAGCCGGCATCCAACTCGTCCATGTGCCCTATCGCGGCAGCGGCCAGGCGATCACCGACCTGCTCGGCGGCACCGTGCCCATGGCCATGCCAGGCGCGGCGGCGATGGTCAAACACATCCGCACGGGCAAGCTGCGCGCGCTGGCCACCACCGGCACGTCGCGCTCGCCGCAACTGCCCGAGGTGCCGACGCTGGCCGAAAGCGGCCTGGCCGGCTACGCGGCTTATGTGTGGATGGGCTTGCTGGCGCCCAAGGGCACGCCGGCGGCCATCATCGAGCGGCTTAACACGGAACTGAAGGCCACACTGGCCACGCCCGAAGTCGGGGGCTACATGAAAGAGGCCGGCATCGAAGCCGTGGGCTCCAGCGCCGCCGAATTCGACGCCTGGTTCCGGGATGAACGCGAACGCTGGGCGCGCATCGTCAAGGAAACCGGCGCGAGGATTGATTGACCCCCCTACGCGCTTCGCGCGCTTCCCTAGGGGGCAACGCCAGCGGCCCGGCAAAGCCGGTTCCGCGGCGTTCGCTTGGCTGGGTTGGAGTCACGGGTCGACGCTGCCGCGTCGGCGCAGTGGAGAACACAGGTGAAAGGCAAACATGAGTGAAGTCACCGGCCAGGAACACTGGGCCACCAAACACACCGCAGACGGCGACGTGCGCCTGTTCATGTGGGAAAAATTCGTCGGCTCGCCCGCCGGCAAACCAGCCGTGCTGTTCGTACACGGTTCATCCATGGCCAGCCAACCCACCTTCGACCTGAGCGTGCCGGGCCGGCCCGATTCATCGGTGATGGACTGGTTTGCCCAGCGCGGGTTCGTGTGCTGGTGCGTCGACATGGAAGGCTATGGCCGCAGCAGCAAGCAGCGCGACATCACCAGCGACATTGCCAACGGCGCGGCCGACCTGGCCGCCGCCACCGACGCCATCTTTGCCCTGCGCGGCGTGCGCAGCTTCCTCACCTACGGCATTTCTTCGGGCGCCCTGCGCGCCGCGCTGTTTGCGCAAAACCACCCCGAGCGCGTGGCGCGGCTGGCACTCGATGCCTTTGTGTGGACGGGTGCCGGCGCCCCCACGCTTGAGCAGCGGCGCAAGAAGCTGCCCGAGTTCCTGGCGGCCAAGCGCCGCCCGATCGACCGCAAGTTCGTGTATTCGATCTTCGAGCGCGACCACCCCGATTGCGCTGACAAGGCCACCATCGATGCCTTTGCCGACGCCATCCTGGCGCTCGACGACTCCATGCCCAATGGCACTTACATCGACATGTGCTCGAAGCTGCCGGTGGTGGACCCTTCGAAGATCAGCGCACCCACCCTCGTGATGCGCGGCCAGTTCGATGGCATCGCCGCGCTCGACGACCTGATCGACTTCTTCAAACTGCTGCCTTCACCCGACAAGCAGTTCAGCGTGATGAGCGGCATTTCGCACGCCAGTTTCCAGCAGAAGAACTACCTGATGGCGTATCAGATTCTTCACGCCTATTTCACCCAGCCCGCCCCGGTTTACACGGCGCATTGACACCGCGCCGTTTTACTGGGCGCATCGACATCCGTCGGTGTACACCGCGCATTGATTTTTTTCCGCGCTGCGCCTTGCAGCATTTCAAACGTTAACCAGGAGAGTGCCATGTTCAGCAAGACCGTCACCCGATTCATCGCCGCCACCACCCTGTGCCTGGCCGCCGGCGCCGCGCAGGCCCAGGTGCCGCAGTACGGCGCCAATGTCAACCACGAGCAAGCCCGCAAGGCCGTGGCCGCGGCGCTGGCCGAAGCGCGCAAGATGGGCGTGCCGATGGCCGCGGCGGTGGTCGACACCGCCGGCATGCTGGTGGCCTTCGAGCGCATGGACAACACGCAGACCGGCAGCGTGAACGTGGCGCAAGACAAGGCGCAATCGGCCGCCCTGTTCCGCCGCCCGACCAAGGTGTTCCAAGACCTGGTGGCCGGCGGCGGCGTGGGCCTGCGCATCCTGGGCCTGCGCGGCGCCAACCCGGTGGAAGGCGGCATCCCGCTGGTGGTGGACGGCAAGATCATCGGTGGCATCGGCCTGTCCGGCGGCTCGTCGGAACAAGACGGCGTGGTCGCCAAGGCCGGGCTGGACGGTATGTTGAAGTAGGCGCAAACCCCCGGCGCGCGGCCCGATCGGTGCATCGGGCCGCATACACCTTGTGCCCGCACTCATCACCACACAGGAACCCCCTTCATGAACGCCCCGCTGCCCCTGCCTGCGCTCGATGCCATTCGGGCCCACGAAGACGAGATGGTGGCCATTCGCCGCCAGATCCACAGCAACCCCGAACTGGCGTACGAAGAGCACGCCACCGCCGACCTGGTGGCCGAGCGCTTGCAGCGCTGGGGCTACGAGGTGCACCGCGGCCTGGGCAAGACCGGCGTGGTGGGCACCTTGCGCGCGGGCACGTCGACGCGGCGCATCGGCCTGCGCGCCGACATGGATGCGCTGCCGATCGAGGAGACCAGCGCCAAGCCCTGGGCGAGCAAGGTCTTCGGCAAGATGCACGCCTGTGGGCACGACGGCCACACCGCCATGCTGCTCTCAGCCGCGCGGCACCTGGCCGCCACGCGCAACTTCGACGGCATCGTGCACCTGGTGTTCCAGCCCGCCGAAGAAGGCCTGGCCGGTGCGCGCGCCATGCTCGAAGACGGCTTCCTGGACTTGTTCCCCTGCGAGGCCATGTTCGGCATGCACAACATGCCGGGCCGCCCGGCGGGCCAGTTCATGGCCGTGCCCGGCTTTGCCATGGCCAGTGGCGACACCGCCATCATCAAGGTGCGCGGCAGCGGCGGCCATGGCGCCATGCCGCATGCGGCGGTGGACACCATCGTGGCAGCGGCCAGCATCGTCATGTCCTTGCAGACCATCGTGTCGCGCAATGTGAACCCGCTGCACACCGGCATCATTTCGGTGGGCGCGTTTCATGCGGGCGATGCGCCCAACGTGCTGCCTGGTGAAGCCGAATTGCGCCTGACCGTGCGCGCATTCCGCCCCGATGTGCGCGACCTGCTTGAACGGCGCATCACCGAAGTGGCGCAAGCCCAGGCCGCGGTGTACGGCGCCACGGCGCAGGTGGAGTACATCCGCCGCTACCCGGTGCTGAACAACCACGCCAAGGAAACCGAATTCTGCAAGCAGGTGATTCGAGACTGGCTCGGCGAAGCCGGTTTGGTGGCTCAAGCCGAGCCGGTGTCGGCCAGCGAAGACTTTGCCTTCTTCCTGGAAAAAGTTCCCGGCTGCTACGTTAACCTGGGCAACGGCACGGGTACTGAAGGCGGCTGCATGGTGCACAACGCGGGCTATGACTTCAACGACCGCGTGCTGTCTACCGGCGCAACGTATTGGGTGAAGCTCGCTGAAGCGTACTTGAAGCAGGGGTGAGGGCGCGTTGTGCACGCGAAAACTGACGTTGAAAATGGCTGCTGACTCAAGCCCTGAGACAGGAAGCCCATGAGCGCCCCCTACGCCCTGCTGCCCGCCCTGGACGCGATCCCCGCGCAAGAAGACGAGATGGTGGCCATTCGCCATCAAATCCATGGCAACCCTGAATTGGCCTATGAAGAAAGCGCCACGGCCGACCTGGTGACTGAGCGGCTGCAGCGCTGGGGCTATGACGTGCATCGCGGTCTGGGCAAGACCGGCGTGGTCGGCAGCTTGAAGGCCGGCAGCAGCACCCGCCACATTGGCTTGCGCGCCGACATGGACGCCCTGCCCATCGAACAGACCAGCGGCAAGCCCTGGTTCAGCAAGGTCTTCGGCAGGATGCACGCATGTGGGCATGATGCATCGTGTCGCGCAACGTGAATCCCATTCACACCGGGGTCATCACGGTGGGCGCCATTCACTCCGGCGAGGCGCCCAACGTGATGCCTGGCGTGGCCGAACTGCGCCTCACGGTGCGCGCCTTCCGCCCTGAGGTGCGCGACCTGCTCGAACGCCGCATCAACGAAGTGGCCCATGCGCAAGCGGCGGAGTTTGACGCTACGGCCGAAGTGCGCTACCAGCGCCGCTACCCCATGCTGCACAACCATGCCGCGGAAACCGCCCGGTGCACGCAAGTGATCACCCATCAACGTGGCCCCGAAGGCATGGCCACCAAGCAAGTACCACTGTGCGGCGCAGAGGACTTCGCCTTTTTTGTAGAGCGTGTGCCGGGCTGCTACGTCTTCCTCGGCAACGGCGAAGGCGTGGGGGGCGGCTGCATGAGGCACAACGCCAGCTATGACTTCAATGACCGCGTGCTGTCAACCGGGGCCACCTATTGGGTCAAATTCACCGAGGCGTATTTGTGCAAGGCTTGATGCGTGGCCACGCAGGGTGATGAGCGCCGCGCAACCTGCCAGCACCGACGCGAACCGCCTGCTGTGGCTGCTGGGCCTGGCTTCGTTCACCAGCATGGCGTCGATGCGCGCTTGCGACGCGTTGTTGCCGCAACTGGCGGGCGACTTCGCCACCACCACCGGCGCGGCGGCGCAAACCATCGCGGCCTTTGCCGTGGCCTATGGCTTGCTGCAACTGGCCTATGGCCCGCTGGGGGATCGCCACGGCAAGCTGCCCATCATCGCCGGCGCCACCTTGGCCTGCGCGCTGGCCAATTTGGCCATCGCCCAAGCAGCGAGCCTGAACGCCACCATCGCCTGGCGCGCCGTGGCCGGCGCCGCGGGCGGGGGCATCGTGCCCCTGAGCATCGCCACGCTGGGCGACAGCGTGGCTTACGGGCAGCGCCAGGAAACCTTGGCACGCCTGTCCTTGGCCACCATCCTGGGTATGACAACGGGCCAATGGCTGGGCGGCTTGGTGGCCGATGCTTGGGGCTGGCGCGCCGTGTTCTACGGCCTCGCAGCAGGCTTCACGCTCGCCGCCTGGCCCTTGCTGGTGGCAGCGCGGCACGCCACTGCGCCGGCCAAGCCTGCGCTGCCACAAGTTAATTTCCTGGCCCAGGCGCGCCAACTGCTGCGCGTGCCCTGGGTGCGCGTGGTGCTGGCCACCACGGCGCTTGAAGGCGCGTTCGCCTTCGCGCCGTTGGCTTTCGTGCCCAGCCACCTGCACCACGAATTCGGCTTGAGCCTGAGCCAGGGCGGCGCGGTCATGGCCTTGTACGGCGCCGGCGGCCTGATCTTTGCGTTGGGCGCCCGGCCCTTGATACGCGGCCTGGGCGAACGCGGCCTGGTGCGCCTGGGCGGCTGCGCAGTGGCGCTGTGCATGGGCCTGCTGGCTTGGGGCCCAAGCTGGCATTGGGCCATGCTGGCTTGCTTGGTGGGCGGCGTGGGCCTGTACATGCTGCACAGCACCCTGCAGACCCATGCCACGCAAATGTGGCCACAGGGGCGCGGCACGGCGGTGTCGCTGTTCGTGGTGAGCCTGTTTGGCGCGCAGTCGCTGGGTGTGGCCACGGCGGCCCTGGTGGTGGACCACGCCACGCCGCGCTGGGTGTTCGCCGCCGGCGCGCTGGTGTTGCCGCTGCTGGCACTTGGTTTCTCAAACGCCTTGCGCCGTCACCAAGTGGCTAACGCAAGAGATAAGCCCGTCGAGCTTTCCAGTTAAGAACTTGTCCGTAAATAGGAGGACCCTGCGTTGAGACCAAAGGGCGATGGATGCTAGTGTTGCGGTGCAGAGGTTTCGGTACAAATGGAAGCGATGGATTCGTTCGTCAGGCTAGGCGCAAACCACAGCCATAGCCTTTGCTATGGCGCGGATTTGCAACGACGCATGGCGGACGAAGACGCGGTTTCATGTATCGAAACTTCTGGATCGCAACACTGTCCAGTCATCTCCGGCATCGCCTCGTCGGTCAGCACCACATCAAAGCGCGCGGGCGTGGCGTGCAGGCTTTCCAGCGCCGCCGCGCTCGACGCAAAGCCCACCGGCTCATAACCCAGTTGCGCCAGCATCTCCTCGCCCAGTTGCACCAGCGCGTCTTCATCGTCCACCAGCAGCACGGTCTCGCCGGCGCCGTGGGCCAGCGGCGGCGCCACCGCCGCCACGGGCGCAACGCAACTGCTCCAGGGCAGGTACACCGTCAGCGTGGTGCCGCTGCCAAGCGTGCTTTGCACGCTGATGCCGCCGCCCAGGTCGGTGACGATGCCGTGCACGAGTGACAGCCCCAGCCCGGTGCCCACACCGATCTCCTTGGTGGTGAAGAACGGGTCGAAGATGCGTTCGAGCACGCGCGGCGCAATGCCCACGCCGCTGTCGCCCACCACCAGGCGCAGGTAGGCGCCGGCCTCAATGCGGCTGGTGGTCACCACCTGCGGCTCGTGCAGCACGATGTTGTGCACCGCCACCGTGAGCGTGCCGCCGTGCGGCATGGCCTGCACGGCGTTGGCGCACAGGTTCAGCACCACCTGGTGCACTTGCGTGGGGTCGCCCAACACCGCCGCGTCGCCGGCCGCCAGCTCGCGCTGCAGCGCGATGCCCGCCGGCAGTGAAGCCGTGATCTGCTCCAGCGCTTCGTTAACCACCGACTGCACGTGCACCGGCACGCGCTCGCCCATGCCGCTGCGGCTGAAGGCCAGGATGCGCTCGACCAGCGACTTGGCGCGCATCGCTGCGCTGAGTGCAGCGTCGATGTGGCGGCGCAGCGGCGTGCCTTCGGCGGCGTCGTGCTGGGCCATTTCGCCGTAGCCCAGGATCGCGGCCAGGATGTTGTTGAAGTCATGCGCGATGCCGCCGGCCAGCGTGCCGATGGCTTCGAGCTTCTGCGCCTGACGCAACTGCACTTCGAGTTGTTCGCGCGCGGCCTGCGCGTGCTTGCGCTCGGTGATGTCTTCCAGCGAGCCGGCCATGCGGTAGGGGCGGCCCGCGGCGTCGCGCAGCGCCACGCCGCGGTCGCGGTACCAGTGCCAGTGGCCATTGCGGTGGCGCAGCCGGTATTCCACTTCCCACAGCTTGTCCGCGCCGTGCAGGTAAGTGCTCAGCGCGCGGCGCACCCCGGGCAGATCGTCGGGGTGGCAGTCCCAGCGGGCGGTCCATTCGCGCCGCGGGCGGGTTGGCTCGCCGGGCACGTCGCCCACCAATTCTTGCGCGCGGGCCGAGAAGAACACGGTGTCGGTGGCCAGGTCCCAGTCCCACAGGCCCTGGTTCGAGCCGGCCACGGCCAACTGGTAGCGCTGCTCTGATTCGCGCAAGGCTTGTTCGGCGCGTTTGCGCGCGTCGATGTCGCTGATCGAGCCGCCCCAGCGCACCGGCTGCCCCGCTTCATTTTGCAAACAGATGCCGCGCATTTGCACCCAGCGGTAATGGCCATCGCTCTGGCGCAACCGGTACTCGCTTTCGCGCACCTTGGGCGGGCCTTGCAGCGTGGTGCGCAGGTCTTCGGCGTAGCGCGGCGCGTCTTCAGGGTGCAACTGCATCATGGCCAGCCACTCGGCGCGTGGCCGCGTGGCCAGTTCAGACTCGACGCCGGCAATGCGCAGGGCGCGCGGCGAGCAGTACAGGCGGTCGTGCACGATGTCCCAGTACAAGATGCCGTCGTTCGAGCCCGCCACCGCCAGGGCCTTCTGTGCTTCACTCTCGCGCAGCGCCTCTTCGGCGCGTTTGCGCGCGTCGATGTCACTCACCGAGCCGGCCATGCGGATCGGCTGGCCCTGGGCGTCGCGCGTGCACATGGCGCGGATCCGCACCCAGCGGTAGCGGCCGTCGTCATGGCGCACCCGGTATTCGCATTCATAGGCCGGTGTCTCGCCGGCCAGGTGCGCGCGGATGCCTTCGGCGCGGCGCGGCATGTCTTCGGGGTGCACGCGCAATGAAGCCACCAGCACGTCGATCGGTTGCAGCTCTGGGCCCGGCGGCAGCGCCTGCAACTCGCGCGCGCGCGCCGACTCGAACGCCAGGCCGGCCTTGTAGTCCCAGTCCCAAACGCCGTCATCGCTGCCGGCCACGGCCAGCGCGAAGCGCTCTTGCTGCGCCGCGAGCGACTCGCGCGCGGCCAGCAGCCGGCGTAACTGGCCCAGCACCAGCGCCAACAGCAGCGCGGCCAGCAGGCCCAGGGCCAGCGTCAGCGCCGCGGTGCCCAGGGCCTGCGTGCGCCAGGGCGCCAAGGCCAACGAAACGTCGCGCGTGACGACCACGGCCAGGGGGTACTCGGGCACCGTGCGCACCGCGGCGAAGCGTGCCACGCCGTCGATCGGGCTGATGATGCGCAGCGGGCGCTCCAGGCCGCCGCCGGCGGCCTGCGCCGCGCGCAAGGTGTCGAACAGATCGATGTGCTGGCCCAGTGACGCTGCTGCCGGCGGGTGGCGCGCCAGCAGGGTGCCGTTGGTGTGCATCAGCGTGACCTTGGTGCCGGGTTCGAGCTGCACGTCGCGGTAGAACTGCTGGAAGTAGTCGATGCGCCCGCGCGCCACGATCACGCCAGCGAATTCACCCGCCGCGGTGTCGAGCCGGCGCCCCAGCGGCAGCACCCATTGCTGGTCGGCCACGCTGCGCTGCGCGGTGTTGACTTGCAGCCCGTTGCGCGGCCCGTCGCGCAGGGCCACGAAGGCCGGCGTGGCCATCACGTTCACCATTGCCTGCGGCGCCAGCCACGAGATCGCCAGCGCGTCGCCACGCGCGTCGTGCAGCGCAAAGCCGTCCACCTGCACCAGCCCCACCGCCTGTTCGCGCAAGTAGGCGTGCAGCTCTTGCGCGCTGAGCTGCGCCAGCCGGCCGCGGCGGAACTCGTCGGCAATGTGGCGCAGCACGATATCCACGGCGTGCACGCTGCGCGCGGTTTGCTCGGCAATGATGCGCGCCTGCGTCTCCAGCTCGCGGCCGGTGTCGTCCACCCCGGCGCGGTGGCCGCGAATGATGTCGAACGTTGCGATGGCCACGATCGCGGCGATGAACAGCGCGCCACTCCAGGCCACGCGGCGCACCGCCTGGCGCCCGGCGCCCAGGGTGTCGAGCAGGCCGGCCAGGGTCATGGGCGGGCCAGCTCGCGCACACCTTTGATCAGCGCCTGGCGCGACACCGGCTTGGGCAGCACGCCGGCCACGCCCAGGGCATCAGCACAGTCGCCGGTGCACAGCACGTTGCCGAAGAAGGTGGGCGACAAGGCAATCACCGGCGCACCGCCCTGCGCCGCGGCCACCGCGCGCAGGTGCTGCGCGCCGCCATGCCGCGGGTACGCCACATCCACCAACACCAGCGCCGGCAGCACGCCGGGCAGTGCGGCCGGGCTGGCGCGCCAGCCGTCAGCGGCCAGCCATTCGGCCAGCAGCCCGTAGGTGGCGGCGTCGGCGTTGAGCACCAGCACGCAGGGCGCGCTGGGCGGCACCAAGCGGGTGGGTTCGGGCCGGGCGCTGGCGTTCATCGGGTTTGCGGGTGTGGGCCGTGCTGAAGGCATTGGCTGCCAGCCATGTTGCCGGGCGGTGTCAAGCCGGGCCAGCCGGGTTGCATTTGCAATCTGCCTCAGCGCACGGGCACCACTTCGGCGTCGAACACATAGCCCGCGCCGCGCTCGGTCTTGATGAACCGGGGGTGCGCCGGGTCGGCTTCGATCTTGCGCCGCAGGCGCAGGATCTGCACGTCGATCAAGCGGTCATAGACCTCGGCGTTGTGCAGCCGCGAAAGCTCCAGCAATTGGTCGCGCGTCAGCACGCGCAGCGGTGCCGACAAGAACGCCGCCAGCAGGCTGAATTCGCCGTTGGTCAAGTCGACCTTCTGGCCTTGTGCTGACTTGAGCTTGCGCAGCCCGATGCTCAGCTCCCAGTTGCCGAAGCGGTAGGCGCGCACCTTGGCCATTTCACTGGCCACGGTGGCCTGCGCGTTGGCGCGGCGCAGCAGCGCGCGGATGCGGGCCAGCAATTCGCGCGGGCTGAACGGCTTGGTCAGGTAGTCGTCGGCGCCCAGTTCCAGGCCCATCACGCGGTCGGCCTCTTCGGCCAGGCCGGTGAGCAGCAGGATCGGGATGGCCGAGCCTTCGCGCAGCCGCCGGGCGATCTGCATGCCGTCTTCACCCTTCAAGCGCCGGTCCAGGATCACCAGGTCGATCGTCTCGCGCGCCATCACAGCGGCCACCTCGGCGCCACTAGACATCATGGTCGCCGCGCCAAGACAGGCGGCCGGTCTCCGACATCGTAGGTTGCTTGCCAAGGCAAGCAGTGCTACATGCTGCGACTTGCGTCGTCAACAACCTGGAGACCGACCATGGAAGAGCGTACCAAGATT
>JANOXU010000101.1:0-43947 GCA_031418595.1 Burkholderiales bacterium
TAGACCAGCGTCTCGATCTGCGAGATCACCACCGGCGAACTCAACGAAGTCAGATCCAACACACCGCCGTCCGCCGCATTCGGCGTGTAGACCGCGATCTCGGCGCCTGCGCCGGGTGTTGACACCACCAGCCGGTCGCCCACGGCGGTGGGCTCACCGCCGTTGATGGCCACGTCCACATCCCACACCGCGCCGTTGGGTGCCGGTGTGGTGAGCGCGACTTCATCGCTGCCCGCCAGCGCATTCACGGTCAGGCTGGTCACGTTGATGAACAGCAACTCCGGCCCGCTGTTGACCGAGACGGTGAAGTCTTGTATGCCGTTGGTGCCCGGGTGCGTGCTGACGTCGCGTGCGATGACGGTGATGCTGTCCGGCCCGTTGGTGCCATTGATCACCGCCGGGCCGCTGCCGTTGATGGCAAAGGATTCGATGTGGTCGAAACTGATCGCCGCATTGCCGCCGACGCCGAAGCTGCCTTCATCGGTCTGCGGCCCGGCGTTGTAGGTCACGGTCTGCCCGCCCGCAGCGATGGCCAGCAGGTCGCCGGGCACGCCGCTTATTGGGTCGCCACCGTCGATGAAGAAGGCCGTCAAGATCGCCGGGGTGACGTTGAAGGTATCGCTGCCGACGCCGCCGTTGACGATGACTGATTCCGCACCAGTCAGGTTCACCGCGTTGCGCCCGGTGATGACCACCGCGGTGCTGGCCACGGCAAAGGTGTCGGCCAAGGTAGTGCCGTTGACCGTGGCGCTGTCGTTGCCCGCGCCCAGGTTGGCGGTGATGGCGCCGTTGTTGCTGAAACTGATGCTGGGCGCCACGCCGCTGGCCACCAGCGTGCCGCTGTTGGCCGCGCCGCTGGCCCCGGGGGTGACGCTCAGGGCATCGTCGGCCGCCGTGGTGGTGAAGCTGAGCGTGCCGATCGCCCCGCCCAGCGCCAGCGCTTCGATGCCGCTGTAGTTCACGCTGACCGCGCCGCCCGCGCCGGTGGCGCCGGTGATGCTGGCCAGGCCGGTGTTCACGCTCACCGCCGCGCCGGTGCTGGTGAGGCTCAATGAGTCGCCCACGCCGGGGTCGCCGCCGTTGACGGTGATCGACGTCAGCCCGGTGGGCGTGGCGCCGTTGTTGATGCCCACTGCATCAGCGCCGGCCAGGGCGTTGATCACCAGCGCCACCTTGTTGCTGAACTCGATGGTTTCAAAGGCGTCGATGCTGACCTTGCCGTTGGTGGCCAGGCCGCCTTGGGTGAAGTTGATGGCGTTGTCGCCGCCCGTGGCGTTGACGGTGAGCAGGGCCGCGGGCACCAGGTCGAGCACGGGCTCCAGGTTGTCGAAGTTGACGGTCTGCGTGCCGGCCGTGCCAGCGCCGACGATGACGCTCAAGCCCTGGCCCAGGCCGGGGCCCACGCTATAGGTGTCGCTGGTGCGCTGCACCGCGCCGGTGTCCAGCAGTTGCAGTGCATCGCTGCCAGCGCCGCCGTCGTAGCGGATGCCGTTTTGCACCGTGATCAGCCCGTTCGTGCTGTCCACGATCAGCGTGTCCTTGCCGCCCAGGCTGTCCACATTGATCTGCTGAATCGTTGACAGCTGGAACTGGAAGAAGCTGGTGTTTATGGTCACATCCAGCAGCGAGGGGTTGGCCGCATTGCGGATCAGGCGGATCGTGTCGTCCTGGCCGGAGAAAACATCGTCGCCGTAGATTTGCAGCACGCCCAGGGTGTCGATCGTGCTGGCCACGCTTGACACCTTCCAGGCGCCGCGGCCATAGGTGCCGGCCACCAGCACATCGTCTGCCGCGTCGTAGACCAGGTCGGTGACCACCAGGTTGGGCAGGTTGGCGCCATATTCGCTCCACACCGAGGTCGCACTCGGGCTGAGCGTGCGGAAAACGCCGCCGAAGCCGCTGACAAGCAGGATGTCGTCACCAGGCGCCGCGGTTTCGGTGAACAGTTCCACGTCGCGGATGTCGCCCGACTGGCCGGCCAGGCCGCCGGTGACGTTGGCCCAAGTCGTGGACGCACCATTGTTAACGAACGAGAACACGCTGCCGCTGGTATCCAGCACATAGCCGCGGTGCCAGTCGTCGGGGTCGAGCTCGATGTCGCGGATGGCGCCGCCGGCGTAGCCGGTGACGACGCTGAAGTCGGCCGTCGAATTGGTGCTGTTGGCGGTGCGCAGGCGCAGCGTGGCGCCAGAGGCAACGTAGGTCACATCGGCCGCGTCGGCGCCATTGAAGCGCCCGCCGTAGGCCATGGCGGTGATGCCACCCAAGGCGCCGGCGGGGGTGAATTCATCGCCTTCGTCGACGCCACCGTCCTGGTCGTCGTCGATAAGGTTGCCCGTGAGGTTGTTCAGGCCGCCCAGCGAAAGCAGGTTCTCGCCACCGTCGGTCGATTCAAACAGGAACGAGGTGCCGATCAGCATGCGGTCGGGGTCGATGCGGTTGAGCACGAATGGCGGCAGGAAGGGCAAGGTCGCATCGAAGGTATTCGTTCGATTGCCGCCGATGTTGACGTTCTTGGTCAGCACGCTGCCGCCGGCGCCGGTGACCGTGAGGTTCACGCCGTCGGAGGCGCCGGGCACGTTGGCGGCATTGATGGTCGTGCGCGTGAAGCCACCAAAGAACTGGAAGCTGCTGTAGTGCAGCGTGGTGCCGGGGTGCGCCACCTGGTCGTTGTCGACCGCGGTGAAGCCACCGTCGGCCTGGCTGGTGTCGCGCCACGTCTGGCCCGTGGCCTGCTCGGGCGAGCCGGTGTCTTGGGTGCCGCCGATGATGGCGTTGTTCAGGCGGTCGTAGTCGACGTTGGTGATGAACTGCGCCACCCGCGGCAGCGTGGGAAAGGCCTGCCAGGCCGTGCCGCCAGCGTTCGGGTTGACGAGGCGATAGATGCCGCCGTCGTCGGATTGCAGGATGTTGCCGTTGGCGTCGAACACCATGTCGCGCGAGTCGGCGTGCGGTGCGGTGCCACCCGCGCCACCCAGCACGATGGGCGCCCAGGCGCCAGCGTTGTTGCGGAACAGGTTTCCGACGAACGGCGCACCACCCTGGCGGTCACCGCCGACATAGACGACATCGTTGGCCACGTTGTCGGCCAGGATCGAGAAGTGCACGCCAGCCTGGCCACCCGGGTGGATGGTCGGCGCGGGCACGCCCAGGGCGGCCCAGTTCGCGCCTTGGTCGGTGGAGCGGAACACTCCGGTCAGTGCGCCGGCGCTGATCAAGCCGGCGTAGGCCACACCGCCGTTGGCGCTCACGGAGACTTCAATGCGCGATGCAGCGCCGGCGCCGGCCAGAAGGTTCACTCCGGTGCCGTTCACCTGCACCCAATTGAGACCCGAATTGTCGGTGCGATACACGCCGTTGTTGGGCACCGAGGCATAGAAGCGGTTGGCATTGGTGGGGTCGCGCGCAATATGGCTGGCGCTGGTGTTCGGCAGGTTCAACTCCCCCACCTCGTCGGTAGTGGCATCGCCGTCGTTGTTAAGCCCGTCCAGGGCAGGTGCCAGCGACCCTGAAACGCGAGTGAAGGTTGCGCCCCCATTGCCGCTGCGCCACACGCCCCCAGCGCCAGAGGTCGTGGCCACCAGCACCACCTGGTCGGCCAACGACGTGCCGCCTGCCGGCACGATGCTGCGCACGGCTTGGCCGGTGAATTCGGCGCCGATGCCGACCCAGCTGTTGCCGCCATCGGTGCTGCGCAAGCCGCCCACCGCCGGGCCGCCATTGCCGCCACTGCTGAAACTGCCGGTGCCGGCGAACAAAGTGTTGTTGGTGAGATCGATCGGGCTGTACTCAATGGCGCCGAACGACAGCGACGGCCATTGATCGGTAAGCGGCGTCCAGTTCACGCCGGCGTCGGTGGTGCGCCAGATGCCACCGGCCACCGTGCCAACCAGGATGGTGTTCGCATCGCCCGGCTCGGCCGCGATGGCCTCGATCGCCCCGCTCACCGGGTTGGGCCCGGCCAAGCCCGCGGTCTGGCCGTTGATCGAAATCGACGGCCCCTGATCAACCCAATCCGGGATACCGATCAACGTGGCCGAAAGCAGCAAGCGCCCTTCCAGTGCCTCGAACACGATACTGGGTCGCCGTTGCCCGCGGCGCTGGGTGCGGCGCAGCGAACGCGGGGCGGGGTCAATGTGGCGGCCAAACAAACGGGCAATCAGCGTGCTCAACATGATGGGGTTCATGAACGCCCAGGCGCCCAATGCAGCGAAAGGCGTTCATCCTTTCTTCACAGGTTCGTTGTCAGAGGTGCGCAGCCTAGGCGCCGCCGCCTTAGAGATGCCTTAGAGATCGGGCCAAGCTAGGGGCACGCTGGCCTGCAAGCTAGGGGCTTGCGGGCACCCGCCTTCAGCGTGCACGCAGCACGGCAGCCGCCTCGCCGCCCCGCCCCAGGCTGCGCGCCAGCGCCTGCGTGGCCGGCGAAGGCGGCAGGCCCAGCACCTCGCGCAGCAGCTCGCTGCAGCGCTGGTAGGCGGCCATGGCGTCGGCCACCTGGTGGGTACGCTGGTGGCACTGCATGAGCCGGTAGTGCAGCGCCTCGCACAACGGGTCGGCCTGCACGGCGCGCGAATACCATTGCGCAGCGTCGGCCCATTGGCCGGCGTCTTCCAGGCTGTGGCCGGCGTGCAGCAGCAGCCGGGTCAGGCCCTGGTGCAAGCGTTCGCGGTACGGCAGCAGCCAGGGGTGGCTGTCTTCGCGCTGCAAGAAGTGGCCTTGATAGAGCGCCAGCGCAGCGGCCGCATTGGCTTGGCTCGGCGCACGGGCGTGCTGGCTCACCTGGCACTCGAATTCCCAGGCGTCAACCCAGCACTGCTCATCGTTCAGGCTGAGCTTGGCATCGCTCACGAGCACCGTATCGCGCCCGCCCAACAAGGCGCGCAGCCGGTGCACGGTGTTGTCCATCAGGTTGTGCGGGTCCTCGCTGGCTTGTTGCGGCCACACCGCCACGGCCAATTGGTTGGCACACACGCCGCGCCCGCCCAGGGCGATCAGGGCTTGCAACAGCTCCAGCAGCTTGCGCGGCGCCTTGGTCGAAAAGCTCAACGGCAGCCCGCTCTTTACCACCGCAAAGCGCCCCAGCGTGAACACCGCCACTGGCCGACCCACATGATTCATGACATCACCGCATGGCCCGGCTGACGTCGCGCCCAGTGGCCAGCTTGCGCGCGGGAAGCGCGCTTGTCCAGTGCGACACTTGGGGGGAAAGGGAGCCCTGCGCCGTGCCAAAACGCCCCATCACTGTCGACGACCTCTGGCGCCTCACCCGCCTGGGCCCGCCTTCACTCAGCCCCGACGGTGCGCAGGCCGTGTGCAGCGCCAGCAGCTATTCAATGGCCGAAAACACGTCGCGCAACAACCTGTGGCTGTTGTCCACGCTGGGCGGCTTGGCGCGCGAACTCACCCATTGCGGCGACAAAGACGGCCAACCGCGCTTCAGCCCGCGCGGCGACGCGGTGGCCTTCACCGCCAAGCGCGAGCAACAAGGCAGCAAGGACGATGCCGCCCAGCTCTACCTCATCGCCCCCGATGGCGGCGAGGCCCGCCGCGTGGGCCAGGTGCCCAGCGGCGTGAGCGGTATCCGCTGGTTCCCTGATGGCCAGCGCATCGCGTTCATCTCCTGGGTCTGGCCCGAGCTGAAGGGCAACGCCGCGCAGGCCAAGGCGCACAAGGCGTTCAAGGCGCGCAAGGAGAGCGGCTACGCCACCAGCCAAGCCCAGTACCGGCATTGGGATCACAACCTGCCCATGGGCCGCGTGCCGCACTTGTTCATCATGCAATTGGCCAGCGGCAAGCACCGCGATCTGTTCGAAGCCAGCGGCTACGAACTCACCCGCGCCGACCCCGATGCGACCGATTTCGACATCGCACCCGACGGCCAACGCATCGTCTTCGACTTCGACCCCGCAGCACACAAGCGCAGCGATGGCCGCTATGCGCTGGGCGAGCTGAGCTTGAAGACCGGCAAGGTCGACGTGCTGGTGCAAGACGCGCAGTGGGATTGCCGCGCCCCGCGCTACAGCGCCGACGGCCAACGCATCGCCTTCATTGCCAGCCACCAGGGCCTGAAGCACACCATGCCCTCGCAACTGTGCCTGTGGCAACGCGGGCAACGTGGCTTCGAGGTGGCCAGCGCCGAGTGGGACCACGAGGTCAACGCCCCGCTGCACTGGGAAGACGATGGCCAGGCGCTGCTGTTCACCGCTGAGCAGCATGGCCGCAGCCACCTGTGGCGCTTTGACCTGGCTGACCAGCGCGCTGAAGTGGTGGTGCGCGGCGGCACCGTCTCGGGCTTTGACAAGGCGGCCGGCACCCTGGTCACGCTGGCCGACGCGGCCGACCACCCAGCGCGCATCCACGCCCAGTTGCCCGGGCGCGCGGCCCTGCGCATCGAAGCGTTCAATGACGCTGTCCTGCGCAATGTGGCGTTAGGCCGGGTGGAAGAACGCTGGTTCAAGGGCGCGCAGGGCGACAAGGTGCAGATGTGGCTGTTCTACCCGCCCGGCTTTGACGACAAGAAGAACGCGAAGAAGCAGTACCCGCTGCTGCAAAACATCCACGGCGGCCCGCACACCGGCCCGGGCGACGGCTGGCATTACCGCTGGAACAACCCGCTGTTCGCCGCCGCGGGCTACGTGGTGGCCTGCGTCAATTTCCACGGCTCATCGGGTTTTGGCTACGCCTTCCTGGACAGCATCAGCCACCGCTGGGGTGAACTTGAACTGCAAGACGTGGAGGCCGCCACCACCGCCTTGCTGAAGGAACCCTGGGCCGACGCCAAGCGCGTGTTCGCCGCCGGCGGCAGCTACGGCGGCTACATGGTGGCGTGGATGAACGGGCACTTGAAGACCGGCCGCTACCAGGCCTATGTGTGCCACGCCGGCTGCTTCGACTGGACGGCCATGTTCGCTGACGATGCCTGCGAGTGGCATGCCAAGGAGCTGGGCACCTGGTACTGGAACGACCCCGCCAAGGTGCAAGCCCAAAGCCCGCACACCTTTGCCGCGAACATGAACACACCCACCCTGGTGGTGCACGGCGCGCTCGACTACCGCGTGCCCGACACGCAGGGCCTGGCCTACTACAACACACTCAAGGCACGCGGCGTGGATGCGCGGCTGCTGTGGTTTGGCGACGAGAACCATTGGGTCTTGAAGCCGCGCAACAGCCAGCAGTGGTACGGTGAATTCCTGGCTTGGCTGAAGCGGCATGACCCGCCTGCGCCAGGGCGCCGTGCCACATCCAAACCAGCAGCGAGTCGATCGAATGTCCCAGCCCAGCGTTGAGCCGCTACCCGCGCTGCCGGTTAGCACGGGTGACGCCGCCCCCGTGGCACGCACACTAACGGTTGAATTCACCGGCTCTGGCAGCGAGTACTTTCGCATCTGGGCGGTGAACCTGTTGTTGATGATCGTCACCCTGGGCATCTACTACCCCTTCGCCAAACTGCGCCGCCTGCGCTACTTCCATGGCAACACGCTGGTGGGCGGGCAGCCGCTGGCCTTTCACGGCCAGCCCTGGGCCATGCTGCGCGGCTATGCGCTGGTGCTGGCGCTGTTCGTGGCCTACGGCGTGGCGGGCAAGGTCTCACCTTGGGCGGGCATGCTGGCGCTGGCCTTGATCGCCGCGGTGTGGCCGGCGCTGCACCGCGCGGCCCTGCAGTTCAGGCTGGCCAACACCAGTTGGCGTGGCATCCGGCTGCGCTTCGTGGGCGAGCTGCAAGGCGCCTACAACGCCTTTGCGCCGAGCTTGTTGTTGATGGGGGCGGTGCTGGCCGGCGGCCTGTTCACGGCCGATGACGGCGCCTCGCTGGCGCCCATCTGGTTCAACATCATCCTGGGCCTGGCGTTGCTGGTGGGCACGGTGCTGTCACCCTATGGCTTGTGGCTCATCAAACGCTATCAACATGCGCACTTTCAGTTCGCCAACCAGCGCAGCCGGTTTACGCCTACCGCGGGTTCGTTTTACCGCTTGTCGTTTCATGCATCGGCCGTGGCCATGGCGTGTTTCCTCGTCTTGGGCATTGTGTTCGCCATGGTGGGCGGCGCCAGCCTGGGCGGTGGGCGGCCCAGCTTCAGCGCCATTTTTTGGCTGTTCGCGTTGATGCTGCCCTTTTTGGTGACTGTGGGCGTCATTGCCCACACCTACTACGTGGCGCGCATGCAAGACCTGGTTTGGAGCGGCACGCGCAGCGCGGCCATGGTGTTTCGCAGCCAGTTGAAGTTTCGCTCTTTGCTCGGCTTGAACTTGCTGAACTGGCTGCTCATCCTCGTCACCCTGGGCTTTTATTGGCCCTTTGCGGCGGTGGCCACCGCGAAGTTGCGCCTGCAAGCGGTGAGCCTGATCGTGGCGCCTGAGTTTGAGCACATCAGCGCCGGCCCGGGTGATGCGCAGAACGACGCTGCCGGCGAAGCCGCGGGCGACCTCTTCGGCATCGACTTCGGCCTGTGAGCAGCCCACTGCCGGCCACGTACTTCGACGGCCGCAGCCCGCAGCCGCAGCCGGTGTTGCTGCGGCTGCAAGAAGGCGTGCTGTGGATCGAAGGCGAGCAAGGCACCCGCCAGGTGCCAACGCATGAGATCACTTGGCCCGAACGCCAGCGCCATGGCCTGCGTGTGGCGCAACTGAACAACGGCGGCAGCCTGCAATGCGAAGACACCGCGGCGTGGGACGCGCTGGCCCAAGCGGCCGGCCGCCTTGAAAGCCCGGTGGTGCGAGCTCAGCAAAGCTGGCGCGGCACCTTGCTGGCGGGCGCGCTGCTCATCGCCTTGGCCGTTGCCGGCACCCTTTGGGGCGTGCCTCTGGCCGCGCGTGCCACGGTGGCGCTGGTGCCAAGCAGCGCCGAAGCGGCCTTGGGCGACGCCGTGTACAGCTCGATCAAAGCCGAGTGGCTCAAACCCAGCGCCCTGCCCGCCGCGCGGCAGCAAGCGCTGCGCGAAGCCTTCACCCAAGCCCTGGCCCGCACCGCCACGCCGGATGAGCCCGTGCCAAAGATCACCCTGCACTTCCACGCCGCGCCGAGCATGGGCCCGAATGCATTGGCCCTGCCCGGCGGCACCATCGTGCTCACCGACGAACTGGTGGCCCTGGCGCAAGGGCGCGACGACATGCTGATCGGCGTGCTGGCGCATGAAGCCGGCCACGTGCAGGCGCGCCATGGCTTGCGCATGGTGGTGCAAGCGACGTTGATCGGGGCCGTGACCAGCCTGGCCTGGGGCGACTTCAGCACGCTGCTGGCCGCCGCGCCGGCGGTGTTGGGCCAGATGGCCTATTCGCGCGACTTCGAACGCGAAGCCGATGCCCAGGCCTTGCACGTGCTGCGCGCCAACCGGCTGGACGGCAGTGCGATGGTCGAATTCTTTGATCGCATCGAGGCCTGGGAACGAGGCAAGGGCGGCGGCAAGGACGCTGGCGACGCCCCGGCGCTGTTGTCATCGCACCCCTTGAACGACGAGCGCCGTGCGTTCTTTGGTGCGAGGCCGGTGCAGGCTAACCCATGACGTCAGCCATTTCCCTGCTGCGCGAGGTGCGCGCTTGCACCTTGTGCGCGGCGCACCTGCCGCTGGGCCCAAGGCCGGTGCTCCAGTTGCACCCGGGCGCGCGCATCCTCATCGCGGCGCAAGCGCCGGGCAAGCGCGTGCATGAAACCGGCATCCCGTTCAACGACCCGAGCGGCGAGCGCCTGCGCGCCTGGCTGGGTGTCGAACGCGAGACCTTTTACAACCCCAAGCAAATCGCCCTGCTGCCCATGGGCTTTTGCTTTCCCGGCAGTGGCAAGTCGGGCGACCTGCCGCCGCGGCCCGAATGCGCGCCGGCCTGGCGCGCGCCCTTGCTGGCGGTGTTGAAGAACGTGCAACTCACGCTGGTGATTGGCCAGTACGCCATGGCTTACCACTTGCAGCAACCACGCGGCAACCTCACGCAAACCGTGGCCGCCTGGCGCGACCTCGGCCCCGCGCTCATCCCCCTGCCCCACCCCAGCCCGCGCAACAACCGCTGGCTCAAACGCAACCCGTGGTTTGAGTCTGAGCTGGTGCCCATATTGCGCCAGCGGGTGGCGCAGGCCTTGGCGGGGTGAGCGCGCTATCCTTCGCCCATGCTGATCGATTTTTTCTACACCCTTCGCGCGGCCAAGCTCAAGGTCTCGGTCAAGGAATACCTCACCTTGCTCGAGGCGCTGAAGGCCGGCGTCATCAGCGAATCGGTGGACGATTTCTACTACCTCGCGCGCACCACGCTGGTCAAAGACGAAGCCCAGTTCGACAAGTTCGACCGCGCCTTCGCCGCCTATTTCAAAGGCGTTGAGCTGCTCACTGACTTCACGCAAGACATTCCACTGGAATGGCTGCGCAAGGTGCTGGAACTTGAACTCAGCGCCGAAGACAAGGCCAAGATCGAGAAGATGGGTTGGGACGAGCTGATGGCCACGCTGAAGAAGCGGCTCGAGGAACAGAAAGAACGCCACCAGGGCGGCAGCAAGATGATCGGCACCGGCGGCACCAGCCCCTTCGGCGCCTACGGTGTGAACCCGCAGGGCATTCGCATCGGCCAAGACAAAGGCCGCAACAAGAGCGCGGTGAAAGTGTGGGACCAGCGCGCCTACAAAGACTACGACGACAACCTTGAACTCGGCACGCGCAACATCAAGGTGGCGCTGCGCCGGCTGCGCCGCTTTGCGCGCGAGGGCAACGAGCTGGAGCTGGACCTCGACGACACCATCCATTGCACTGCGGCCAACGCCGGCATGCTCGACATCAAGATGGTGCCCGAGCGCCACAACAAGGTGAAGGTACTGCTGCTGATGGACGTGGGCGGCACCATGGACGAACACATTCACCGCGTGGAGGAACTTTTCTCCGCCACCAAGACCGAATTCAAGCACCTGGAGTTCTATTACTTCCACAACTGCGTTTATGACTTCATGTGGAAGAACAACCGGCGCCGCTTCAGCGAGAAGTTTTCAACCTGGGACGTGATCCGCAAGTACAACAAAGACTACAAGCTGATCTTCGTGGGTGACGCCACCATGAGCCCTTATGAAATCCTGCAACCCGGCGGCAGCGTCGAATACAACAACGAAGAACCAGGCGCCGAGTGGCTTCAACGGTTAACCCACGCCTTCCCCAAGTACGCCTGGATCAACCCCGAGCCGCAAGGGGTGTGGCAGTACCGGCAAAGCATCGCCGTCATCCAGCAGATGATGAACCAGCGCATGTTCCCGCTGTCGCTGGCCGGGCTGGAAGGGGCGATGCGCTTGCTCAGCAAATGAAGCACGCGCGCGCTGGCGCACTGGCGCTGGCGCTGGCAGTGGTGCAAGGGCTCTCAGGTTGTGCGGCGCTGCCCTGGAACGCCAAGCCTGAATCGAGCGCAGCGGTCGTTGCAGCTTCGGCCGCGGCCAGCACCCCCGGCAGCACAGACAACGCCAGTGCGCCGCTGGTCGACATCGACGCCCCGCCCGCCCTGGCTGTGCTGCTGCGCCGCCACCTCGACCTGGTGCGCCTGGGCACGCTGGCCGGCTCGAACCGCGATGCCGAACCCGTGAGCCCCGCCGAATGGGCGCGCTTGATTGCCGCCATGCCCGAACAGGCCCGTGCGCTGCTGCAAACCGAGGGCTACTTCGACGCTCAGGCCAGCGTCACCACCCTGAGCCAGCAGCCGCTGCACCTGCGCGTGAACGTGCGCCCCGGGCCGCTCACCCGCGTGGCCGCCCTCAGCATTGAGTTCGATGGCGAACTCAAACAACTGCTTGCAGCCGACAACGCCGCCGCCCTGGCGCTGCGCGCGCAGCTCACGCAAGAGTGGCCGCTCAAACCCGGCGCGCCGTTTCGCAACCCGGCCTGGGCCGACGCCAAGGCCGCCGCGGTGGCGCGCATCCGCGCCGCGGGCTATGCCACGGCCAGTTGGCAAGACACGGCAGCGCAAGTCGACGCCCCCACCCAAGCCGCCCGGCTGCGCCTGGTGGTGGCCAGCGGCCCGCTGTTTCGCAGCGGCGAGCTGCTCATCACCGGCCTGAAGCACCACGACGCCGCGATGGTGCGCAGCCTGGCCGGCTTCGCGCCCGGCACGGCGGTGACGGAAACCTTGCTGCTCGACTATCAAGAGCGCCTGCAACGCAGCGGCTTGTTCGACCAGGTCAGCGTCAGCCTGGAGCCCGACCCACAGGCCGCGGCGGCCGCGCCGGTGAAGGTGAGTGTCAGTGAACGGCTGTTGCAGCAAGCCACGCTGGCGCTGGGCTATTCGGCCAATTCCGGCGCGCGCGCCACGGTGGAACATGTGCACCGGCGTGTCTTCGGCCACGCTTTGAGCGCGCGCAACAAGCTCGAATGGGGCGTTAACCGCCAGGCCTGGGACGGCGAACTCAGCACCCACCCCGGCGCCAACCTGGAACGCAAACTGCTGGGCGTGGCCATCGAACGGCTGCGCAGCGACACCGACGTGGTGCTGTCCCAAAAGCTGCGCCTGGGGCTGACGCAAGACACGCGGCGCATCGAGCGGCTTTACTTCGCTGAACTCGAACGCTCGCTGCGCCACACTGAAACCGGCCGCAATGAAGCGCTGGCCGTCAGCGGCAACTTCCACGGCATCTGGCGCGATCTGGACAACGCCGTATTGCCCACGCGCGGCCTGACGCTGGCACTGCAAGGCGCGCTGGGCCAATCGCGCAGCAGCACCGACGGCAACGGCCCGTTTGCCCGCACCTACGCCAGGCTCACCGGCTACCTGCCCCTGGGCGGCGTGTATGGCCAGGCGCGGGTTGAGTTAGGCCAGGTCTTTGTGCGCAGCGGCGTGTTCGTGCCCGACAGCCAGCGCTTTCGCGCCGGGGGTGACGATTCCGTGCGTGGCTACGCCTGGCGCAGCCTGGGCCCGGTGGTGGCCGGCGGTGTGAGCAGCGGCAACACCTTGTTCACCACCAGCCTGGAACTGGCTCGCCCGATCAGCCCCAGCTACCCGTCGCTGTGGGGCGCGGTCTTCATCGACAGCGGCGGCGCCGCCAACAGCTTTGGCAGCCTGCGCCCGGCCACCGGCGTGGGCGCGGGCGTGCGCTGGCGCAGCCCGGTGGGGCCGCTGCGCTTGGACATGGCCTGGGCTGATGAACTCAAGCGCTGGCGGCTGCACTTCAGTGTGGGCATTGCCCTGTGAACGACACACAGGCCGCCGCCATGCCGCGCCGCGGCCGAGCACGATTGAAGCGCCTGGCCTGGTGGTTCAGCGCGTTGCTCGTGGCGCTGGTGCTGGCCCTGGCCGGCAGCGCAGCCTGGCTGCTCGGCCGCTCGGCCGGCAATGAATGGTTGTTCAACGAGTTGCCCGGCGTGCAGGCCGAAGGCGTGAGCGGCAGCCTGCTGCGGCAAAACCTGCGCATCCAGCGCCTGCGCATCCAGCTTGGCCGCCATCAAGCGGAGCTGCAAGACGTGCGGGTGGCCGGCCTGGGCTGGCTGGGTGCGCGCGTCTTGCACCTGCAAGAGCTTCATGTGCAGCGCGCGCTGGTGACGCTGGCGCCCAGCACCACACCGCCCCCGCCGCCGGCCAGCCTGCGCCTGCCCTTGAGCATCGACATCGGCAAGCTGCTGATCGACGAATTGCAGGTCGACGCACACGAGCCAGCGCGCCAGGTGCAACTGCGCCTTCACCTCGGCGCCGATGGCGGCGCTGCGCATCGGTTCGAGCGCCTGAGCCTGGTGTGGGGCAGCCTGGCCGCCGCCGGGCAGGGCCGGGTGGATGCCGACGCCCCCTTCAAGCTGAGTGCGCAACTGGGCCTGGCAACGGCCAGCGCCCGGCCCTGGGTGGCGCGGCTCAACGCCGCTGGCCCGTTGGCCTTGTTCGAATTGCACGCCGCCCTGCGCGGCCAGGCCGTTGGCAATGTTGCAGGCGCAGGCGCTGCGCCTGCGCTCAACGCCAGCGCCCGCATCGCCCCGTTTGCGGCCTGGCCGCTGGCTGGCTTGAGTGCGCAGACCAAAGACCTCGACCTGGCCAGCCTGAATGCGTCGGCCCCGCACACCAAGCTAACCGGTGAGGTCACTTTGCGCAGCAGTGGCCTGGGCCAGCCGGCGCAGGCGCACATCGAACTGCGCAACAGCGCTGCCGGCACCTGGCAGGCCGGCCGCGCGCCGCTGCGCCGCCTCGAACTTGATCTGCAAGCGCCACTGGCCAAGACCGACCAGCTCGAACTCAAGGCCTTCAACATCGAATTCGGCACCGAGCAAGACGCCGCCGGGCATTGGCAGGGCAGCGGCCAGTGGCAAGGCCACACGCTGACCTTGCACAGCCAGCTCGGCAAGCTGAACCTGGCCGCACTGGACGCGCGCGCGCCGCCGCTCACTGCCAGCGGCACGCTGGAGGCGGTGGTCAGCGGCCTGATCGCACCCGATGGCACGGCCAGCACTGAGCCCATTAACTTATTGCTTGATACCACGCTCGACGCCCGCCACCGCAGCCTGGCGCAGCCCTTTGCGCTGGCGCTGCACGGCGAGTTCAGTGCCAGCCAGGTGCTGCTCAAACGCCTGCGCGCCAGCGCCGGCGCCGCGCGCGCGGACCTGCAGGCCCAGGCCAGCAAGCAGCCCGGCGGCGGCTGGGCAGTTTCCTCCGCCGGCACGCTGAAAGACTTCGACCCCCTGCCCTGGTTGACGCTGGCGGCGGATTTACCCTGGCGCCGCGGCCCGCACCGCCTGCAAGGCAGTTGGAATGGCGAGCTGCAACTGCCACCGGCCCCGGCGTTCACTTGGCAAGCCGTGCGCGGCCGCGCGCAGGTGGATCTGGGTGCCAGCCTGGTGGCCGGCGTGGCGGTGTCGGGCCGCATCGAGCTGGCCGCGCCCGACGCGCAAAACATGGCGCTGCAGGCGCAACTTCAAGCCGCGGGCAGCCGCGTCAAGCTCAGTGCAGAAGGCGCGCCGCAAGGCGCAGGCCGAGTGCAGGCCGAATTGGCGCTGCCCGACCTGGCCGCCTTGCGCCCGCTGTTGGCACTGCTGCCCCAGCCACCCACCGCGTGGCCCAGCCAAGGCGCGGCGCAGGCGCAACTGGAAGCGCGCGGCACCTGGCCGCAGCTCAAAGGCACGGGCACGTTTGCCGTGCAGCAGCTCAAGCTGGGTGACTGGACGCTGGCTCAGGGCAACGGCCAGGCCAGCCTGGATGCCACCGGCGCCGACCCGGCGTTCACCCTCGACGCCCGCGCCGAGGCTGCCGCACGGGGCACGCAGCGCCTCGACCAGGCACAGGCGCGCGTGGCCGGCACCCTGGCCCGCCATGAATGGCAGGCCACGCTGCAACTGCCGGTTGGCCCGCCGCCCGCTGCGGCCGCGCTGCTGGCCATGCCCAGGCCGCAGCCGGCAGGCCAGGCCACGCGGATTCAAGCTGCTGGCGCCGGTGCCTGGGCCGCCTTGCAAGAAGGTGGCGGCTGGTGGCGCGGGCAAGTGCAAAGCATCCAGGCCGCCAGCGTGGGCGGCGTGGGCGGCAGCACCGCTGGCGCCGCCAACACCGATTGGTTGAGCGTGCAAACCGTGCCCATCAACGCCCGCGTCAGCGCCGCTGGCAGCCTCGTGCGCCTGGAAGCCGGCGCCGGCCGGGCCCGCTTGCCCGCTGGCCTGAGCCTTGCCTGGCAGCAGGCCTACTACGAACCCAACGGTGACACGCCGCGCCTGTTTGCCCAAGCCCAGCTCGAAGCCTTTGACGCCACGCCCATGCTGCAACGTGCCCAACCCGAACTGGGCTGGAGCGGTAACTTGCGGCTGCGTGCGAACCTGGAAATCAAGGCCGAAGAACGTTTCGATGCCGAGCTGGTGATCGAGCGCGAAAGCGGCGACCTGGCCATCCGCGACGGCAGCATCGCCCAGCCCCTGGGCTTGAGTGACTTGCGCTTCGCCTTGAGCGCGCACGACGGCACCTGGTACTTCACCCAGGCCTTTGCCGGCAGCCAGATCGGCGAGGCCGCCGGCGCCATCAGCCTGAAGACCAGCCCGCAACGGCGCTGGCCCGAAGCGCAGGCCGCCATCTCGGGCGTGGTGCAAGCGCGCGTGGCCAACCTGGGCGCCTGGGGCACCTGGGTGCCGCCGGGCTGGCGCCTGGGCGGCACCTTGGCCACCAGTGCCAGCTTTGGCGGCCGTTTCGGCGACCCCGAAATCACCGGCGAGCTGCGCGGCAACGCCCTGAGCGTGCGCAACTTGCTCGAAGGCGTGGACTTGAAAGACGGCGAGCTGATGGTCACGCTCAAAGGCGCCAAGGCGCGCGTCGAGCGCTTCAGCTTGCGTGGCGGCGCGGGCAGCCTGCAAGCTGAAGGCGAGGCCGACATCGGCGCCGCACCGCAGGCCCGTTTGGCGCTGAAGGCCGATCACTTCCAACTGCTGGGCCGGGTCGACCGCCGCGTCATCGTCAGCGGCCAGGCGCAGCTCGCCCTGGCGCGTGAAAAGCTGCAATTGAACGGCCGCGTCAAGGTCGATGAAGCGCTGTTTGACGTCAGCGCCGCCGACGCGCCGCGCCTGGACGATGACGTGATCGTGAGACGCGCCCCGGCCGCCGCCGACGCCTTGCCCGCCGCGGCCCCCGCCAGCCCCTGGCAAGCGCAGATCGCGCTCGACGTGGACTTGGGGCCTAACCTGCGCGTGCGTGGGCGCGGGCTCGATGCGCTGCTGCGCGGGCAACTCCAACTCAGCAACGCCGCTGGCCCGCTGGCCGTGCGCGGCCGCGTCAACGCCGAAGCCGGCACCTATTTCGCCTATGGCCAGCGCATGCAGATCGAGCGTGGCGCGCTGCGCTTTGACGGCCCGGTGGGCAACCCGGCGCTGGACATCCTGGCCCTGCGCGCCAACCTTGACCAGCGCGTGGGCGTGGCCGTGACCGGCAGCGCGCAGTACCCGCGCGTGCGCCTGTATTCAGAGCCCGAAATGAGCGACACCGACAAGCTGAGTTGGCTGCTGCTGGGCCGCGGCCCCGACGGCCTGGGCCGCACCGACACCGCCTTGTTGCAACGCGCCGCGCTGGCCTTGCTGGCCGGCGAAGGCCGCTCGCCCACCGACGCCGTGCTGCGCCGCATCGGGCTGGATGAACTGTCGCTGCGGCAAAGCGACGGCGACGTGAAAGAAACCATCGTCACGCTGGGCAAGCAGCTTTCGCAGCGCTGGTACGCCGGCTATGAGCGCGGCATCAACGCCACCACCGGCACCTGGCAGCTCATCTACCGCGCCGCGCAACGCTTCACGCTGCGCGCGCAGTCGGGCCTGGAAAACTCGCTCGATGTGATCTGGACGTGGAAGTTTGATTGACGCGGCGGCGGGGAACGCCATGCAAAAATCCGCCCCCTCCCGCCGTAGTTCAATGGATAGAACGGGCGCCTCCTAAGCGCCAGATACAGGTTCGATTCCTGTCGGTGGGACCAGCTCCACCCCCGGCCCGTGCACGAGGCCGCCCACAGCATCAGTTCAGTCTGATGTTCGCGTCCTTGATGATCTTGGCGTACAGCGCGGCTTCGCTGCGCATCACTTCCCCCAAGGCCTGCGGCGTGTCGGCAGCCGGGTTCAGGCCCATGGCTTCAATGCGTTCACGCACATCAGGCAAGTTCAGGATGCGCAGCGCTTCGGCTGAAAACTTGTCAACCACGGCCTTGGGCGTACAGGCCGGCAGGAACATGCCGAACCAGCCCATGGGTTCTTATGAATGCAGGCCCTGCTCCAGCGCCACGATGCTGAACAGCACGGTGTGGCCATCGGCCGGCGCCTTGGCCACCTGGCCCGCGCCGATGGTGCCGCCGGCGCCGGGCCGGTTCTCCACCACCGTCTGCGCCCAGCTCTCTTGCAACTTCTGTGAAAACAGCCGCGCCAGCACGTCGGTGGCGCCGCCGGCGAGGTAAGGCACCACCACTTTGATGGGCTGGCTGGGGTAGGCCTGGGCCAGGGCCGAGTGGCTGCTAAGCAGGCCAAGCACGGTGCTTGCGGCCAGCAGGGTGCGGCGGGTGATGTGCTTGGTCATGTGCTTGGTCTTGTGCATGGTCATGTGCATAGCGATTGCTTGGTGTGGTGAGGGCGCCAAAGTCGCCCGGGGGCTGGCCTGGCGCTGTGTTGATCGTTCTGGGGCAGCAGGCTTTGGCAGCAGGGCCGCGAGCGCCTTTCACCTCATCGCCTCAAGCCTGCCGCATCGCCCGTGACAGCATCAGCACCGGGATCAGCCCCACCAGCACGATGGCCAGTGACGGCAACGCTGCTTCGCCCAGCCGTTCATCGCGCGCCAGGTTGTAGGCCACCACGGCCAGGGTGTCGGCGCCAAAGGGGCGCAGCACCAAGGTGGCGGGCAGCTCCTTCATCACATCCACAAACACCAGCAGCATGGCGGCCAGGGCAGAACGGCGCAGCAGCGGCAAGTGCAGCGTGCGGTACAGACGGCGTTCGCCGGCACCGAGCATGCGCGCGGTTTCGTCGATCGACACCGGCACGCGCGAATAGCCCGCCTGCACCGATTGCACCGCCACGGCGGTGAAGCGAACCAAGTAGGCATAGACCACGCCCAGCACCGTGCCGGTGACCCAGGGCGTGAGGCCGGCCTGCGGCCAACGCGACTGCACCCAACCCAGCGGCAACAAGATGCCCACGGCCACCACCGCGCCGGGCACGGCATAGCCCAAGGTGACCAGTTGCGCTGCCCAATGCAACGGCCCGGCGCGCGCACCTCCACGCGCACCACCACGCAAGCGCAGCGCGCCGCCAATGGCCAGGGCCAGGCCCGCGGCCAGCAACGCGGCCAGGGCGGCCAGGGCGAAGCTGTTGGCCGCCCAGCCGGCAAAGCGCGCCCAGGGCAGGCCGGTTTCCGGGTTGCCGACCTCTAGCCAAAGCAGCCAGCACAACCACGCCACGGGCAGCACAAAGCCCAGCAAGATGGGCGTGGCACACAGCCACCACGCCACCACGGCCGCGCGGCCGCTTAAGTGGCGCACGCGCGCATTGGCGGTGTTCGACTGGGCCCGCCGGTTGGCAAAGCGCATGCGCCGCTGCGCCATGCGCTCCACCGCCAGCAGCGCCGCCACCACGAGCAGCAACACCGACGCCAACTGCGCCGCCGCCATGCCGTCGTTCAGCACCAGCCAGGCTTTGTAGATGCCGGTGGTGAAGGTGCTCAGGCCGAAGTACGAGCCCACGCCGTAGTCGGCCAGCGTCTCCATCAATGCCAGCGCCGTGCCCGCGGCCAATGCCGGACGGGCCAGCGGCAAGGCCACCTCGAACAGCCGGCGGCGTGTGCCGGCGCCGAGCATGCGCGCGGCTTCCATCATCTGCACCGCGCGCTCGCCCAATGCGGTGCGGGCCAACAGATAAACATAGGGATACAAGCACAGCACGAACAGCAGCGCAGCGCCGCCCAGGCTGCGCACATCGGGCCACAGCGCGCCTTGCAGGCTTAACGTTTGACGCAAGCCACGTTGCAGCGGGCCGCTGTATTGCAAGGCGTCGGTCCAGGCATAGGCCAGCACATAGGCCGGCATGGCCAGGGGCAGCAGCAAGGCCCATTCGAAGTGGCGCCGGCCGGGAAAGTCGAACAAGGTCACGGCCACGGCGGTGGCCGCACCCAGCACCATCACACCCACGCCCACCGCCACGGCCAGCAGGGCGGACTGCACGGCATAGTCGGCCAGCACCGTGCCGGCCAAATGGCGCAGCGTTGCCAGCGCCTGGGCATCCAGCGCCAACCAAGACAGCAGCACACTGGCCACGGGCAGGGCCAGCAGCAGGCATACCAGGGTCAGCAGCCGGCGCATGCGCGGAGTGCCTCCCATCTGTGAGGCGCTGAGGCCTGCCGGTAAACGCAAATGCGAATTATTGTCATTACCGTGGCTATGATAGGTGCATGTTCCTGAGTCTTGACATGGTGGGCCTGCGCTACCCCGGTGCCGGCGAACGCCTGGCCGTGCACGGGGCCAGCCTGGGCCTGGCAGCGGGGCAGATCGGGGTGTTGATCGGGCCTTCGGGCTGCGGCAAGACCTCGCTGCTGCGCGCCGTGGCCGGGCTGGAGCGCATCAGCGCCGGCAGCATCCGCATGGACGGCGTGGTGCTCAGCGACGCCGCCAGCCGCACCCATGTGCCGGCCGAGTCGCGGCGCATCGGCATGGTGTTTCAAGATTACGCGCTGTTTCCGCACCTGAGCGTGAGCGACAACATCGCCTTCGGCCTGGCGCACCTGCCGCGCGCGCAGCGCCTGGCCCGTGTGGCCGAGATGCTCGACCTGGTGGGCCTGGGCCACGCCGCCACGCGCGCGCCGCACCAGCTTTCGGGCGGGCAGCAGCAGCGCGTGGCGCTGGCCCGGGCGCTGGCGCCGCAACCGCGCCTGCTGCTGCTGGACGAGCCGTTTTCAAGCCTCGACATCGACCTGCGCGAACGCCTGCTGCACGATGTGCGCGGCATTCTGCAAAGCACCGGCACCACGGCGCTGTTCGTCACGCACGACCAGATGGAGGCCTTTGCGCTGGGCGACGTGATCGGCATCATGGATCATGGCCGCCTCGAACAATGGGGCGACGCCTACACCCTGTATCACCGCCCGGCCAGCCGCTTCGTGGCGCGTTTCATCGGCCACGGCGTGTTTGCGCCGGCGCGCATCGAGCAGCGCGCCGGTGGCCCGGTCGTGCACACGCCTTTGGGCGAACTGACCGACATGGATGAGTGCCCGCTGCCCAGCGCCTACCCGGGCGGTGAGTGCGACGTGCTGCTGCGGGCTGATGACATCGTGCATGACGACGCTTCGCCTGTGAAGGCCTGCATCGAGCGCAAGGCCTTTCGCGGCTCGGAGTTCTTGTACACGCTGCGCCTGCGCAGCGGCGAGCAGGTGCTGGTGCACGTGCCCTCGCATCACGACCACCATGTGGGCGAATGGATCGGCATCCGCCCCGAGGTAGACCATGTGGTGACGTTCGCCCGCGAAGCGCCTTGAGCGGCGCGGGCCCGCCCCCAAGTTCACCAAGCCCTGGCATGCCGTGCATCTTTACCGCGGCTTGACAGCGTCGCAACCAGGGCCGGTTTTATACTGGCCGATCATGGTTTCACTGCCACGCAGCGAGGTGATATGGGCAACAAACTGAAAATGGCCGGCAGTCTGGGCGCGGGCGTCCTGGCCGGGGCCCTGGCCACGATGCAACTGCAAGCCTTTGCGCGCGGCTCACTCTCGCCACTGCCGCTGGAAGAATTGCAGCAACTGGCGGCCGTGTTCGGCATGGTCAAGAGCGATTACGTTGAGGCGGTGGATGAGAAAAAACTCATCGGCGACGCCATCTCGGGCATGGTGGCCGGGCTCGACCCTCATTCGCAGTACCTCGACAAGAAAACCTTCAAGGAATTCCGCGAGCAAACCGGCGGGCGCTTTGTCGGCGTGGGCATTGAAATCGGCATGGAAGACGGCCTGGTGAAGGTGGTATCGCCGATCGAAGGCTCACCGGCCTTTCGCGCCCAGATCAAGGCCGGCGACCTGATCACCCGCATCGACGACACGCCCGTCAAGGGCATGAGCATGGATCAGGCGGTCAAGCGCATGCGCGGCGAGCCCAACACCAAGGTCACGCTCACCATCTTTCGCAAGCTTGAAAGCCGCAGCTTCCCGGTGACCGTCACGCGCGAAGAAATCCGCGTGCAAAGCGTGCGCTCCAAGATCGTCGAGCCCGGCTATGCCTGGCTGCGCGTGAGCCAGTTCCAGGAACGCACGGTGGAAGACTTCGCGCGCAAGCTCGAAGAGATCTACAAGGCCGAACCCAACCTCAAGGGCCTGGTGCTCGATTTGCGCAACGACCCCGGCGGCGTGCTCGACGGCGCCGTGGCCATTTCGGCGGCGTTCCTGCCGGCAGATGCCGTGGTGGTCACCACCAACGGCCAGATCGCCGACAGCAAGGCCACGTACAAGGCTGCGCCCGAGTACTACGCGCGCCGCGGCTCGGGCGACCCGATCCGCCGCCTGCCCGCCGGCGTGAAGAGCGTGCCGCTGGTGGTGCTGGTGAACGAAGGCTCGGCCTCGGCCAGCGAGATCGTGGCCGGTGCGCTGCAAGACCACAAGCGCGCCACCATCATGGGCGCACAAACCTTCGGCAAAGGTTCGGTGCAAACCGTGCGCCCGCTGTCGGCCGAAACGGCGTTGAAGATCACCACCGCGCGCTACTACACGCCGGGTGGGCGCTCCATCCAGGCCAAGGGCATCGTGCCCGACCTGTGGCTCGACGAAACCGCCGAAGGCAACGTCTTCGCCGCGCTGCGCATGCGTGAGGCCGACCTGGAAAAACACCTCGCCGGTAAAGACGAGAAAAAAGACGAAGCCCGCGCCAAGGCACGCGATGAAGCGCGCAAAAAGCTCGAAGAGCAGTACGCGCAGCAAAAGGAAGCGCCCAAGCCCTTGCCTGAATTCGGCAGCAGCGAAGACTTTCAATTGGCGCAAGCCCTCAACCACCTGAGCAAGCGCCCGGTGATGGTGAGCAAGACGGGTGCCGAGCGCAAGGCCGAGGCCGACACGAACTGACGCCCATGCGCGGCGCACACAAGGCCCGCCGCGTGCGGGTCTTTTTCATGGCCACGGCAAAGCTATGCTCGCGGCCATGAACGACGACCAGTTGCTGCGCTACTCGCGCCACATCCTGCTTGATGACATCGGTATCGAGGGGCAGGAAAGAGTCCTCGCCGCACACGCACTGGTCATCGGCGCCGGCGGCCTGGGCTCGCCGGTGGCGCTGTTTCTGGGCAGCGCCGGCGTGGGCCGCATCACCCTGGTCGACCACGACACGGTGGACAGCACCAACTTGCAGCGTCAAATCGCGCACAAGCTGGCCACGGTGGGCTGGCCCAAAGTGGATTCAGCCCGTGCCAGCATCCACGCCATCAACCCCGACGTGAGCGTGCAGGCGGTGCAGCAGCGGGCCGATGCGGCGCTGCTCGATGAACTGGTTGTCGCCGCCGATGTGGTGCTCGATTGCAGCGACAACTTCGCCACCCGCCACGCCGTGAACGCGGCCTGCGTGAAGCACCGGCGGCCGCTCGTGTCCGGTGCAGCCATCGGTTTCGATGCGCAGATTTCGGTGTACGACACGCGCCAGCCTGACGCGCCCTGCTATGCCTGCGTCTTCCCGCCAGAAGCAACGTTCGAGGAAACTCGCTGCGCCACCATGGGCGTGTTCGCGCCGCTGGTGGGCATCATCGGCAGCATGCAGGCGGCCGAGGCGCTGAAGCTGCTGGCCGGCGTGGGCAGCCCGCTGGTGGGCCGCTTGCAGATGCTCGACGCCCGGCGCATGGAATGGAACGAGGTGCGCCTGCAGCGCCAAGTGCACTGCGCGGTGTGCGGTGTGCGCTGAACGCTCACGCGGCGTGGGACCTGTCCGTCACCCCTCATGCGGTACGTGCCATCTCTTGGGCTGGCGCTTGTGGGCGCGCCGATGCTTTCAGTCGTTCAGCTTGCCTGAATTCAAAGGTTAGTGATCACGGAGCAGCATTCTCGACATCCACACAGAAGAAAGTCATGGCCACATTCAGTCAACGCCTCGTCGCGATCGCCGTCTCGGCAACGCTGGTTGCATGCACGAGCCTGCAGCAGCTTCCAGAGGCAAATGCTTCTGGCGCAAGCCGGGCTCACAGGCAAGCGCAAAGCGTGGCCATCGGCGACACCCTGACAGTCAACACGAAGCTCGCTGCACCATTCGAGTTGGTTGTTACGGCGGTCAGCACGGAGTCCATTGCCGGCCTTGAGGATGGCCAGGCCAGGCAGGTGATGCTCTCGGATGTTGAGTCCATCGAGAAAGTGCGCTTCGATATCCTGCGCACCGCCTTGATTTTTGTCGCCTTGGGGATCATTGCGCTCGCCCAGTATGCCAAGGCCGTGTCAAAACTCGCCAATCCATAGGCGCCAGTTGGGCCTTGGGCGGGTGCCGTTGGCGCTGCGCTTCAGCTCGCCACCTCGGTGCGCGTGCCCCCGGCCAGCGTGTGCACATGCCCCGGCCCGCCTTCTTGCGTGCGCAAGGCCTTCACCGCGCCCTGGGCGGCGCGCATCAGCAACCCCAGGTCTGAGGCAATGGCAATGAAGCTGAAGCCCATGGCACGGTACTGCGCCACCACCTCGGGCGTGCCGCCCACCGTGCCCACCGGCATGTTCAGTGCGCGGCAGCGCAACGCGCCGTCCGCCAGTGCCGCCATCACCGCCGGGTGAGTGGGCTGGCCGGCCAGGCCCATGGCGCCGGCAAGATCGCCCGGGCCGATGAACAGCGCATCCACGCCCGGCACGGCGGCGATGGCTTCGATTTGTTCCAGCGCCTGCGGCGTTTCGAGCTGCAGCACCACGCCCATTTCGCGGTTGGCCGTCTTGAAGTAATCGGGCACGGTGCCGAAGCGCGAGCCGCGGCTCATGCTGGCCATGCCGCGCCGGCCTTCGGGCGGGAAGCGGGTGGCCGCCACCGCGTGCGCCGCTTCATCGGCGTTTTGCACGAACGGGAAGATCAGCGTTTGCGCGCCGGCGTCGAGCACACGCTTGACCATCACCGTGTCGTTCCAGGGCAGGCGCACCAGTGGCGCCATGCGCGTGTTGCCCACGGCCTGAAGCAGGTGCAGCAAGTCCATCTGATCCAGCGGCGTGTGTTCCATGTCGAGCACGCCCCAGTCGAAGCCGGCCATGCCCACGGCTTCGGCCACCAGGGCGCTGGCCGACATGACCCAGGTGCCGATGGGCGGCTGGTGGTTGGCGGTCTTGAGCAACTGCTTGAAAGCGTTCACGAAAGACTCCTGCTGTGGCCGCGCCATGCTACTGCCCAGCACCGCTGGACGCGAGCGTATGCTCGTTGCTTTTCAAGCCCACACCCCCTCATGGACCTTCGCCAGACGCTGACCGCGCGCAACTTCCCCACGGCCGAAGAAGATGCCCACGCCGCGCCCGCGGCGGGCCGCTACAGCGGGCCCGAAAGCGCCTACAAACTGGCCTTTGCCGACACCGAATTCCTGCTGCGCGAAGAACTGCGCCCCGTGCGCATGCAGCTTGAATTGCTCAAGCCCGACATGGTGCAAAAGCGCCTGGGCATTGAAAGCACCATCGTCATGTTTGGCAGCGCGCGCATCATGCCGCCGCAGCAGGCCGCGCAGGCATTGGCCGCGGCCCAGGTTGGTGGTGATGAGGCAGCCGTACGCCGCGCCACGGTGCGGGCGCAAATGAGCCACTACTACGACGAAGCGCGCGCCTTTGCCGCGCTGGTGACGCAGCGCTCGCGCGCGCTGGACACGCCGATCTATGTGGTCACCGGTGGCGGCCCCGGCATCATGGAGGCCGGCAACCGTGGCGCGCATGATGTCGGCGGCAAAAGCATCGGGCTGAACATCGTGTTGCCGCACGAGCAAGAACCCAACCCCTACATCACGCCCGAGCTGTGCTTCCAGTTCCACTACTTCGGCCTGCGCAAGATGCACTTCCTGATGCGCAGCATCGCGCTGGTGTGCTTCCCCGGCGGCTTCGGCACGCTCGATGAATTGTTTGAAACGTTAACGCTGATTCAGACCACCAAGTGCCGGCGCCGCCCGGTGCTGTTGTTCGGCCGCGAGTTCTGGAGCCGCCTGATCAATTTCGACATGCTGGTCGAGACCGGCATGATCAATGAGGCCGACCTGAACCTGTTTCAATTCGTTGAAACCGCCGAGGAAGCCTGGGCCCACCTGGAACGCGAATATGGTTTCGACCAACCACGTTCCCAAGGCGGCGAGTTTGCCGAAGACATCTGAATCGCGCGCCATGCAAGCCCAAGTCAGCCTGATCGGCGCACCCACCGACATCGGCGCCGGCCACCGCGGCGCCAGCATGGGCCCCGAAGCCCTGCGCGTGGCCGGCCTGGTGGCGGCTCTGCAGGGCCGCGGCGTGAACGTGCGCGACCTGGGCAACCTGAGCGGCCCGGCCAACCCGTGGCTGCCGCCCGATGCCGGCTACCGCCACCTAAAGGAAGTGGTGGCTTGGAACCAGGCCGTGCATGAAGCCGTGCTGGCCGAGCTGCGCGCGCAGCGCCTGCCCGTGCTGCTGGGCGGCGACCATTGCCTGGGCGTGGGCTCGATCAGCGCCGTGGCGCGGCATTGCCGCGAAGTGGGCAAGAAGCTGCGCGTGCTGTGGCTCGATGCGCATGCCGACTTCAACACCAGCGCCCTCACCCCCAGCGGCAACCTGCACGGCATGCCGGTGGCCTGCCTGTGCGGCCATGGCCCGCAGGCCTTGATCGAAATCGGTGGCCAGGTGCCGGTGCTGAACCCGAAGTGGATCCGCCAGATCGGCATTCGCAGTGTGGATGCCGGAGAGAAGCGCTTCGTGCATGAACAGGGCCTGGAAGTCTTCGACATGCGCTACATCGACGAGATGGGCATGCGCCACACGATGGAACTCGCCCTGGCCACGCTCGACACCAACACGCATTTGCACGTTAGCTTTGACGTCGACTTTCTCGACCCCGACATCGCCCCCGGCGTGGGCACCACGGTGCCCGGCGGGCCCAGCTACCGCGAGGCGCAGTTGTGCATGGAAATGATTGCCGACAGCGGCCGCATGGCCAGCCTGGACGTGATGGAACTCAACCCGGCGCTGGACGTGCGCAACAAGACCGCCGAGCTGGCGGTGGATTTGATTGAAAGTCTGTTCGGCAAGAGCACCCTGATGCGCGAACGCTCGTAGCGCCGCAGCTTGAACGCCGCGCTGCGGCGCGTATGCTCAGCCGCCCCAGGCTCGACAAGGAACGACCATGACGCTGTGCCCCATTGCCATCGCCGTTGGCTGCAAGAAGTGCCCGGCGTTTTCGGTCTGCCCGGTCAAAAGCGTCATCGGCGACATGCCCAAGACGCCTGAAACCAAACCCGAGCCGCCGAAGACGAAGTAGCCCAGAAGGTGTGAAAGAAACCGTAGCGAGCGACCCGAGGTTGCGGCGAGAAGCGCAGCCGTACTAGACGTACGGCGACGCACTGCGCCAGGCACAAACAGACCTGAGGACTGTTTGTGCCTGGCGAGGAGCTGGGCCTCCGGCCCGGGTCACAGTCGCAAGATCGGGCCGCGCAGTAGGTTTATTCACACCTTCTTCAGCAGTCCAGCTGCACCGCCTGCAAAGGCGCGCCGCTGGCGCCATCGGTCACCACCACCAGGGTGCGCACGCGCCGGCCGGCTTCACCGCGGCGCGGTGCGCCCAGGTTGAGGCTTGGCGTTTCGTTCGTGTTCCAGGCCGGCAGTTGCTCATAGCGCCGCACCACATGGTCGTGGCGCAAGGTGTGGCCGCTGTTCTCGCCGGTCTTCACCACGCTGGCATGGCCGTCTTCCAGCGCCGCCCACCACAGGCCCAACTGCGGCGGCGCGCCGCGCAGCGCCTGCACCGTGGCCAGCACCATTTCATCCCCCTGGCGTTGCAGGCTGACGGCCACCACGGCGTCGCGCGTGGCCTTGGGCAACACGGCGCCGCGCTTCCAGTCGCGGCCGTTCAACAGCAACTGCGGCGTGTACTCAAAGCGCGCGCCGGAATGCACACGCTGCGCTGCCTGGCGCTGGCTGAAGCGGGGGTCGCCGAAGCGGTCCTTCCAACCGAGCCGGTCCCAATAGTCGACGTGAAAGGCGGCCACCAGCACGTCAGCGCGGCCATTCAAGCTGGAGGCAAAGCGATCCGCCGGCGGGCAAGAGTCACAGCCTTCCGAGGTGTACAGCTCGATCAGCGTCGTCTGCTGCGCCGCGCTGCGTGCCTGGCAGCTTTGGCCCGCAGCGGGCAAGGCTGTGAGTGCGGCGCCACCCAGGGCCAGCGCCAGGGCAAATGATGTCGGCAACTGCATGGCGTGAACTCCCAGTGTGGCTGAGTGCGGTGAGTCGCTCGCACCGCGAGCGGCCTTACACGCCGCCGCGAAGCAAGCGCCCCGGCAAGGCGCCGGTGGCTTCACCGTTTTCGTAGATGGTCTGCCCGGCCACCAGCGTGGCCAGGTAGCCGCGCGCCTTTTGCAGCAGCCGCTTGCCGCCGGCCGGCAGGTCGTAGGCCATGTACGGCGCGTCGCAGCTCAAGCGTGCGTAGTCGATCAGGTTGATGTCGGCCTTGAACCCCGCGCGCAGCAGGCCGCGATCGTTCAGCCCAAACACCGAAGCGGTGTGCGACGTTTGCCGGCGCACGATGTCTTCCAGCGCCAGCCGCGGGCCGCGGCTGCGGTCGCGCGTCCAGTGCGTGAGCATGAACGTGGGCAGGCCGGCATCGGTGATGTAGCCCACGTGCGCGCCGCCATCGCCCAGGCTGATCATGGTTTGCGGGTGTTGCAGCAACTGGTGCAGGTGCGAGAAATCGTGGTAGCTGTAGTTGAAGATCGGAAAGTAAATCAGGCCCGCGCCGCCATCGGCCATCAACCACTCATACACCACCTCGAACGGGCTCACACCTCGCGCGCGCGCCACGGCCGCGGCGTGTTCGTCGGGTGCGGGCTCATAGTTCGGCGCTGCGGGGTCGATGCGGTACATCTTGTCAAAGCTGCGCAGCATGAAGGCCGCACGCGGGTCTTTCAGCTCCGGTACTTCGGCCAGCAAGCGCGCCTTCACCTCGGGCTGGCGCAGTCGGGCGACGCGTGCCTCGATTGAATCGTTAACTCCTTCACGCCAGGTGCCGTGGAAATGAAACGGGTGCGACGATGCACGCCAGCCGTACAACACGCCCGCCGGCCGGCCAGGGATGCTGCCGATCAGCGGCACGCCTTGCGCACGGGCCTCATCCAGCTTGGCCACCAGGCTTTGCCACAGGTCGGGCGCCTGGTCGATCTGTTGCAGGTTGAACAGCACCGGGCGTTTGGTTTCGCGCGCCAGGTCCATCATCCACTGCGTCTCGGCCGGCATGTCGATGTGGTTGCTGGTCATCTGGAACACGCCGCGGCGTTCTTGCCCGAGCACGCGGCCCAGGCCGAACACTTCTTCGCGGTTGGCATTCGTGCCCGGCACCAGCACGCCATCAGCGCCACGGTGAATCAGCGTGCGCGAAGTTGAAAACCCCAGCGCCCCGGCACGCAGGCCGGCGCGCAATTCCGCCGCCATGGCGACAATGTCGTCCGCTGTGGCCACGCTGTCTTCGGCCGCGCCGCGCTCACCCATGGCGTACACGCGCAGCGCGCCATGCGGCACCTGGGTGCCCACGTCCACGGCCAGCGGCTTGCGCGCCAAGGCGTCGAGGTACTGCGCGAAGGTTTCCCATTCCCAGTCAATGCCTTCGGCCAGAGCGGCCCCGGGAATGTCTTCCACGCCTTCCATCAGGCCGATCAACCAGTCGCGCCGCTCGGGCTTGACCGGCGCGAAGCCGACACCGCAATTGCCCATCACCACGCTGGTGACGCCATGCCACGAAGACGGGGTGACGTAAGGGTCCCACGTCACCTGGCCGTCGTAATGGGTGTGCACATCCACCCAGCCTGGCGTGACCAGCGCGCCCGCGGCATTGAGTTCACGCCGCCCCGCGCCGGCGCGGCCGCCCACTTGCGTGATGAGGCCGGCGTCGATGGCGACATCGCCGTTGAAGCGCGGCGCGCCGCTGCCGTCGACCAGCGTGCCGCCGCGTATCACCAGGTCATGCATGGCATTGCCCTCCAGGCCGCGCCGGCTGGCGCCGCATCATCGTTCAGGCAGTCTACTGCGCGCGATTCCTCAACCCGCCGCGCGCAGCACCAGCACCGCGTTCGCGCCACCAAAGGCAAACGAGTTCGACAGCATGGTGCGCGCCGGCACGTTGGCGCGTGCCTGGTTGGGCACGTAGTCGAGGTCGCAGTCGGGGTCGCTCACGCGCAGGTGCATCGTGGGCAAGGCCACGGCGTGTTGCATGGCCAGTAGCGACAACACACATTCCAGCGCGCCGGCCGCGCCGAGCAAGTGGCCGTGCATGGCCTTGGTGGCGCTGATGGGCATGCGCGGCGCATGTTCACCAAACACCACCCGGATCGCCGCTGTCTCGGTCACATCGTTGGCCTGCGTGCCGGTGCCGTGGGCATTGATGGCGTCGATGTCTTGCACCGCGCTGCCAGCCGATTGCAGCGCCGCACGCATCGCCGCCACCTGCCCGGCAATGCTCGGCCGCGTGATGTGCTGGGCATCGTTCGACAAGCCGTAGCCGATGATCTCGCCCAGGATGTGAGCACCCCGCGCGCGCGCCCGCTCCCACGGTTCAATGACCAGCATGGCCGCGCCTTCGCCCAACACCATGCCGGTGCGGTCTTTTGAAAATGGCCGGCACGACGCTGAAGGCTGGGCGGCATCTGCCGTGGCCAAGGTGTGCAAGGCCTCCCAGGCCTTCAGCGAGCCCGGCGACAACGGCGCCTCTGCGCCACCGGCAAGGGCCAGGTCGAGCTGGCCGCTGGCCACGCGCAGCCAGGCCTCACCAAGCGCCACCGCCGACGATGAACACGCGGTGGAATAGGTCAGGTTCGGGCCGGTGAGTTGGTGCTCGATGCCGATCCACGCCGCCGCCGCGTTGCTCATGCCCATCAACACGGTGAAGGGTTTGATGCGGTCGGACTGGTCGCCATACAGCGTCTTGTAGCCGGCGTCCATGCTGAGCGTGCCGCCCATGCCGGTGCCCACGAACACACCGGCGCGAGCCAGGTCCAGCCCGGCCAGTGCGTCGGCCGATGCGGCCACGGCCTGGTTCGCCGCAAACAAGGCCATGGCGCTGAAGCGGTCGAGCATGCGCAACCGCGTGGCATCGAAGTGTTGCGCCTCGTCAAACTGCGCCGTGGCCGCCAGCGGTGCGGCGAGTCGGGTCGCAAAGGGCATGTCCAGCAGTTGAACGCCGCTGAGTCCGGCCTGTGCATTGGCGAACAACTGCGCGCAGTCGTTACCCAGCGGCGAGACGACGCCGATGCCGCTGACCGCCACGCGCCTCATGTCGCGCGCAGCACCGGTGCCAGCTCTGGCGCGGGCAGTGCGCGGGCGCCGGTCACCACCACGAGTTCATCAATGAAGCGAACCACGTCGCCCAAGGTGGCCAGTTCCACAGGCTGGGTGGGCAGCTTGATCTTGAACTCATCTTCAATGCTCCAGAGCAGCTCAACCGTGCCCAAGGAATCAATGCCCAGATCGGCCAGGGTGGCATCCAGCCCCAGGCGCTCGGGTGCCAGCTTGTAGTCGGTGATCAAGATGTGGCGCAAGCGCTCCAAGGTGCGGCTCATGTCATTCCTTTCGTGGCATGGTGTCAAGGGTGTGCGGCTTTGCCGACAGGGTGTGCGGCTTTGCCACCGTCCTTGATCACCACTGCGGGCAGCCAGCCTGGGGTGGCCACAGCGGGGCCGGTGGGCGGGTTGTCCGGGGCTGCGGTGGAGGCGCTGCGCAGCGCCGCACGGCTGGGGCCGATGGCGCCGGCCGGCTGCACCTTGCCACCCCAGCGCGCGCCGTGCGTCAACAGCCCCGGCCAGCGCCGCACCAGCTTGATCAACACCGCGGCCCAGGCCGGCCGCATGGCGGCATGCGCAAACACCGCAGCCAGCCGCAGGCGGGGCGCAAACTGGCGTCGCCACTGCGCCGCGTACTCGCGTTGCAACTGCGCCTGAACCGCGGCGCCCGGCGCGAGCAGTGCCGTTTGGTGGCGCAGCAACAGCGCACACAGCAGGGCCGCAGATTGCAGCGCCATGCTGATGCCTTCGCCGAGGATCGGGTGCGCCTCGGCCGCGGCGTTGCCGATTCTGAAATGCTCATCATCGGCGCGTACGCGCAAGCCGGTGTCGAGCGGCCCACAGGCCAGCCAGGGCCCGACGCGCACGGCGCCGTTCAAGGCGTCGCGCGCGCCACCGCATTCGCGCTGCAACCAGGCCTGCACCGCGTCGCCGGCGCGCAGGCCGGGTGCGGCGCCGCGCAAGACGCTCAGCCGGTCGCGCCGGATGCAGCAGGCCACGGTGGTCAGCCCGCCGTCGCCCACAACCATGCCGCCATAGCCACCATCGAGTGCCAAGACACTGATCGCACCTTCACTCAATGCCGCACCCTTGAAGGTGGCCTTGAAGGCGAACAGGTCGGCCGCGCCGCGCGACAGCCCGCGCTGCGCGCGCGTCGAAGGCAGCTCCTCCCACGAACCATGGGCGTCGATCACCACCGGCGCGCGCAGCCGCAGCAGCGTGGCCGAATCCACCGCGCGCAGCTCGCAGTGCCAGGCGCCGGCGTGGCCCAGGATGGCCTGCACCCGGCACGGTTGCAGCACGTCAGCGCCCATGGCGCGCGCCTGTTCCAGCAGCAGCGCGTCAAGCGTCTCACGTCCCAGCGCGCGGCCCCAGGGGTGGCGCGCGGGGCTCGCCGCGGGCAAAGCGGCCGTGACGGCGCTGTCGCCACGCAACAGCTGCACTTGCCGCAGCGACGGGCCCGCAGTGGCCTCGAACGCCGCTCCAATGCCCAGTGCATCCAGCAACGGCAGGTTGCTCGCGGCGATGCATTCGCCGCACACCTTGGGGCGAGGAAAGCGCTGGCTTTCAACCAACGCCACCTCCCAGCCGGCGCGCGCCAGCAAGATCGCCGCGGTGGAACCCGCCGGGCCAGCGCCGACGATGATGGCGTCATACCTCTGCCGCGGCACGGTCAACATCACACCCCCTGGCTGCGCTGGGCGCTGAAACAGTGGCTGAACAGGCCGGCGCCATGTTCCCGGCAATGCCAGGCGCCGTGCGCGGCCGGCCAGCGCTGCGTCAGCTCCGTGCCGCGAAAGCCGGCGGCCACGCTCAACACGGCGTCTTGCCGCGTCACGGCATTGGCGCCCAAGGCGCCCACCAGGTGGCTGCCGGCCCGGGCCAGCCAGCCGCGGTGCGGCTCGCAAGCGAAGAAACGTTGGCCGTTGACGGCCACACCCGCCAGCAACAGGGCCAGCGCCGGGCCTTCAAAGTGGTGCAAGAACAAGCTGGTGGTGATGAGGTCCCAGGCCGGCTTGTGTGCATGCGACGACACGCCGCTGCGGCGCGCGGCCCAGTCGAGCGCGTCAGTCACCTCGACCGTTGTGCGCCAGCCCAGTGCCGCAAAACCAGCCCGGGTGGCCGGGCTGACGAGGGCCTGGCGGTCGAGCAGGGTCAGCTGCACCTGCGGCCAGGCCGGCACCAGCGCGCGCGCCACGCCCAGCAACAGCGTGCCGTCGCCGGCACCCAGCTCCAATATCTTCAGCGGCGCACGCGAGCGTGGCGTGGGCACCAAGGCTTGCCAGCCGCGGGCCATGATCGAGCGCGTGCCCATCGCCCAGTGCACGCGCACCAGGTCGCGGCGCGAACGCTGCGCCGCCGGGTCGTGCGCCGGCAAATGGTCAAGCGCCTCCGCGGCCACGAGCCTGTGCACGGTCATCACGCCGCCTGCCGCATCACGGCACCCGCAACAACGCGCCATGGCAACTGAAGCCGGCGCCGAATGACGACAGCCACCACCAGCCGCCCGGCGCCCCATCAGCCAACGCCGCTTCGAGCACGAAGTACACGAACGCGCTGGACAGGTTGCCGTGCTCGCGCAGCATCGCCGCGCTGTGGCGCAGGTCTTCGGGTTGCAGCTCCAGACGGCGTTGCAGCGCCTGCAGCACGTCGCGGCCACCGGCATGCATGATCCAGGCGTTCACCTCGCCGGGGTGCAGGCCGGCACGGCCGAGCACGGTGGCCAGCACGCGCTGCGCATACTCGGCCGCCAACTCGGGCACGGCGCGCGTGAGCACGTTGCGCAACATGCCGTCGCGCTGCTCAAACATCAACGCACTGCGATGGGCCGGCTCCAGCAGCGAGGTGCTGTCTTGCCACGCGATCCGTCGCCCGTGCGTGCGGGTGTCGCGCGACAGCACCGCGGCACCGGCGCCGTCGCCAAACAGGCAGGCGCTGATCAGCACACCTGGATCGTTATCCAGGTACATCGCCGCGCTGCTCACTTCGACGCAGACTGACAGCACCTGCTCGCAGCGCCCGCTCGCCAGCAAGGCTTGGCCGAGCTGCATGTTGGGCAGCGCCGCAGCGCAACCCTGGCCCACCAGGTCGAACGCCTGCACATCGGCACGCAGGCCCAGGCGTTGCGCAACATGGCCGCTCAATCCCGGGCACAAGTAGCCGGTGCAGGTGCTCACGATCACGGCGTCAATCTGGGCCGGTGCCAGGGCGGCCTGGGCCAGCGCGCGCGCCGCGGCCTGCGCCGCCAATGCGGGCGCGTGAATGGCGAAACGCTGCGCCAGGGTGTTGGGGTCGATCGTGAACACCTCGTCGAGTGCGGCCACGGCAAGGTGGCGCGCGTCGATGCCGTTGTCGCGCTGAAGCACGGTGCGTGCGATCAGGTGGGCGCGTTCGTCCAGCCGCGCGAACCAGGCCGAGCGCTCGAACGCCGCCAGGCATTCGGCCTTGGTGTAGCGCTGCGGCGGCTGCGCCGTGCCGATGCCCACGATGTGCATCGGTCAGCGCGCCGCCATCGCAACTTCGCGCTCGGGGTGGCGGTGCTTGCCCAGCGCGGCAATGAATTGGGCCGCCGCCTGCTCGGCCGCAGCGGCCGCGCCAAGCAAGATGCCCGGGTCGCCCTGGCCGCCGGGCAGCGTGGCCGCCACGCCGGCACGCTCGAGCAGCGCCTGCGAGGCACCCAGCGCCAGGATGGTCTTGCCATGCCAGTACTGGTTGGAGATGAAGTTCATCACCTCCACATAGCCGCCCAGTTTGGCCAGTGCCGGCGCACCGTCGGGCAGCACCAGGCCGTCGAACACCACCGGCGCGGCGTTCTCGAACGTGGCGCTGGCGTGCAGGGGTGCACCTTGGGTGCAGCGCACCGGCCCCAGGCGCGAGGCGATCAAATGCGTGGTGGCGCCCGCTGCGTGCAAGGCCGCCTGCATGGCCAGGATCGACGCGCCGTCCACACCGTCGGCCAACAAAATGGCCACGCTGCGCGTGCGCACACCGCCGTCACCAGGCAGTGCTGTGAGCGACAACTTGGGCGACTGGGTGACCTCGGGCTTGGCCGGCTGCGCCAACACCCTGGCCATGGCCGGTGGCACCTCAATGCCCAAGCCCTGAGCCACGGCCGCAGCAAGATGCTCTGAAACGTTAACCAGCGAAGCCACCATGCGCTCGCGGATCGCCGGCACTGTGAGCTTGCTCAGCTCGAAGCGAAAGCCGCCCACGATGTGCGCTTGCTCCACCGCCGTTTGGCTGTTGTAGAACAGTGTGGCCTGGGTGTAATGGTCGGCAAACTTCTCGGGCTTGCCGCGCAGCTTGTCGCCAGCCACCGGCTGCGGGAACGACACGAAACCGGCGCCGCCAGCCTGGAACGGGCAGCCGCCACCCAGCGAGTTGGGCTCGTAGGCCACGCGCCCGCGCGGCACGGCCAAGCGGTGCAGGCCGTCGCGCTGGTTGTTGCGCACCGGCACCTTGGGCGCGTTGATCGGCAGTTCGTGGAAGTTGGCGCCGCCCAGCCGCGTGATTTGCGTGTCGATGTACGAGTGGATGCGCCCGGCCAGCAGCGGGTCGTTGCTGAAGTCGATGCCCGGCACCACGTGCGCGGTGCAAAAGGCGACCTGCTCGGTTTCGGCGAAGAAGTTGTCGGGGTTGCGGTCGAGCACCATGCGGCCCACCGGCGTCACCGGCACCAGCTCTTCGGGGATCAGCTTGGTGGCGTCGAGCACGTCGAAGCTGAAGCCTTCGGCCTGCGCTTCGGTGAAGATTTGCAGGCCCAGCTCCCATTCGGGGTATTCGCCGGCTTCGATGGCTTCCCACAGGTCGCGGCGGTGGAAGTCCGGGTCGGCGCCGGCGATCTTCACCGCTTCGTCCCACACCAGTGAATGCGTGCCTAACTTCGGCTTCCAGTGGAACTTGACGAAGCTTGACTCCCGCTGGGCATTCACCAGCCGATAGGTGTGCACGCCGAAGCCTTGCATCATGCGCAGGCTGCGTGGAATGCCGCGGTCGGACATCACCCACAGCAGCGTGTGCAGCGTCTCGGGCATCAGCGAAGCGAAGTCCCAGAAAGTGTCGTGCGCCGACGCCGCTTGCGGCATGCCGTTGTGCGGCTCGGGCTTCACGGCGTGGATCAGGTCGGGGAACTTCATTGCGTCTTGAATGAAGAACACCGGGATGTTGTTGCCCACCAGGTCCCAGTTGCCTTCATCGGTATAGAACTTCACCGCGAAGCCGCGCACGTCGCGTGCGGTGTCGGCCGAGCCGCGTTCGCCGGCCACGGTGGAAAAGCGCACGAACACCGGCGTCAGCTTGCCCGCAGCCTGGAACGGTGCGGCGCGGGTGAGTTCCGTCAAGGGTTTGTAGGCCTCGAAGAAACCGTGTGCGGCCGAGCCGCGCGCATGCACGATGCGCTCGGGAATGCGCTCGTGGTCGAAGTGCGTGATCTTCTCGCGCAGGATGAAGTCTTCCAGCAGCGTGGGCCCGCGCAGGCCGGCCTTGAGCGAATGCTGGTTGTCGCCTATGGGCACCCCTTGGTTGGTGGTCAAGGTCCGCTCGGTTGCGCTCGCGGCCGCACCCGGCTTGGCCGGGCTGGCGGCGGCCGGCTTGGGCGTTGACTTCGTGGCTTGCTGTGGCTTCATGGTTGGGCTTTCCGTTCGGTGGCTACTTGCTGGCGCTGGCGCGCTTCAAGGTGATCGTTCCGCGTATCGACCTGGGCCGTGCAGCGGCCTCACTGGGTCGGTCGCGCGGCGCCACCGCACCAGCGGTCAACACCTTTCCCGGGGGCGGTGAACCTTCGGCTGTGAAGGCGGCCTGCTGTTGCGCAAGGGTGGCCGGCACGCTTGGCGCTGTGACGGTGGGCTTGGTCATGCTGGGTTCCTTTTCTGCACAGGTGAATGTGGCGCCGGCGCGCCACAGCGGCCGGCAAAAAGCACGTGGTTCGCCCGACACGGCGGCCCACCTGCTGCGCCTTTTTAAGGTGGCGCCGGCGCGCGGTCTGTGGCCCAGCGCACATTGCGCAGCGGGTAGGAAGGCGACTACCCGCGAACGCGGCGCCGCCTTGCTGCGCTGGCGCGGGGGCACGCGCAGACTGCTCGGCTTTCACCGGAGCCACCATGGCCCAAAGCGCACGCATCACGGGCAAGGTCGAGTACCGCGAAGGCGATGGCCCGAACATCACCATCCGCCAGGGCCCTTGCGAGGTGGAAGTGACGGCGCTTGACGCCACCATCAGTTGGAGCGACGGGCCCACGCACGGCTCAACAGTCATTCCGCTGGCCGACTTCAAGCACCACCTGTCTAGACGAGCAATCGAGTGGATCGACCCACCGCCTGGCTGACCCCGCAGCGCCCGCCCACTGGCACGGCGCCGCTCGGCGCGCAGCGGCGCGTGCGGTTGTCAGCCACCGGCAGCGCCAGGGGTGCCACCGCCGCCCGGCACCAGCTTGGCGCGCTGCTTCGCATCCAGGCCGGGCGTGGCGCGCATGTCGGTATCGACCAAACCGGCGTCGAGGTCGCGCTTGGCTTGCTGTATCACCGGGTCGGGCGCGCTGGCCGCGCTGTCGGTCGATTGGTCGCGCTCATGCGGCAAAGACAGGCCGGGGCTGGGGCCCGTTGCCGGTGGGTCTTGGCTGCCCGGTTGGCCCGGCGGTGGCGGTGTGTTCGTTGTCTGGGTCATGAAACAGCCTTGAGTGTTGCGCCCCAGCGTGCGCCACGTTCACCGCCCGCTCTGTGCGTTGGCGAACAGACCTGGGCACAGGCCGTTCACGAACATGTTGTGGCGGTGCGGCAGCGCGCGCCCACCGATCCGCCACCCACCAGGATGCAACGTGACGAAGATTCGCACCGGCCAAGCCCCTGCCGCGCTGACGCGCGCGCAGTTTCACGAGCGCTTCAGCCTGCGCTTCCATGACCCCGCATTCGCTGTCGAGCATGACGCCATCGCGCGGCTCGAGGACATTGCCTGGGCCGCGCTGCAAGAAGGCCGCAAGGCGCCCATCACCCAGCCTGCCGGCCGCGGCTTTGCCGACCCGACGTACGAGATTTCGCTGCAGTGGCTGGACACGCGCAAGCGCTTGAAGGCGGCGCAAAAACGCTGGGGCGACAGCGCCGAACCTTCGCGCGTGCTGTTGATTTGTGGCAGCGCGCGCAACGACGGCACCTGCCCCGGTGAAGTCTCCAAGACCTGGCGCCTGACCGAGCTGGCCCGGCACGTGGTGCAGCGCGCCGGCATGCAGGCCGATGTGCTGGACCTCAGCTTGGTGACGTCTGAATACGGCCGCAACATCCACCCGTGCAAGGGCTGTGTGTCCAGCGCCATGCCGCTGTGCCACTGGCCTTGCAGTTGCTACCCGAACCATGCGCTGAACCAGGCTGACGACTGGATGGCCGAGATTTATGAGCGCTGGGTGGCCGCGCATGGCGTGATCATTCTGGCGCCCACGTACTGGTACCAGTCGCCCGGCCCGCTCAAGCTGATGATCGACCGCATGGTCTGTGCCGATGGCGGCAACCCCGACCCGACCAGCACGCACGGCAAGAAAGTGGCGCAAGCCAAACGCATTGAACAACAGGGTTGGGACTACCCGAAGCATGTGGCCGGCCGGGCCTATGGCGTGGTGGTGCATGGCGACGTGGCCGGCGTCGAAGCCCACCGCCGCAACCTGACGGACTGGCTTGATTGGATGGGACTGATTGAGGCCGGTGCGGCGGCCAAACTCGACCGCTACATCGGCTACTTCGAGCCCTACTACAACAGCCACGATGCGCTCGACCGCGACCAGCCGATGCAGGAAGAAACACGCAACGTCGCGCGGGCGGTGGTGCAGGCCGTGAAGCTGCTGCGCGCCGGCCAGCTCAGCCAGCCCGGCAAAAAACTCGAATGGCCGCGCCCCAAATAGCTTTGCGAGCTTGACTCGGTGCGTTCAGTCTTCAGGCTCCACCACGCGGTCATATTCCGGGTCTTGCGGGATGTCTGCGGGCACCGGGCCTTGATCGGGTTCGACCGGCAACGACCCTGGCTCGAAGTCGTCGGGTTCGTCGCTGGGCGGGCGCGGCGACCGGTGGGCGGCGCTGCCCAGCATGCTCGCCGCCAGGCGTCTGCGGTGTGGCGGCAGCGTGCCCATCAGCGCGAGCGTGAGGTGTTGCACCGGCACGGCAGCAGGGTGGTTCATGGCATTCCAGTTGAGTGGACTGGTGCCCATCATCTGCCTGCCAACGGGCGCTGAACAGTCAACGCCGCCGCTTGCACGTGTAGGAACTGGCCGCGTGGGCGGCGGCGCAAATCACCCACAGCCCCCACAGCGCGCACCCTTTGGGCGGCGCTCTCAGGCGCCGTCTGCCAGGCCGCCGGCCGCGCGTCGGCTGAACAGTTCAACCACCGCGCCGGCCATCGTGCGCAGCTGGTCGAGCTGCTCGGGTGTCACGCGGTGGGGTTGCAGGTCGTATGCGCACAGCGTGCCCACGGTGTGGCCGTTCAGCCGCAACCGGGCGGCGGCATAGAAGCGGATGAACGGCGCACCCGCCACCAGGGGATGGAGTTGAAAACGCGCGTCGTGGAGCGTGTCTTCAGCCACGATCAGGTCATCGCCGGAGTTAAAAAAGGCTTCGCAAAATGACGTGGCCGCAGGCGATTGCGTTTGCGGCAGGCCGACACAGGACTTGAACCAGTCGCGCTGCGCGTCAAGCAGGTTGACCATGGTGATCGGCACGGCCAGCGCGGTGGCCAGCAAGCGCGTGATGTCGTCGTAGGCGCGCTGCGGCGTGGAGTCCAGGATCAACAGGCTGCGCAGCTGCGCCAGCCGGGCGGGGTCGTCGCGCATCGGCTCAACCCTTCCAGCCAGCCAGCGCTCGCTGGTGCCGCGCGCGCGGGTGCCCGAGCGGGCTCGTGATGTGGCGGTGAATGACCGGCAACAAGCTTGGTATGACGTGCATGCGCGGGATCATAGAGGCAGCGAAAAGCCACCGTCGAATTAACCGCACGACACCACACCACAAAATCGGCGCATGACAAAACGCGTGCGTACGCCGAGTTGGGCCAAGTCGTTCCAGCGCACCGCCAAGCTGTTCACGCGCCTGGCCAGCCGCTGCGCCGCGCAGGCGCTGGGCCAGGCAAAACGGGCCACGCCAACCCGGCGCGTGGCGCCAGCGGCCGGCGCCACCTGGCTGGTTGGCGTGGCAATGGGCGCCACGGGCGCGCGGCGCTTCAGGCTGTTCCGCCCGGCCGGCGTGGCCCTCGGCGAACGTTTGCCCTTGATGGTGATGCTGCACGGTTGCGGCCAGGACGCGAACACCTTTGCGGCCAGCACGCGCATGAACAACGTGGCCACGCGCGAGCGCTTTCTGGTGCTGTACCCGGAACAGGATCGCCTGGCCAACGCTCAAGCATGCTGGAACTGGTTTGACACGCGCTCGGGGCGCGCCCAGGGCGAAGCGGCACTGATCATGGCCGCCATCGACCAGGTCTGTTTGCTGCACCCGGTGGATCGCACGCGCGTGGCCATTGCCGGCCTGTCGGCCGGTGCCAGCATGGCCGCGCTGCTGGTCACGCGGCACCCGGCGCGCTTCAAGGCGCTGGTGATGCACTCCGGCATTGCGCCGGGCACGGCGCACTCCACGGTGTCGGCGCTGAGTGCGATGAACGGCCGCCGCGCCACCTTGCCGCTGGCGGCCACGCCCGAGACGATGGCTGCCACCTGGCCGCCGCTGTTGGTGATCCACGGTGCGGCCGACGCCGTGGTGGCGCCGCACAACGGCCTGGCCGCGGCGCAGGCCTGGGCCAGCGCAGCGCTGGCGCAGCCCGCCCCGGCACGCACCGTGCAGCGCGGCAAACGCCATGCCATGACGGTGACGGAGTTCAAGCGCCCGGGCAGCACCGTGGCCACCCTGGTCGCGGTGCAGCGCCTGGCCCACGCCTGGAGTGGCGGGGCGCCCAGCACACCCTTCAGCGACAGCCAGGGCCCCGACGCCTCACGCATGGCCTGGGCCTTCGCGGCCAAGCAGTTCCGCGCCTGAGTCCGCCGGCACGGCTTCGGGCGCCGGCAGCGGGCCCGCGCCGGCCCGCGAACACGCACGCGCGTGAGACGACTTCGCCGCTGGCTGTAAGACAACACCTGATTAAAGTGACGTCGGCGGTTAGTTCCGCGCAATGTGCGCCATCGCACTGACCGCATCAATTCTCAAAACTACGGTCGTTGCCGGAACCCGATGCTCTCGGGGCCAAGAGGTCTTGTAGGCACGGGGAAACACACCATGCCCGTGCCCACGCCAGTCAACCCTTTTGTTAGGAGATGTGCATGCAGTACCGTCCTTCCACCCGATCAGCCTTGAACCGAGCCGTCGGCCCGTTGGGCGTGGCCCTGTGTGCCCTAGCAGCCGGCGTGCCCGCGGCTCATGCATCCAGCCACCGCGAAGCGCCGTTCATCAGCGGCCAAGCGCAACTTGATGCGACCGACCTGTACATGTTCCGCAGCTACGAAACCGGGCGTCAGAACTACGTCACCATCCTGGCCAACTACCAGCCGTTCCAGGATCCGCAAGGCGGGCCCAACTTCTACATGTTCAACCCGGGTGGGCTGTACGAAATCCACCTCGACAACAACGGTGACGCGGTGGAGGACATCACCTTCCAGTTCCGCTTCACCAACACCTCGAAGGCGCAGACGCTCACGGTGGGCGGCAAGCCGGTCAAGATTCCGTTGATCAACAGTGGCACGCTGGCCGGTGTGAACCCCGCGGCACTGAATGTGCGCGAAACCTTCACCATCGATGTGCTGCGCAATGGCCGGCGCAACCCCACGCGCAGCAGCGTGACCAAGGTGGCCGGCGGTGGCGCCGAGTTCGACAAGCCGGTGGACAACATCGGCGACAAGACCTTCACCAGCGCCACGGGTTACGCCACCTACGCCAACCAGCACATCTACGAGGTGAACATCCCCGGCTGCAACACGCCGGGCAAGGTGTTCGTCGGGCAGCGCAAGGAGCCGTTCTACATTGCCGTGGGCAAGGCCTTCGACCTGTTCAACCTGAACCCGCTGGGCCCGGAAGTGGGCGGCAACAACAACGACCTTGAAGGCAAGAACGTGAGCACGTTGGCCATGGAGCTGCCGATTGCCTGCTTGACGGCCGGCACCGACCCGGTGATCGGCGCCTTCACCACCGCCAGCGTGCGCCAGGGCCGGGTGCTTGATGGGTCGCCGCCCACGGGCATCGGCAAGGTGGCGCGCAGCGGTGGTGCCTGGACGCAGGTGTCGCGCCTGGGCATGCCGCTGGTCAACGAGTTGATCATCGGCCTGGACGACAAGGACAAGTTCAACGCCTCCAAGCCGAAGAACGATGCCGCCAACTTCAGCGACTACGTCACCAACCCGGTGTTGCCGTCGCTGATCCAGACGCTGTTCCCATCGGCCCTGGCGCCGACCAACTTCCCGCGCACCGACTTGGTCAACGTGTTCTTGAAGGGCATCAGCGGCGTGAACCAACCCACCACGGTGGTGCTGGCTGACCTGCTGCGGCTGAACACCTCGATTGCCGTCACCGCGGCCGGGGCGCAGAACCCGCTGGGCGTGGCGGCGGGCGACAACGCCGGCTTCCCGAACGGCCGCCGCCCGGCTGACGACGTGGTGGATCTTTCACTGCGCGTGGCCATGGGTGCGCTGTGCGTATTGACGGGTGCCACCGACACGCTGAAGGTGGGCTGCAGACCGGCCGATGCACCGGCCGGCGCGCTGGCGCTGACCGATGGTGTGCGCAAGACGGCGGCTAACTATGGGGTGACTTTCCCGTACCTCACCACACCGCTGCCCGGCAACCTGAACCCGACCGCTGCCGCCGGCACGGTCTTCCCGTGAGGCCAACATGAAGACCAACCGAAAACTCTTGGCCGGTGTGGCCCTGATGGCAGCCGTGGCCCTGGCGGGTTGTTGGCATGACGAGGATGATGAAGTCGTCGTCACACCACCGGCCGCCACCGAGGTGCCGGACAGCGCCGGCGCCAGCGGCACGGCGTTGGTGAACTACATCATGACGCTAGGGCTGAACGACGAGACCTCGGAGCCATTGATCATCCGCGACACCTTCTTGGTGCCGGCCGATGACACCGGTGACCCTGCGCCGTTGACCTGACCCTCAGGGGCGCGCCACAAGGTGCGCCCCTGCCACCTGGAGCATGCGTGATGAACGCCGTCAACACATCAGACAAGACCCAGCTCTACGTCAAAGACTGGGGCAGCGGCCCGGCCGTCATCTTGCTGCACGGCTGGCCCTTGTCAGCCGACAGTTGGGACGACCAGGCCATGGCCATCGCCGACGCCGGCTTTCGCGCCATCGCCTACGACCGGCGCGGTTTCGGCCGCTCAACCCAGCCCTGGGCCGGCTACGACTACGACACCCTGAGCGATGACTTGGCCGCGGTGATCGAACAAACCAGCGCGCACGACGCCACGCTGGTGGGCTTTTCAATGGGCGGCGGCGAGGTGGCGCGCTACATGTCGCGCCACGGCGGCAAAGCGGTGGTGAAGGCTGCGCTCGTGGCGTCAGTGGTGCCGTACATGCTGCACACCGCCGACAACCCGCACGGCACGCCGCAAGCCACGTTCAACGAAATGGCGCAAGGCCTGGTCGAAGACCGCGCCAAATTCTTTGCCGCGTTCTTCAAAGACTTTTTCGGCGTGGGCGTGTTGACGCACCCAGTGAGCGACGAGTTGCTGCAATGGGCGTGCACGGTGTCGATGCAGGCCGGCCTGAACGCCACCCTGGCCTGCGCCGAATCCTTCGCCAGCACCGACTTCCGCCCCGACCTGGCGGCATTCAAGGTGCCCACCTTGATCATCCATGGCAGCGACGACAAGACGGTGCCGATCGAAGCGTCGGCCCGCGCCGCCGCGCGCGGCATCACCGATGCCACGCTGCTGGTGTACGAAGGTGCACCGCACGGCCTGTTTGCCACGCACAAGGAACGCTTGACCACAGACCTGCTGCGCTTCTTGCGCGAATAGGCCAGCGCTAGTGTTGCGGTGCAGAGGTTTCGGTACAAATGAAAGCGATGGATTCGTTCGTCAGGCTAGGCGCAAACCACAGCCATAGCCTTTGCTATGGCGCGGATTTGCAACGACGCATGGCGGACGAAGACGCGGTTTCATGT
>JANOXU010000102.1:0-6285 GCA_031418595.1 Burkholderiales bacterium
GCGCGCTGGCTGGGCGCCTACCTGGAAGGCCGCGGTGAAGCGCACAGCGCCGCGCGGCTGCACCAGGCGATCAGCGAAACGGCCATCGATCTGGGCCGCTATGGCCACCTGTCTGCCTTCACGCCAACGCCTGACGGATGAGAGGCCCAACGCCGCGCATGCCGCGCATGCCGCGCACGCGGCGATCTCGACGCCAGCGCTGCGCTGACTACAGCTTCAGCTTCAACAGCCGCGCCGCGTTGCCGCCGGCGATCAGCTCGCGGTCAGCCATGGTCAGGCGCTGCACTTGCGCCAGCGTGTCCAGCGGGTGGTCGTCGGCCATGTCGTAGGGGTAGTCGGTGCCCAGCACCACGTGGTCGGCGCCGTACTGCTCCACCAACCGGCCCAGCATCACCGGGTCGTGCGTGATGGTGTCGAAGTAGAACTTACCCAAGTAGCTGCTGGGCTTGCGTTTGATGACTGTGCGCGTGTCGGCGCGGGCACGCCAGGCGTGGTCCATGCGCGCCCAGTAGTGCGCGATGAAGCCCCCGCCATGCGCCACCAACACCTTCAGTTTTGGGTGGCGCGCCATCACACCATCAAAGATGAGGTGCGACACCGCCACGGTGGATTCGAGCGGGTTGCCGATGACGTTGTTGAAGTAGTGCTCGGTCAGCCGTTCGCCCTGCGTGTAGCCCAGCGGGTGCATGAAGATCAGCACGCCCAGCTCTTCACAGCGGGCGAAGAACTTATCCAGCTTCAGGCTCGGGTCGGTGAGGTTCTTGCCGTTCACGTTGGTGCAAATTTCCACCCCGCGCAGGCCCAGGTTCTTCACCGCATGGTCAAGCTCGCGCACGGCCAGCTCGCCGTCTTGCAGCGGCACCGAACCCAGGCCCACAAAACGGTCCGGCGTGTCGGCCACCAGCTTGGCAATGCCCTCGTTCACTTCGCGCGCCAGCTCGGCGCCGTAGCCGGCTTCGGTGAAATAGAAGAAGTGGTACGGCGCCGGGCACACGGCTTGAATGTCCACACCCATCTTGTCCATGTCGCGCAGCCGCTCGGTGACGCCCGTGAGCTTGGGCGCGCGCGTGGCCATCTGCTGCACGTTGGTCTGGCGTGTCAGCTCATTGGCAAAGGTCACCGTGGCGTCGTACTGGCTGGCGTTGAGGTGCGCGGTCTTGGCGTTGACCGCCGGGTTGAGGTAGTGGCAGTGCAGGTCGATGACCTTGCTGCCACCCTTGCGCGTTTTGACCATCGGCCGGCTCGCCGTGGCCTTGCGGCCGGCCACCGTGGCGGCCAGCGAACGTGCGCCATGGCGGTGGGTGGGGTCCGTGCAAGCGGTGGTGCAGGTGTACAGCATGCGGGTCTCCTGGCAGCAAAAAAAGGGCGACAAGTCAGGCAGCGCTTCAAGCCCTGCCCGATGTGGCCGGTGACCAGGCGTCGCCTTGTTTATCTTATGATAACCAGTGCGTTGGCCGCCCCCGCGGCAACCCGAACGACACCAGGAGATGACCATGAAGATCGGCTTGGCCGGCACCGGCAAGATGGGCGCGGCAATGGTTCGGCGGCTGCTCGCCAGCGGCCAGACCGTGGTGGTATGGAACCGCAACATCGCGCGCGCGCAGCCCTTGCTTGATGCTGGCGCCACCTGGGCCGCCAGCCCGCGCGCGCTGGCGCAAGCCTGCGACACGGTGATCACCATCCTCACTGATGAGGCCGCCATCGACGCCGTTTATGGCGGCGCAGATGGCCTGCTTGCCGCACCGGTGGCCGGCCGGCTGTTCATCGACATGAGCACGGTGCAGCCGGCCAAGCCGCAGGCGCTGGGCGCCCAGGTGGCGGCGGGGGGCGCGCGCTTTTTGGAATGCCCCGTGGGCGGCAGCGTGGGCCCGGCGGCTGAAGGCAAGTTGCTGGGTTTTGTCGGCGGCCAGGCCGAAGACCTGGCGCGCGCGCGCGACCTGCTGGCCCTGTTGTGCCGGCGCGTGGAACACGTGGGCGGCCTGGGCGCCGGCGCCACCATGAAGCTGGCCATCAACCTGCCACTGATGGTGTATTGGCAAACACTGTCTGAAGCCTTGTCGCTGTTGCAGCCGCTGGGCCTGGATCCGGCGCGCGTGGTCGACATCTTGGCCGACACCTCGGGTGGCCCCAACATGCTGAAGGTTCGCGGCCCGATGATCGCCAAGGCCTTGAGCGGCAGCACAGATGGCGCGGTGAGCGTCGACCTGGCCACCATGAGCAAAGACCTGCGCGCCATGCTGGCCCAAGCTGCGCTGGGCCAGGTGCGCCTGCCCTTGACGGCGCTCACGCTGCAAAGCCTGGAGCAGGCTTCAGCACAGGGCCTGGCGGCGGCCGATTGCACGCAGTTGCCGGTGTGGTGGTTGAAACAAGGCGGGAAGGTCTGAGGCCGATCGGGTGGTCATTCGCACCCTTCTGCGCTGGAGCCATCGGCCATCAGTGGGTGCTGGCGAACGGCCGCTATGACGCAGCCCAAAACTGGGCGAAGGAACGAGATAAGGTGGCGGCCGCTTGGTCGATTGCTTGGTTGCTAACCAAGGACGACTGCCTTGATCACTCGATCACCCGAGTGGCTTGCAACGTCAGTGAACGTGGCAGTTCAATGCCCAGGCCGCGTGCAGTGCGCAGGTTGACCACGAGTTCATAGGTGTTTGCCTGTTCTACCGGAATGTTGGCGGGGTCGGCGCCCTTCAGGATGCGACCAGCCAACCCAGCCGCACGCACGAATACATCCTTGAAGTCAGTGCCGTAGGCCAGCAGCATCCCCGCGTCTGCGTACTCTGTCGCGCCGAACATGGCGGCCAGGCGGTACTGGATGGCCATTTCGGCCAGTTGCTGTCGCCACTTGAAGAACAGCGAATCGGGAATATTCAGAACCCCCTTCTCCCCCTGCTGCGCCATGCGCTTGAATGCCGACGAAAAGTCATCTGGTCCGTTAATTGGCGAGCGCAGTACTCGATCTTGCCAGGCCGAGACCCACCGGGTCAAATCCCAGCACAAAGACGACCGGCACCGCCGTACCAGCCGCTGCCGCGACGCGGGCGTAAATGTCTGTGGCCGACACGAAGAGGTTCGGTTTGAGTGCCAACAACTCGTTCGTCAAAGCCGGCAAACGGGCCGGATCACCTTCTGTGTAGCGGGCATCAAACGTGAGGTTCCTGCCGACGACCCAGCCGTGTTCCGGCAGGCTCGAAACGAACGCATCGACCAAGTGCCGGCTGGTGCCGCTCGACCCCAAGTAAGCGACTCGGCGAACACGGCCCTCGCCTTGGGCCATCAACTGCATCGGCCACGCCGCCAGGCACGCCGCCGCCGCCAAGACTTCGCGCCGATTTTTCATGGTGGTTCGTTCGTCAGCCAGTAGCGTTCGCGGATGCAGGATCGACCGACACTCACGAGTCGCCCTTCGTTCGAACACATCTTCTGTGCGTGCGCACAGGAGATTCTCTGCGCTGTAAGCGAGTCTATCTGCCAGGCGAATCGTTAGGGTCGGAACACACCAATGGGCCTGCGCACGACGCTGCGCAGGTTGCTCTGCACCCTGCACCCACCGCGGCCAACGGTGCATGCGGCCGATCAGGCGGTATCAGCCCGGGCCAGCCCGCGAGCGCGTGCTTTCCGCAGGTTGATCTTTCACCCAAGCCGCCTTAGCCTGCTTCGGCACATCTAACCTGGAGACGCACATGATGGATCGCAGAACATTCGCCGCCCTGAGCCTGGCCACCAGCCTGGCCATGACCCTGGCAGCTTGCGCCGGCATGCCCGGTACCTCAGGCCCGGGCTGGCAAAGCTTGATCGAGGGCGACAAAGGCCTGGCCAACTTCAATGTGGTGGGCGATGCCAATTGGCGCGCTGAGGGCGGGGCCATCGTGGCCGACAAGGGCAAGGGCGGCTTCCTGGTCACCAAGCAAGCCTATGGCGACTTCATGCTCGTGGCCGAGTTCTGGGCCGAAACCAACACCAACAGCGGCATCTTCATGCGCGCACAAGACGCGGTCAACATCGGCGCCAACACATCGTACGAAGTGAACATCTGGGACATCCGCCCGGATCCGAAATTCGGCACCGGCGGCATCGTCGATTTCGCCCCCGTGCCCGTGCCCATCACCAACAAGGCCGGCGGGCGCTGGAACACCTACGAGATCGAAGCGCGCGGCCCCGACATGACAGTCAAGCTCAACGGCCAGCTCACCGCCACGCTGTACAACGGCCGCTACGCCAGCGGCCCGTTTGCCCTGCAGTACGGGCCCGGCGTGCAAGGCGCCGAGGGCGGGCAGATCAAATGGCGCAAGGTGATGATCAAGCCGCTGTAGGCGCACTGGCGCGGCCCTTCGCCATTCGCCAGTTCGAACACCACCATGCGCATCCGCCAGATCGTCTTTGCCGCGCACGACCTGGTTGCCAGCCGGGCGCTGATGGCTACGCTATTCCAACTGGCGCCGCCGTACCAAGACCCGAACGTGGCCGAGTTCGGCATCGACAACGCGGTGTTCTGCTTTGGCGACCAGTTCATCGAAGTCATCGCCCCCGTGCAAGCTGGCAGCGCCTGCGCCCGCCACCTGGCGCGCCACGGCGACAGCGGCTACATGCTGATCCTGCAAACCGATGATCTCGCCCGCGAGCGCCAACGTTTCACGCAACTGGGTCTGCGCACCGTGTGGAGCAAGGAGCTTGCCGACATCAGCGCCATGCACTTGCACCCCAAGGATGTGGGTGGCGCCATCGTCTCGGTCGATGAGCCACGGCCTGCGCCTGCGTGGCGCTGGGGCGGGCCCGACTGGCGCGTGGCAGCGGGCCGCGCCGGGCAGCAGCGCGTGCGCGGCATCACCCTGCATTCACCCCAACCCGAAGCATTGGCGCGGCACTGGGCCAGCGTGTTCGGCCTGCCCGAGCCGCAGCGGGTGGGAGCGCACTGGCGTGTCCTGTTGAGTGAGGGGTTTGTGGACGTGGCCCGTGGCGCGGGGCCGCACGAAGGGGTGGCCGGCTTCACGCTGGCGGTGGCCGAACCCGATGCCGTGCTGGCGGCCGCAGCGGCCATGGGGCTGGCGGTCCACCCCGAGGGCGCGGGCCACAGCCTGCACCTGCTGGGCGCGCGCCTGGCGATCCAGGCACTGGCTTGACGACTCACTGACAAAATCCCTCGCTCGCAACGCCCGCAACGCTTCAGCCTACTCATGTCCACATCCCACAGCACTTCGCAAAACACACTTTCCCTGGTCGGCCGCCTGTTGCTGGCGCTGCTCTTTGTGCCTGCAGGTATCACCAAGCTGGGCGGCTTTGCCGGCACGGTGGGCTACATCGGATCGGCCGGGTTGCCGCTGCCCACGGTGGCCGCGGTGCTTGCCATCGTGCTTGAAATCGGCGGCGGCATTGCGCTGATCGCCGGCTTCGGCACCCGTGTGGCAGCGCTCGCGCTGGCCGCGTTCACGCTCGTTGCCACGCTGGTCTTTCACGCCTACTGGTCAGTGCCCGCGGGCCAGCAGATGGTGCAGCAACTGATGTTCTTCAAGAACATCGCCGTTGTGGGCGGCCTGCTCACGCTGGCCGCCTGGGGGGCTGGCGCCTGGAGTCTCGACGCGCGTCGTTGAACGTCCAGGGGTTCTGACCCATGCCGGTGCGCGCCACGCACACGGCCGGCCGATGCAACCGGTTGCAGCATCAACGCTTCGGCGCCACGCCCGTGGACGCGCGCAGCGCTTCGCGTGCCAGGCTGCCGCCCGTGGTGGCCACCACCAGCGCATAGCCATGCAGCGCCAGCTCGCGCTCGATGCCGTCCAGGAACCTGGCGAAGATGGAATGCGCCAGCGTGGGAAGGATGGCCGCGATGGTGCGGCTGCGCCGAGTGGAGAGCGCACGCGCCGCGGCATTGGGCTCGAAGCCGCTGGCCGCCACGGCGGCCGGCACCTTGTCGCGCGTGGCCGCTGCCACGCCGGGCACGCCATTGATGGCGCGCGACACCGTGGCCACCGAAAGGCCGCTGGCGCGTGCAACGCCGCGAACACCGCCGCTGGCGGCGCGCCGCGGTGACGGTTTGAGTGAAGTGGGAGGCTTCTTGACCATGCAGTGCAAGTGGAACGTTAGCAAGTGACGGCTAGTGTTGCGGTGCAGAGGTTTCGGTACAGATGAAAGCGATGGATTCGTTCGTCAGGCTAGTGTTGCGGTGCAGAGGTTTCGGTACAAATGAAAGCGATGGATTCGTTCGTCAGGCTAGGCGCAAACCACAGCCATAGCCTTTGCTATGGCGCGGATTTGCAACGACGCATGGCGGACGAAGACGCGGTTTCATGT
>JANOXU010000103.1:0-34571 GCA_031418595.1 Burkholderiales bacterium
GATACATGAAACCGCGTCTTCGTCCGCCATGCGTCGTTGCAAATCCGCGCCATAGCAAAGGCTATGGCTGTGGTTTGCGCCTAGCCTGACGAACGAATCCATCGCTTTCATTTGTACCGAAACCTCTGCACCGCAACACTAGACTTGCAATACTCCCCGTGTTAAACGAAACCCTCAGGAGGCCGCATGCAGCAACTCAAGTACACCACCCAGTTCGGCTCGCTGGCCCATTTTGAGAAAGGCCAGGTGCAGATCATTGACGACGACGTCAAGCACTACGCCTTCAGCAACTGTTTCGAGATTGCCTCCAAGTCCAGGCCTTACGAAAAAGTGGTGTTCGGGCAGAACCAGATCTATGTGCTGGAGACGCTGCGCGCCGAAGGCACGTCACCCTGGTACACCTGCGCGCACGATGAGTTTGCGTTGAACATGGATGGTGAGGTCGAAGTCCACCTCATCAAGCTGCACAGCGAGCAAGTGGTGGCCAACGCCGAGCAAAACGGGGCTGTGTTGGTGACGGGTGAACCCCATGGCCAGAAGATGGGTTGGATGAAACTGAAACGTGGCCACCAAGCGCTGCTGCCCAAGAACACGGCCTATCAGTTCCGCGCGGCCAAGCCGGCGGTGGTGATCCTGCAAACCTGCAAGGGCGAACTTTCGGTTGAGCGCTGGGCCGAAATTTGCCAGACAGCCTGAACTCAAACGTTATAAGGAGACAGCGCATGAACGCACCCGCCAGCATCAACCAAGTCTTGGCCTCGGCGCCAGACGCCGCCATGGGCTACCAGAGTTTCCAGCTCGGCAGCTTCAACTTCCGGCGCGACGAGTACTTCGCCCACATCACCTGGAAAACACGCGACGGCCGGCCGCTTTCGCACACCATGGACGCCGGCAACTTCCTGCGCGCCCTGATGCGCGATGTGGCCTGGGGTTTCTTCTACGGCTGGGTGAATTTCGACCATGTGCTGGGTACGGTGAACAAGTACACCAGTGTTGACTTGTTCGCCGGCTCGTACAACGGCACGATGAAGGCGGCCGGCGTCGATCTGCTGGAAAACTTCCCCACCGAACAAATCGGCGACACCTTCAAGGCCATGCTCGACGACTGGACGAACGAGGGCTTCGACCCCTTCGCCGCGCCGCAGGAAACCGGCACCGCCTACGGCCGCAAGCTTGGCCACAACCGCCCGGCCATCACCCGCGCGCGCGAACTGGCCACGCGCTGTGTGGGCTTGAAAGGTGACCTGCCGCTGCGCACCGATGAACGCGGCGCCAAGATCAACCGCGCCTTTGCCGATGTGCCGCAAGACCTGCCCGAACTGCACCCCGAGCCGGGGTTTGAGAACGAGGTGCATGCCTTCAACTTGTTTGCGTTCCTTTCGCGCAGCCAGGTCACCTGGAACCCCAGCTTCACCAGCGTGGTGAAGTACAGCTTCATGTGCCCCACCACCGAAGAGCACATCCTGCCCATCGTGCACGGCAACGACCGTGTGGAATGGTTTTTTCAGATGTGCGACGAAATCCACTGGGACTGCGCGCACAAAGACAGCGGCAAACCGCTGGCCCGCGTCATCATGAAAGCCGGCGACATGGCCGCCATGCCGGCCTACTGCCGCCACCAGGGCTACAGCCCCAAGCGCAGCATGCTGCTGGTGTGGGAAAACGGCTCGCCCACGCTGGTGTATGAAATCCAGAAGGGCGAGGCGCCTGAGGTGCCAGTCTTATTCTAACGTTTGGCATTAGGCAGAGCTGAATGCGATGCCGCACAGGAGCGATGCATGACCCTTGCCGACGTTCAGGCCGCTGCCGGGCTGTGCACGCCCATTCGCCACCAGTTGTTCATTGACGGCCAATTTGTCGATGCGCAGAACGGCGAAACCCTGGCCACGCTCAACCCGCATGACCTGAGCCCCATTGCCCACGTGGCCCTGGCCGGCACTGCCGACATCGACCTGGCGGTGGCCGCCGCGCAGCGCGCCTTCCCCAAGTGGAGCCGCATGCCCGCGGCAGACCGTGGCCGCATCCTGCTCAAGTTGGCTGACCTGATCGAGGCAAACGCCGAAGAGCTGGCGCGTCTGGAAACGTTAGACACCGGCCACCCGCTCAGAGACAGCCGCGCGCTCGATGTGCCGCGCACGGCGGCCTGCTACCGCTACTTCGGCGGCATGGCTGACAAGTTCCAGGGCGAGACCATTCCCGTTGAAGCCGGCTTCTTGAACTACACCCTGCGTGAGCCGCTGGGCGTGGTGGGCCAGGTGGTGCCGTGGAACTTCCCGCTCATGTTCACCAGTTGGAAGATGGCGCCGGCGCTGGCCGCGGGCAACACCATCGTCATGAAGCCGGCCGAGATCACGCCGCTCACCAGCTTGAAGATCGCTGAATTGATGCTTGAGGCCGGCATGCCCGCGGGCGTGGTGAACATCGTGCCGGGCTTGGGCGCGGTGGCCGGCCAGTACCTGGCCGAGCACCCCGGCGTGGCCAAGATCGCCGTCACCGGCAGCACGGCCACAGGCAAGCGCATCGTGTTGGCCAGTGCCGGCAACCTGAAGAAAGTGCAGCTCGAGCTGGGCGGCAAGGGCGCCAACATCGTGTTCGACGATGCCTTCCTGCCCGCCGCCATCAACGGCAGCGCCTGGGCGATTTTTCACAACCAGGGGCAGGCCTGCATCGCCGGTTCACGCCTGCTGCTGCATGAACGTATTGCCGATGAGTTCTTGGAGAAGTTCACGGCGTTGGCACGCAGCATCCGGCTAGGCAACCCGATGGATGCCGCCACCGAAATGGGCCCGCTCACCAGCGCCATGCACCGCGACCGCGTGCTGGCCTATGTGGGTGTGGCACGCGAGCAAGGTGGCCAGGTGCTCAGCGGTGGCCAGGCGCCGGCCGATGCGTCGCTTGCACGCGGCTGCTATGTCGAACCCACCATCGTGCGTGTGAAGAGCGCGCAAGACCGCGTGGCGCAGGAAGAAGTGTTCGGCCCCTTCGTCACCGTGCTCACCTTCAAGAGCGATGAAGAGGCGATGCAGATCGCCAACGGCACCAACTATGGCCTGGGCTCGGGGCTGTGGACGGGCAACCTGCAACGCGCACACAAATTTGCGCGCGACCTGCAAGCCGGCATGGTGTGGATCAACAGCTACAAGCGCGTGAACCCGGGCTCGCCATTCGGCGGCGTGGGCCAAAGCGGCTACGGCCGCGAGATGGGGTTTGATGCGATGCGCGAATACACGCAGGTGAAAAGCGTCTGGGTCAACGTGGACGCGCAGATTCCCCCTTGGTACCCGCGCTGACCATGCAAGCCTTCGCCTACACCGCCAACCCTTCGCGCATCGTCTTCGGCTTGGGCGCCTTGCGCGAGCTGCCGGCTGAACTGGAACGTTTGGGTGCGCGGCGTGCCTTGGTGCTGTGCACGCCCGAGCAAGTGGATGTCGCTCAGCGCGTGGCCACGTTGCTGGGCGAACGTGCAGCGGGCGTGTTTGCCCAAGCCGCCATGCATGTGCCCATTGAAACCGCCCGCGCGGCGCGCGATGAAGCCAGGCGCATGAACGCTGATTGCGCCGTGGCCATCGGCGGCGGCTCCACCACCGGGCTGGGCAAGGCGATTGCGTTGGAAAGTGGCCTGCCGATCATCGCCATTCCCACCACCTATGCCGGCAGCGAGGTGACGCCCATTTACGGGCTCACCGAAGGCGGCGTGAAGAAAACCGGGCGCGACGCCCGCGTGCTGCCGCGCACCGTGATCTACGACCCCGAATTGACGCTGACCCTGCCCCTGCGCCTGACCGTGACCAGCGCGCTGAACGCCATCGCCCACGCCGCTGAAGGCCTGTATGCGCACGACGGCAACCCGGTGGTCGCTCTGATGGCCGAAGAAGGCATACGCGCCAGTGCGCAGGCCATCATCAACCTTTCACTTCAGCCGCAAGACTTAGAGGCACGCAGCAACGCCCTGTATGGTGCGTGGCTGTGCGGCACCGTGCTGGGCAGCGTGGCCATGGGGCTGCACCACAAGCTGTGCCACACGCTGGGCGGCAGCTTCAATCTGCCGCATGCCGAGGTGCACACGGTGGTGTTGCCGCATGCGCTGGCCTACAACGCGCAAGCCGCGCCGCAGGCGATGTGGCGCATCACACGGGCGCTTGGGGCCAAGGGCAGGGAACCCATGGCCGCGCCGCGTGCCGTGCACGAATTGGCTCTGGCCGCAAAGGCCCCAAGCTCGCTCAAGGCCATCGGCATGTCTGAAGACGGCCTGGATCGCGCCGCCGACCTGGCCGTGCAAAACCAGTACCCCAACCCGCAGCCGCTGGAGCGCGCCGCGCTGCGCGCCTTGCTGCAACGCGCCTTCGACGGCGCCGCGCCCGAAGCCTGAAGCATGATCAACAAACTCGTTGCCACCCCGCAAGCCGCCCTGGCCGATGTGCCCGACGGCGCCACCATCATGATCGGCGGCTTCGGCACCGCTGGCTTACCTGATGAGTTAATCAGTGCCCTCATTGCCCAGGGCGCCAAGAACCTGACCATCGTCAACAACAACGCCGGCAATGGCGACTCTGGCCTGGCCGCGCTGCTGGCCACCGGCCGCGTGCGCAAGATCATTTGCAGCTTTCCGCGCCAAACCGATTCCTGGCATTTCGACAAGCTGTACCGCAGCGGTGCCATCGAACTTGAATTGGTGCCGCAGGGTAACCTGGCCGAGCGCATACGTGCCGCGGGCGCCGGCATCGGCGGCTTCTTCACGCCCACGGGCTATGGCACAGACCTGGCAAAGGGCAAGGAGACGCGGCAGATCGACGGCCGCTGGTATGTGTTGGAAAACCCGATCCATGCCGACTACGCGCTCATCAAGGCCGAGCGCGGCGACCGTTGGGGCAACCTCAGCTATCGCAAAACCGCGCGCAACTTCGGCCCGGTGATGGCCGCCGCCGCGAGGGTGACGGTGGCCACCGTGCACGAGGTGGTGGAACTCGGCGCGCTCGACCCCGAAGCCGTGGTCACCCCCGGCCTGTACGTGAAGCGGGTGGTGCACATTGCCCGCGCGGCCACCAGCGGCGCCGGGTTCAAAGCCGCGGCCTGAGGAGCAAGCATGCAAAAGTGGAGCAAGCAAGAAATGGCGCAGCGCGTGGCGCGCGACATTGAAGACGGCATGGTCGTGAACCTGGGTATCGGCCTGCCCACCCTGGTGGCCAACCACCTGGGCGCCGGCCGCGAAGTGATGATGCACAGCGAAAACGGCGTCATCGGCTTTGGCCCCGCACCGGCAGCGGGTGAGGAAGACTACGACTTGATTAACGCTGGAAAACAGCCAGTCACGTTGTTGCCGGGCGGCTGCTACTTTCACCACGCCGACAGCTTTGCCATGATGCGCGGCGGCCACATCGACGTGTGCGTGCTCGGCGCCTTTCAGGTGGCCGCCAACGGCGACCTGGCCAACTGGCACAGCGGCGAGGCCGACGCCATACCCGCCGTGGGCGGTGCGATGGACTTGGCCACCGGGGCCAGGCGCACCTGGGTGATGATGGAACATTGCACCAAGGCCGGCGGGGCAAAGATCGTTGCCGCATGCAGCCTGCCGTTAACGGGGCTGGGCTGCGTGAGCCGCATTTACACCGATCTGGCGGTGCTGGAGGTCACGCAGCAAGGGGTGGTGGTGCGTGAGACAGTGGTGGGCTTGACCCTTGCTGAATTGCAATCGCGCACGGGTGCGGTGCTCATGAAAAGTGCCGTCTTGGGTTAGTTGATGTCTCTTTCGATAGAGCAACCCCGACGGATTCATCTGTCACCCGGTGTTGTTGTTACCACCAGATTCCGGTAAAGGCGCGGTTTTGGGCACGCATGGCGGCGAACTTACACAGCCGCCCGCGCGCAACGTGGCGCGGTGCGCACAGCAACTGTGCGGCTGCAATAGCTTGGTGCGAACCGCGCACCGCCTTAGCCTGCAACTCGCCACAAGCGCCGCGCAGCGCAAGGATGCCCGTATGAACTTCACCGAAGACCAACTCGCCTTTCAAGACAGCGTGCGCCGCATGGCGGCCAAGCATGTGGCGCCGATTGCGGCGGAGATTGACCAGACCGACCGCTTCCCCACCGAGCTGGTGAAGATCTACGGTGAGATGGGTTTGATGCAGTTGTGGATTCCTGAAAAGTACGGCGGCCCCGAGGGCAACCTCACCATGATGTGCATTGCGCGTGAAGAGATTTCGCGCATCTCGCCATCGTGCGGCTCGATTGCCGGCTTGAACACCATGTTCATCATGCCGCTGCTGCACTTCGGCAGCGAGGAGCAACGCCAGCGCTTCTTGCCCGCGGTGGCCAAGGGCGGCGTGGTCACGGCCATTGCGATCAGCGAGCCGCAGGCCGGCAGCGATGTGAGTGCCATGACCACGCGCGCCGTGCGCGACGGTGACAGCTACGTCCTCAACGGCCGCAAGCAATGGTGCAGCTATGGTGTAGAGGCTGAATACATCGTGCTCATGGCGCGCACTTCGGGCGACCGCGGCAGCGAAGGCATCAGCGCCTTCGTGATCGAGCCGAAGAGGATGAAAGGCATCACCTTCGGCCGCCACGAGCGCAAGATGGGTTGGCGCGGCGCGCCCAACACGCCGATCTTTCTGGACAACGTTCGCGTGCCCGCGGAAAACCTGATCGGCGAGGAAGGCAAGGGCTTCAAGGCAAGCATGCGTGCGCTCGACTTGAACCGGCCCACCATCGGCGCGCAGTGCGTGGGCCTGGCGCAAGGGGCGCTCGATGCCTCGGTGGCCTATGCCAAAGAACGCAAGCAGTTCAAGCAAGCCATTGCGGAATTCCAGGGCATCCAGTTCATGCTGGCCGACATGGTGATGAACATCGAGGCCGCGCGCGCGCTGGTGTACGAATGCGCCCGCGCGGGGGATGAAGCCGACTGGAAGCGCCTGAACGTGCTGGCCAGCATGGCCAAGTGTTTCGGCTCTGACATGGCGATGAAGGTGACGACAGATGCCGTGCAAATCTTCGGCGGCTACGGCTACACGCAAGACTACCCCGTTGAGCGCTGGATGCGCGACGCCAAGCTGGCGCAGATTTTCGAAGGCACGAATCAGATACAACGCATGGTGATTGCGCGCGAGTTGTTGAAGTAACTGTTGAAGAAACGCGTGCCCCATTCACCCGCCACAAGGAGACCCGTCTTGAAGCACCTGTTTGCTTGCCTGCTGTTGTTGCCTGCGTTCGCGCTGGCCCAAGGCTTCCCCAACCGCGCCATTCAGATGCTGGTGCCATACCCCGCCGGCGGCACCACAGACGTGATGGCCCGTGCGCTGCAAGAGCCGCTGCAAAAGGCCTTGGGCCAAACCGTGTTGATCGAAAACAAGTCGGGCGCCTCGGGCGTGCTGGCGGCGCGTGAAGTGGCGCGCGGCAAACCCGATGGGCATGCGCTGCTGTTCATCAACAGCGGCATCGTGGCGGTGACGCCGCACGTGCAAAAAGACGCTGGCTTTGACGGCGTGAAGGACTTTGCCCCCGTGGCCCTGGCCACCATGGCGCCGCTGTTCCTGGTGGTCCCCGGCAACCTGCCGGTGACTGATCTGCGCAGCTACATCGAGCACATGAAGAAGCAAACCACGCCACAGGCCTATGCCACGGCCGGCGTGGGCTCGTTCGGCCACTTGGCCAGTGAACTGTTCTTGAAGGCCGCGGGCCTGCAGATGACACACATTCCCTATCGCGGCCAGGCGCCCAGCACCAATGCCGTGCTGGCCGGCGAGGTGGCGCTGCTCATCACCAGCATGTCAGGCGCCATGAAGGGCGCGGTGGATGGCGGCAAGCTCAAGCTGTTGGGCATCACCTCGGCCGCGCCATCGGCCCAGATGCCCGGCGTGCCCACGGTGGCCAGCGTGCTGCCGGGCTATGTGGCTGAAACCTGGTTCGGCTGGGTCACCACCGCCGGCACGCCGCCTGACGTGTTGAACCGGCTGAACAGCGAGATCAACACCATTCTGAACACCAAGGACATTCAAGACAAGATGTCCGCCCTGGGCCAGCAGGTGCGCACCATGACGCCGGCGCAACTGGGCGCCTTGATCGCCGAAGAATCCGCCCGCTGGGGCGCCGTGGTGCGCGAACACAACATCAGCGCGCAGTGATGCGCGGCACCGCACTCACAACGTTTCATATCACCTTCAAGGACAGCCCATGAGCCGCTACGCCAACTACCAACACCTGCAAGTCGAAGTCGTCAACAAGGTGGCCACCGTCACCATCAACCGGCCCGAGGCGCGCAACGCCATCAACCAACGCATGATCCGCGAACTGCGCACCATTTGGGACGATCTGTCCGACGACATGAGCGTCAACGTCATCTTGCTCACCGGCGCCGGCAAATACTTCAGCGTGGGCGGTGACGTGAAGATGATGAGCGAACGCCCGGGCGGCGATGTGCTGGAAGAAGGCGAGGTGCATGACCCCATGATCAGCCGCCGCCTGGTGACGCGCCAGCTCGACTGCGACAAGCCCATCGTCTGCGCCATCAATGGCGATTGCGTCGGCCTGGCCGCCACGCATGCGCTGCTGTGCGACATCACCGTGATGAGCGAAGACGCGCGCATCGGCGACAGCCATGTCAACAAGGCCGGCCTGGTGGCGGGCGATGGCGGCACGGTGATCTGGCCGCTGCTGGTGGGCGTGAACAAGGCCAAGGAATTCTTGATGCGCGGCACGCTGCTCAAGGGCGCGGAGGCCGAACGCATCGGCCTGGTGAACCACTGCGTGCCCGCGGCCGAGGTGCTGGCCAAGGCGCGCGCGATTGCGCAAGAGCTGGCCGATGGCCCGACCTGGGCCATCCGCTGGACGAAGCTGTCCATCAACCAGATCGTGAAAGAGCGGGTGAACCATTTGCTCGAAGCCTCGATGGCGCTTGAACAGGTGACGTTCGCCACAGCCGATCACAAGGAAGCCACGCTGTCGTTCAAGGAAAAGCGCAAGCCGAAGTTCACGGGCGGTTGAGCAAACCGGCCGGCTGCGCGGTGTGCAGAATCAAAGCCCCTGGCCCGACCGGCCGGTGCGCCTGGTGGTGCCCTTTCCGCCGGGTGGCCTGACCGTTGCCTTGGCGCGCCCGACGGGCTCGCAAGAACACGGTGAACATGGGCTCTTACGCGGCCGGTGCCTGGCCGCACATGGTTGCCGACACCTGGAACCAGACCGAGAAGTTGCAGATCGTCACCGCCAACCACCGCGGCGAAACGCCGATGTGGGTCGATGTGGCTTCGGGCCTGGTGCAAATGGCCGTGGGCAGCGCGCAAGGCGTGTTGCCACATGTGCAGCGCGGCGCAATACGGCCCATTGCGCCCACCGGCACCTCGCGCAGCCGCGCTTGCCTGATGTGCCCAGGTTTGCTGAACAAGGCATCACGCACCCGGTGTTCACGCTCGAAGGCCACTTGCCGATCTGTGCGCCGGCGGGCACGCCCAACGAGATTCTTGAAAAGATGGCCGAAGGCATTCTCGAAGCCGGGGCGTCGCCGAAGATCAAGGAACTGCACCAGACCTTCGGCATCGCCTGCGGCCCGGTCGCCAACCTGGCGCAGGTGCGCCAGACCTGGGCCAAAGATTCAGTGCAGTGGATCAACATGGCCGACAAGCTGGGCATCAAGCTCGATTGAGCGGCCGTCATCGCGGTAAGCCCAGCCCGCGCTGCGCAATCAAGCTGCGCTGGATTTCATTGGTGCCGATGCTGATCACCCACATCAACGAATGGCGCAGGTTCTGCTCGTAGCGGCCGTTGCGCAGCGCGCCTGGTGCGCCTTGTGACAGCGCCGCGCGCGGGCCAAGAATGTCCAGCGCCGCTTCACCAAGGCGTTCCATCAACTCGCCGCTGAACACCTTGCTCATGGCGCCCACCTCGGGTGGCGTGGTGCCGCTGGTGGCGAGTTCGGCGCAGTGGATCATCAGCTGGCGGCCGACTTCGATGTCGGCGGCAAGCTGGCCGATGCGATCACGTGTCAGCCCATCAGCGCGCAGTTGCGGATCGGCACGAACGTCTTGGCATAGCAGATTGAAGGCATGCGCCACCTTGAGCACGATGCCCCCGCCGATCAAGCCGCGTTCGTTGGCCAGCGCATCGGTGAGCACCTTCCAGCCGCCATTCACCGGGCCCACGATGTTGGCTGCGGGGATGCGCACATCGTCGTAGAAGATGTTGGCGAAGGCGCCGTCGTACATCGTGGTGGCGGGCGTGACTGTGATGCCCGGCGTGTTCATGGGCACGATGAACATGCTGATGCCGGCATGCGCGGGCTTCGATGCCTTGTCTGTGCGCGCAGCCAGGAACATGTACTGGCCCCAGAAGGTGGTGGTCCAGATCTTCTGGCCGTTGATCACCCATTCATCGCCGTCTTTGCCATGTACCAACACCGCGCTGGTGCGCAGTGCTACCAGGTCGCTACCGGCTTCAGGCTCGCTGTAGCCCATGCCGTGCATCACCTCGCCGCGCAAAATTTCAGGCAAGTAGTGGCGCTGCTGCTCGGGCGTGCCATGCATCATCAAGGCATTGCTTTGCACGGCGGCACCGGCGCGCGGTGCTTCGGCGCGTTCCATCACTTCCATGAACGCCAGTTGCTCCAAGGGTGAGCGGGCTTGGCCGCCATGCTCGGTGGGCCAGCTCAAGCCCAGCCAGCCAGTGGCGCCGAGGTCGCGGGCAAAGCTGGCATCGAACTCACGGTCGTGAAACGGCAAGCGGTCGAACGCGGCCTTGCGCTCGCCGCTCCAGTGCGTTTGCAGCCATTCGCGCACCTCGTTGCGAAGGGCATTGCCGGCCGGGCCCAGGTCGTAGTCGGGCAGGCTGGCGGTGTCGTCGTCGAGCAAGGCCGCGGCCAGTTCACGGCGGGCTTGCGCGGCGCCGCCCAGGGGCAGCAGATCAAGGTGAACACGGCGGAAGTGGCGTGGCGCTTCATGCTCTTCGGCATAGCCGATGGCGCCGAAGGCATGCTGGGTTTCCAGTGCCACCTGGCGCAAGGCGGGGCCGGCGAAGGCCTGCGCGGCGGCGCTGAAATAGGGCCATTGCGCGAGCGCGAAGTCGTGGGCTTGCGCGGCGTGGTGCAGCGTCAGGCGCACGCCTTCCAGCGCAATCAGGTTGTTGGCCAGCTTGTGTTGCACCGCCTGGAAGCGGCCGATGGGCTGGCCGAACTGGCGCCGTTCCTTGGCGTAATCCACCGCCAGCTCGAAGGCCCGGCGCGCAGCGCCATGTGCGCGGGCTAACAGCGCCATGCGCAGGATGTGGCCACAGCGTTCACGCGCGGCGGCCGGCAGCACCATTCGCTGTGCCACGGCGTTATGCAACCGCACTTCAGCCCAGCCGGCCGCGCCGCTCAGGCCCATGGCGCGGGTCGGTGTGAGCTTCACGCCGCCTTGGTGCAGGCCGATCAGCACCGCGCCATCTTCGTGCCATGCCAGCACGTGGGTGGCGTGCACGGCGCCGTCCACAAAACGCAGCAGGCCGCCAGCCACGCCATGCGCGCAGTTCAAGGTGCCGGCGTGGAAATCGCGCCCCAGATCTGCCGCGGCCACGGCCACGGCCAGGCGCAGGCTGCCCTCGTGCAGCGCCTGCAACAAGGCTTGCGCGGCCGCATCACCTGTGGCAAGAGGTGCCAGCAGCAGATTGGCCAACATGGCGCCCAGCAGCGGCGCTGGGCAAGCGGCACGACCCAGTTCTTCCATCACCACAGCCACTTCACGCAGGCCGCCTTCGCTGGGCTCATGGCCCAGGCTGGCCAGGCCCTGGCCAACCAGCCCTTGCCACAGCGCGGCCACGGCGGCGCGGTCTTCGCTGCGTTCAATGGCGCCGGCCGCTGGCCAATGGCTGGCCAGAAATCCGCGCACAGACTGGCACAGCAAGGCGCGCTCTTCGGCGCCGGGCAGCATTTCACGCCAGGCTGGATCGATGGGCTTGTTCATCGGTACGGGTGCGGCTTCAAGGTCGGTTGCGAGCTTCGCGGCGCAGCGCGGCAGCGGCAAGCCAAGGCGCAGAAAAGGAACTGTGCGGGCACGGCACAGGCCACGGCTGCGGCGCGGCACAGAATGCCCATCACTCAAGCCCTGCACAGCGAGGCGCCATGCTCAGCCGAGAAGACAACGAACGCCTGGTTCGCGTGGGCCCGGGCACGACCATGGGCCGGCTCATGCGTTTGCACTGGCTGCCCTTTTTACGCGCCAGCGACGTGGTGGCCGATGGCCAGCCCCACCGCGTGCGCCTGCTGTGCGAAGACCTGGTGGCGTTTCGTGACACCGCCGGCCAAGTGGGCCTGGTGGCGCATGCCTGCCCCCACCGCGGCGCGCCCATGGTGTTTGCGCGCAATGAAGCCAACGGCCTGCGCTGCGTGTACCACGGCTGGAAGTTTTCAGTCGACGGCCAATGCCAGCACATGGCGGCTGAAGCAGCCGATTCGCCGCTGTGCCGGCACATGCGCATCCAGGCCTATCCGGTGCGTGAACGTCAAGGCGTGCTGTGGGCTTACATGGGGCCTGACGCGCAACCACCGCCGCTGCCCGATGTGGAATGGAACCTGGTCGAGCCCGGGCAAATTCACGTCTCGCTGCGCATCCAGGAATGCAACTGGCTGCAGGCGCTGGAAGGCGAGATCGATTCCGCGCACGCCGCCATCCTGCATGGCCGGGTCGACGCCGCCAGCACCATCGACCAATGGCGCCAGGCGCAAGACCTGGTGCCCACGTTTGAATGCGTGGCGCATGCAAGCGGCGTGCACATCGCAGCAACGCGCCAGGCCGGGCCGGGGCTGCAATACGTGCGCGTGAATCAGTTCATGCTGCCGTTCTACACATTGGTGCCGCCGCAAACGCAGTACCCGGAACTGAGCGGCCACGCCTGGGTGCCGATGGACGATGAACACACGCTGTGCCTGATGTTCACCTACCACCCCGCGCAGCCGCTGTATGAGAAAACACGCAAGATGTTCCATGAAGGCCACAAGGGTTGGGACAGCGGCCACCCTTCTGATGCGTCGTTCATCAAGCGCCCCGTGACCGAGCCGTATCCGCTGTATTGGAGCCGCTTCAACCGCGGCAACGCCTACGAATTCGACTACGCCATGCAAGTGAAGCAACGCAACTTCGGCATGCCCGGGCTGTGGGTGCAAGACGCGGCCAGCCAGTCGGGTGTGAGCGCCATCGTCGACCGCAGCCAGGAGCACCTGGCCAGTACCGATGTGGGCATCGTGCGCACGCGCCGGCTGCTGCTGGAATGCCTGCGCCGGCTCGAAGCCGACGGCACGCGCCCGGCTTCAGCCAGCGAGCCCGCGGCGCTGATGTGGCGCGCCGTGTCGCTCACCTTGCCCGAAGGCGCTGACTGGAAGGCCGCGGCGGCGCAGCCCATGCAAGCCAGGCTGGGCGAAGGTTTTGGCTATGTGCCTTGAAGGTACCTTGGCATGCTTGAAACGTTAGACACGGAATTCCCGCCGCACACGCCGCGCCCAAGCGGTGCGCCACTGGCGCTGCCAGGCATTCGCGTGGTCGACTTCTCGCACTTCATCGCCGGCCCCTTGGCCACCATGTTCCTGGCTGATCTGGGCGCTGATGTGATCAAGATCGAGCCCCCGGGCCGCGGCGACGACCTGCGTCACTACCCGCCGGTGCTGCCGCAATTGCCGGCGCAGGGCGGGCCGTTTCTCTGGGGCAACCGCAACAAGCGCAGCGTGGCGCTCGACTTGAGGAACGCCGCAGCGTTGGGCGTGGCGCGTGAGCTGATGCTGAGCGCCGACGTGATGGTGGAGAACTTTTCCACCGGCGTGATGGCGCGTTTCGGCCTGGGCGCCGATGCATGCCGCGCCGCGAACCCGAAGCTCGTTTACTGCTCGGTGTCAGCCTACGGCCGCGAAGGCCCGTTCGCTGACCGGCCGGGTTTTGACCCCGTGGTGCAGGCCGAAAGCGGCTTCGTTTCGATGAACGGCTACCCCGACCGGCAAGGCGTGCGTGCCAGCGCCGCCGTGATGGACATGGCCACCGCCATGATGGTGAGCAACGCCGTGCTCGCCGCCTTGTTTGCACGCACGCACCTGGGCGTGGGCCAGTTCGTCGAAGTGGGCTTGTATGACACGGGTTTGCTCATGACCGGCTGGGCGCCGATGCAGCACCTGCTCACCGGCCGTGCGCCGCAGCGCAGCGGCAACGTCAGCGTCGACACCTGCCCCTCGGGCGTGTTCGATGCCAGCGACCAGAGTTTCTATATCAACTGCGGCAACAGCAAGATCTTCCAACGCCTGTTCACGCAGGTGTTAGGCCGGCCCGATGTGGCCAACGAACCCGGCCTGGCCCAGCCGCAAGACCGGGTGGCGCGGCGCGACGAACTCTTTGCCGTGTTGCAAGCGGCGTTTTCAAAGCAGCCCTGGGCGCATTGGCAGCAGCGCATGCGCCAGGCTCAGGTGCCGTGCGGTGTGGTGAACACGGTGCCGCAGGCGATTCGCTCGCCGCAGGCGCGTGCGCGTGAAGCGGTGAGCTGGATCACGCACCCCACGGCGGGGAAGATTCCGAACATCGCCTCGCCCTGGCGCTTTGGCGCGACGCCGGTGGCAGACCCGGTGGCCGCGCCGGCGCTGGGCCAGCACACCGAGGCGGTGTTGGCTGATGTCTTGGGTTACACGGCGGCGCGCATAGCGCAGTTGCAGGCGGCGGGCGCATTCGGCGCGGCAGCGCCATGAACGAGCGCAGCTTGCGCGGCAAGGTGGCCGTGGTGGGCGTGGGTGAAACCAGGTACTACAAGCATGGCCAGTCGCCGGTACCCGAGTTCCGCCTGGCCTTGCAAGCCATCCTCGCGGCGTGTGCCGATGCCGGCATCCACCCGCACGATGTGGATGGCTTCGCGTCATACAGCAACGACCGCGCCGACCCTTCACGCCTGGCCGCGGCGTTGGGCCTGAAGCGCCTGCGCAGCACCACCATGCAGTGGGGTGGCGGCGGTGGCGGCTGCGCCGCGGCGGTGGCCAACGGCGCGGCGGCCATTGCCGCGGGCCTGGCCGATTGCGTAGTGGTGTTTCGCGCCTTGGCGCAAGGCCAGCATGGCCGCTTTGGCCAGGCCGCGCCGGTGGCCACGGCAGGAGCCGAGATGGCGTATATGGCGCCCTACGGCGTGCTCAGCCCGGCGCAAAAGTACGCCATGAAGGTGCGCCGCTACATGCATGAACACGGCGTGCGGCAAGAGGCCTTGCGCGCCGTGGCGCTGGCCAGCTACCACCACGCCCAACGCAACCCGCGCGCGGTGATGTTTGGCAAGCCGCTGGATGAAGCGAAGTACGACGCCTCGCGCTGGATCGTCGAACCTTTCCACCTGTTCGACATTTGTCTTGAAAACGACGGCGCTGCCGCCTTGGTGCTGGTGAGCGCCGAACGCGCCAAAGATTTGAAGCAGCCGCCGGCCTACGTTTTGGGCGCCGCCGCGGGCAGTGAGCAGCGCAGCTTCGCCAACCCGCACAACGCGCCGCACTACGCCAGCGCCAGCTTTGTGGGTGTGGCGCAAGAGCTGTACCGCATGGCGCGCCTGGGCCCGGCCGACGTGGGCAGCGTGCAGGCCTACGAAAACTTTACCGGCGGGGTGGTGATGGCGCTGGCCGAACACGGCTTCTTCAAAGCTAACGAAGCCAATGACTTCATGCAGCTTGACAACCTGACGGCGCCCCATGGCAAGTTGCCGCTCAACACCAGCGGTGGCAACCTTGCCGAGTGCTACATGCACGGCTTCGAGCTGCTGCTTGAAGCCGTGCGCCAGGTGCGTGGCCACAGCACGGCGCAGGCCGTGCGCCGCGACGTGGCGCTGGTGATAGGTGGCCCGCTGGTCAGCCCGGTAAGCAGCCTGCTGCTGGGTTCAGCGAACGCGCTATGACGGCCACCTACCTGCCCGCCGGGTTGCCCGCACCGCTGGATGATGAAGGCGTGGCCGCGCCGTATTGGGCCGGCCTGCGCCAAGGCGTGCTGCGCGTGCAGCGCTGCGCCGCCTGCGCCACCTGGCAGTTCGGCGGCGAGTGGTTGTGCCACCACTGCCATGCCTGGGAGCCGGCGTGGGTGGAGGTTGAGGCAACGGGCAGCATCTTCAGTTGGGAGCGGGTCTGGCACCCGGTGCACCCGGCATTGAAGGCGCATGGGCCGTATCTAGCGGTGGTGGTCGATCTGCCCCATGCCGGTGGCCTGCGCATGCTGGGCAACTTGTTGGGCGACCCGCTGCAAACGGTGGTCATCGGCGCGGCGGTGCAGGGGGTGTTTGAACACCACGCGGCAGCGGATGAGCCGTTCTCGTTGCTGCACTGGCGCGTTGCGTGATCCGGCGCACCCGCCCTGCATGGCCCAGCGCGCAGGCATCATCGGGCCATGCGCCCCCACTCACCCCACCACTACAGCGCCGCTGCTGAACGCAACCGCGGCCCGATCCTGGTTGAACTGCAACGCCTGCTGCCGCCGCGTGGCCAGGCTTTGGAGATCGCTTCGGGCACCGGGCAGCATGCGGCCCACTTTGCTGCCGGCCTGCGCGGTTGGCGCTGGCAACCAACGGATGTTGACGCGCAAGCACTGCCATCCATAGCCGCCTGGTGCGCCGGCCTGCCCAACGTGCTGCCCGCATTTCACCTCGACGTGCTGGCCACACCGTGGCTGGGCGTGGCGCCGCAGCTTGAGCTGATCTTCAGCGCCAACCTGCTGCACATCTCACCCTGGGCCACCTGCGCCGCCTTGATGCAGGGTGCATCGCGCCATCTCGCGCCCACGGGCCTGCTGTTGACCTATGGCCCCTATGTGGTCGACGGCGAAGCCACCGCGCCCAGCAACCAGGCGTTCGACGCTGACTTGCGCCAGCGCAACCCGCAGTGGGGCCTGCGCCAACTGGCCGACGTGGCCGCGCAGGCGGGCAGCGCGGGCCTGGGCCTGCGTGAACGCATCAACCTGCCGGCCAACAACCTGTTGCTGGTGTGGGCACGGAACAACAGCAACGTTTCAAATCAGTCATAAGGAGACACCATGCGAGCCGTTTTCTATGAACAGGTGGGTCCCGCCAACGAGGTGCTGCAATTCGCCGACCTGCCCGACCCCACGCCCGAGCCCGGCGAGGTGCGCGTGCGCGTGCAATGGAGTGGCGTCAACCCATCAGACGTGAAGTCTCGCGCCGGCCTGCGCAGCCGCGTGCTGCCCTTCGCCCGCATCATTCCGCACAGCGACGGCATGGGCGTGATCGACGCCGTGGGCGAAGGGGTGAGCGCGCAGCGTGTGGGCCAGCGCGTGTGGTTGTGGAATGCTGCCTGGGGCCGGCCGTTCGGCAGCGCCGCCGAATTCATCTGCCTGCCGCAGCGCCAGGCCGTTCCCCTGCCAGACAACGTTTCAGGTGAGGCGGGAGCCTGCCTGGGCATCCCCGCCCTGACGGCGTTGCACGCGGTGTTGATGGACGGCGGCGTGGCCGGCAAGACCGTGCTGGTGGCCGGCGGCGCTGGCGCGGTGGGCCACTACGCCGTGCAGTTGGCCAGCCGCCTGGGCGCCGCAAGAGTGATCAGCACCGTTAGCAACGAAGCCAAGGCCGTGCTGGCGCGCGCCGCCGGGGCTGATGACGTGATCAACTACAAGACCGAAGCCGTGCTCGAGCGGGTGCGCGAGCTCACCCAAGGCCAGGGCGTGGATCGCATCATCGAGCTGGACATTGCCGTCAACGGTGCCATGGATCTCGACTTGCTCCGCCCCGGCGGCGAGGTGGTGGTCTATGGCAGCAGCCCGCAGCCACTGAACCTGCCGTTCCCGGTGCTGCTGGCCAAAAACATCCAGCTCATGTTCTTCATGGTCTACCACCTCAGCGACGCCGACCGCGCCCGCGCGCAGGCCACCCTGCAGCGCCTGCTGGCGCGCGGCGAATTGGCCCACAACATCGCGCTGCGCCTGCCCTTGGCGCAGGCCGCGCAGGCGCACGAGGCGGTGCAGGCCGGGCAGACGGTGGGCAACGTCGTGTTGCAGTTGGGGTAACCGCGCGCTCAGCGCGCAGCCGAAGTCCCGTCGGCCGCCAGGACTTGCCTAGTCAGGTGGTTTCGACTTCGTTTTGTGAACGAAGTCGCGGTGCGCCGTGGCCAAACCTGGCCATGTACCGGCGGGCGCGGCGTGTGCAGCAAGGTGTTTTTGCATCACCCCTGCATCTGCTGGCGGATTCCGTGGGATATGCAACGCCATTCAGCGGCTGTGCCCGCATGTGCGGGGATGCGTGCGCTTGGCGCAGTCCCTAACCTTCATTCTGATGCGGCAACAAGGCCGCTCTGTATGAATGACAGCAACCCGCTCAACCTGACCTTCGGGAGTACCTTGATGAAACGCGCAATCTCAGCACTGGCATTGGCATCCTTGGCAGCTTCGGCATCGGCCCTCACGATCGTGGCCACACCGGCCCCGGGCGGCAGCACCGGCATCACCCCCGGCGCGCCCAACGCAACGTTCGACGTGGTGATCCCCGGCTTCAGCGCCACCAACGGATTCATCGGTTCGCTCAGCGCCGCTGGCGACCCGGGCCCGGTCAAGTACACCTACTTGGGCAAAGAGGCCGCTGCGACCAACACCTTCTTCAACCTGGGTGGTTCGAACCAGACCATCACCACGGGCTCGGCTGTCGGCACCAGCTCGTACCAGGCTGCGACTGGGTTGCTCAACTTTTACTTCCAGTCCAGCATCAGCGGCGCGGTCATTCAGAATGGCGCGGCCGGCAACTCCGAGCCCACGTTCGCCATCTTCAGCGGCGGCAAAAGCGGCTTTGACTACGTGCTGGGCTTCAGCGACGCCGGCGCCGGCCACGACCTGGACTATGACGACATGGTGATCGGCGTGACCGCCGTGCCCGAACCCGAAACCTACATGATGATGTTGGCCGGGCTGGGTGCCATGGCCTTCGTGGCGCGCCGTCGCCGCCCGCAAACGGGTGCGCAGGGCTGAGCAGCCTGATTCACTCTTAGAACTTGTCCGTGAATAGGAGGGCCCTGCGCCGGGGCCCTTCGGGTTGAGGCCAAAGGGCGCGTCTGCGTCGTTGCAAACCCGGGCCTTGGCCACCAGCCAAGGCCCGGGTTCGCGCCTAGCATCCATCGCCCTTTGGTTTCAACGCAGGGTCCTCCTATTTACGGGCAAGTTCTTAAAGCCACGCCAGGCACTCAACTGGCGTGGCGCTGCCGGCGGCTCCCGCCCCGGCCCAGCCCCGCCGTTCCAGCCTGCCCGAAGCGCCCTTGGCGCCTCGGCGCCCAGGCCGCAACGGCGGGGCACTTCTGATCCAACAGCGCCGGCTGTGAAGCCCGCGCTGCCAAGTTCTGGCGCTTTTCAGCCTAAGCACGGCATCATCGAATGTGGTGATGCTTGGCCTGCACGCTGAAGTTAAAACCCGGTGGCGCGATGTGCGCAGTTGCATCACCGAGGTGCCCACGATGGATCGCAAAGACTTCGTTACTGACTTCGACTTCAACGCCGCGCGCTTCACGGCCATTCACCGTGGCGAGCTGCAGCTGAAGTACTTTCCGCCGCCCGTGCGCATCAAGATCTTGATGGTGGCCGACGGGTACCCGGGCAACTTCCTGAACATCACTTACGGCCGCCTCTATTTCAGCTTGTCGGCGGTGGTCGATGCGTTGACGAACAACCCCGAGCCCTGGGTCAAGTTCGACATCACCAAGGCGCACCGGCAGACCGACCCGCTCGGCGCGGCCGACGTCGAAACCTTTCGCTTCACGCAAGCCGGGTTCGACATCAACACCTACGACCAGGTGTGGTTCTTTGGTGCGCGAGATAACGAGAACGATACGCAGCGCTTGAGCGACGCCGAGCTGGCGATCGTGGCGCGCTGGATGGACGAGCGCCAGGGCGGTGTATTCGCCACCGGCGACCATGCGGACCTCGGCGCAAGCCTGTGCTCGCGCATCCCCCGCGTGCGGGCCATGCGCCGCTGGACGCCGGCACAGGGCGTTCCGGTTAACTTCGGCATGAACAGGCACGACACGCTGTTGCCGGGCACCGATGGCATCTACCAGTTCAGCGACGAGTCAGACGATCAGCCGATGCCCATTGAGCCCACGATGTTTGCGCTGCCCAGCTATGCCGTGTTCCAGGAGCGCTCGGCGCCGCACCCGTTGCTGTGCGGCACCAGCGGCATCATCAACGTGCTGCCCGATCACCCGCACGAAGGCGAGGTGATCGAGCCGGTGTCGTTGACCAACACCTTCACGTTCCCTGGCTACGCCGGCAAGCCGGAATTTCCGCCACGCAGCGACGGCTCGGGTCTGCGCGAAAAGGCACACGTGGTGGCCACGGCAGGCGTCACGGCGCGGGTGGCGGCGCAAGACACCAACAAGGGTGCCTGCAACAGCAAGCGCATTGGCGTGATCGGTGCCTACAACGGCCATGCCAGTGGCGTTGGCCGCGTGGCGGTGGATTCCACCTGGCACCACTGGTTCGACGTCAACCTGATTGGGCGGCCCACCGGTGTGGGCGAAGACGTGGTCGACCCCGTGTCACCGGGCAGCGCCAAAGCGCAGGGCTTTCTCTACTCGGCCGCCGGGCGCGCCGAGTACGACAAGATCAAGAACTACTTCCGCAACGTGGCCCTGTGGCTGAATGCGCCCACGCGCCAAGACCAACTCTTCTTCCGCGCCACCTGGCGCATCGTCTTCCTGTACCCGCTAGTAGAAAAGCTGCACGTGAAGATGCCCGTCTGGGTACTCGGCGGCTTTGCGCTCGACGCCATCGGCCGCATGGCCGGCCAGTGCACCGTGCGCACCTGGCTGCACGACCGCTTGACGCCGCTCTGGCGCGAGCGCTTCTTCTTGCCGCGCCTCGATCCGTGCTTCACCTGCCCACCAATCGACGTGCTCGAACAAGTCTTGATGGGCGCGGTGGTGCGCGAACTGATCACCGTGCAAAACGAATTCGCCGACAAGGCCGCAGGCGTTGCCGAGGCCGACGCGGCCAAAGCCGTGGCCACGGGCCTGACCGCAGGGGTGCGCGAGTTTTCGCAGATGCTGGAACAGTCGAACAAGCGAACGCTGGAACTGGCCAAGCAGTTGCAGTCTGTGCCGGCGTTTGAAGTGTCGGCGAAGCAATTCATCGCCACCAACAAAGTCACCGCAAAAGTTAGCGCAACCGGCAAAGGCGTCGCCAAGCCTGGCCAGCGCAAGCCGGTGCGCAAGTGAGCAACGAAAGGAGCCCGCCATGAGATCGAACCCACCCAGTCACATCTTGGCGATGCTTGGGGCCGCGCTGCTGCTGTGCGGCTGCGCGCTGAAGCCGGTGTCGGTGACCGGCAAGGAAAGCACCGGCCAGCAATCGGAAACGTCCTTTGTCGTGAACCGCGTTGGCGACAACACAACGCTGAGCGTGTCGTACAACGACGGCACCGACCAGAGCGCCATCCAGTTCACCCCCACCACGCGCGTCACCAAGAAGGGCGCCACGCACCTGGGCTGGTCTTACTCAAGCGACTTTGGCGCCTCGTGGGTCTACGGCGGCAGCGTCAAGCCCACCGATGCCTGGCCCATTCTGTGGGGCGACCCCGGCATGGCGCGCTCCGAGCGCGACCAGCGCTACGTCTACATCGCCAACCTGGCGGTGCCCAAGGCCAAGCTCGACACCGCGCCGGGGGGGGAAATCAGTGGCCCGATCAACAACTACATCGGCGGCGCTTGCATCGCGCGTTCCACCGATGCCGGCAAAAACTTCGCGCTCTACCAGTGCCTGCAAACCACAGAGGCTGACGCCACCGGTGACTTCTATGACGGCGGCAACATGGTCAGCGACGCCAATGGCCGCATCTACGCCGGCTGGGTGAATGCCGACCGCAATACCGTGCATGTGTGGCGCGCTGACGGCGAAAGCGCCACGTTCCAGAAGCTGCCCAACCCGTTTGCCGACGCCAGCTACACCATCGTGAGCCACCCGCGCTTGCGTGTGAACCTGGAGACGGGGGAACTGTTCGTCATGGCCATGAACAACGGCGGCGAATTGCTGCTGGCGCGCTGGAATGGCGCGAACTGGGGTGCCACCTGGCGCACCGGCATGTACGCGCAAAGCTACCCCTGCCTGGCCAGCACGGGCGCGCCGTGCACCAGCGCCGACACCGTGGTTCGCACCGGCCCGCAGTTCTCGTTCGACGTTGGCTCGTTCGGCAAGGCCAACGACCACATCCGCTTGATGTTCACGCGGCGCAGCGGCCTGAACAACCGCCTGTACATAGCCGGTGCAGGCTGCAACCTGGGCAACCAGCAGTGCCAGTACATCCCTGAGTGGGGCACGGGTGAAGGCAGCGCCGAGAAGGTCAACGCCAGCTACAACCCCTTGGTGCGTGCGTACCGCTCCGCGGCCATGGCCAGCGCGGGCGAGCCTTCGCTGTGGATGGGTTCGCACACCACTTACTCGCCTGGCACCGGCCGCGTGCGGCACGCCATGGGTGGGTTGGGCATCGTGAAGGATCAGAACAACCAGGATCTGTTCATCCACCTGGCGATTTTTCAACTGGCCAACCAGGTGCTGTGTGCCGACTTGCGTGGTTACTGGGGTGACTACGACGACCTTCAGGCGCTGGGCCCGGTGCCCGGCAGGCAAGGCAATGTCTTCGCGCGCACCTACACTGATTCGCAGCAGGGCTGCAACCACCGGTGGCAGTTCACCAGTTCCAGCGTGCGCGTTGGTTTCACCGGAAACTGATTGATTGGATCAACCATGTCCAAACTGTTTTTGATTGCTCTGCTTGCCGTGCTTGGCGTTGTGCTTGGCGCCTGCGCCGGCCCGGGCAGAGTCGCCGCGCTCGACAACGAACCGGTGCCCACTGATCGCGAAATAGCGCAGCGGCAAGCGCTGCTGTCGGGCCAGCGCCAGATGCAACCCACCAGCGCCGAGCGCTTCGACATTGCCGTGGTGGGCGGCAGTTGCGCGCCAAAGGTCAGCGCCAAATTTGCGGTGGTGTCGTGCGTCAACGAACAAGCCTGCAACGGGCACGGCCTGCGTTCGGCCAACGGCACGGTGGCCTGCGCGTGCTATGAAGTTCGCGGCGGCTGCCAGGCTGACACCTTCTGCAACCAGCGCACGCGCCAGTGCACCAAGTTGCCGGCCGACGCCTATCACGCGCGCTGAGCGAATCGGCCGCAGCGCAGTTTCCTAGTCGCCCTTGAAGCCGGTGGCCTTGATGATCGGCGCCCAGTGCGCGCTCATGGCGCGCTCCATCGCCGTCGGCTCGGCGGGGGTTGAACCGGCCAGCGGCTGGTAGCCAGTGTCTTGCAGCCGCGTGCGCACGTCTTCGCGCGCCAGCACTTTGCGCATCGCCCGGTTCCACTCGTCAATCTTGGCTGCCGGTGTGCCGGCGGGGGCACACAACCCGTAAGCCGTGCCAAACGTTAGTTTGGGCATGCCGGTTTCTTTGAACGTGGGCACTTCGGGCAACTGGCTCGCGCGCTGCGCGCCCGAAACCGCGAGCACGCGCAGGCGACCGGCCTTGTGATGCTGCACGAACACGCCCAGCCCAGCCATTGCCGCGGGCACCTGGTCGCCCAGCAGACTGGTGACCATCGCCGGGCCGCCCTGGAAGGGCACGACTTGCATGTCTGACTTGCTGTTGCCGGCGAAGTCGAAGGCCAGGAAGTGCAGTGTTGAGCCCAGGCCCGAAAGGCCGACGTTGGCGTTCTTGCGATCAGCACGCGCGGCGTCGATGAACTGCGCCAGCGTCTTGAACGGGCCTTCGCCCTTGACCGCGATGCCGTAGGTGAGGTCGACCACGCTGGTGTTCGGCGCAAAGTCTTTCAGCGGGTCGAAGCGTAGGTTGGCATAGACCAGAGGCGCGATCACCATCGTGTCGAGCACGGTGATCAGCACCGCCTTGCCATCAGCCGGGCTTTGCTTCAAAGCTTCAGCGGCCAGGCGCGTGCTGGCGCCGGCCTTGTTCTCGACGATGACCTGTTGGCCGCCCATTTCGTCCTTCAGCTTTTCCACCAGCACGCGCGCCGTCGAGTCGCCCGCGCCGCCGGCCGGAAACGGCACGAACATGCGCCCGACTGCGCCAGCGCCAGGGCGTTGAAGCGCGCTGGCTCACGCGCGCCGAGTTGCAAGCGCTGGTGCCCGGCATCGCGCCTGTGTTCCAGCGCGCGCTGCACTTTTCGCGCACCGCCCACACGCTTGACCCGCTTGGCCTGTTGCAGGCCTTGGTGCACGCGCATGCGCAAGCCGGCGGCATGTTGCAGGCCGCGCATGTGCTGGCGCTGGTGCCCATGGGCCAGCGCTGGCGCGTGACCACGGCCATGGGCGAGCAGGTGTTTGATGCCGTCGTCGTCGCCAATGGCCTGGCCGCGCGTGAACAGCCGCTGCGCGCTGCGCCCGGCGCGCGCGTGGTCGAATGGATCGATGCCCAGCCACTGGAAACGCTGTTCCTATCCAGCATCACCGTGGCGGAACTGCGCGCCGGTGTGGCGCTGCTGCCCGCGGGCAAGCGCCGGGCAGGCTTGCAGGAAAGTCTGGAGACACGGGTGCTGCCCTTGTTTGCCGGCCGCGTGCTGCCCTTCGACTCGGGTTGTACGCAAGCCTATGCAGAGCTGATGACCCAGGCGCGGGCATCGGGGCTGGCGATAGCCAGTGCCGATGGCTACATCGCGGCCATCGCCGCCGCCAACGGCTTGGCCGTGGCCACCCGAGACACCGGCCCCTTCGAGGCTGCCGCAGCGAAGGTGATCAACCCTTGGCTGGGTTGATCGCGGGCGCCTGCTCGCATCAAGCCCACACCGAATCGTCAAGCGGTCAGCCACCGCAAAGGGCGGCCCGCGGCTTTGGCAGGGCTTACTCAGCCTTGATGTTCGCGTCCTTCACCAGCTTGGCCCAGCGCGCGCCTTCGTCGGCGAGGAAGCGGGTGAACTCTTCTGGCGCTCCACCTTCGGTAAAGGCGTAGGCGCGGCGCAGGCGCTCGATCACTTCGGGTGACTTGAGCGCCGCGTTGATCTCCTGGTTGAAGCGCGTCACCACGCTGGCCGGTGTGCCCACCGGCGCGACGATGCCGAACCAGCCGCTGCCACCGAGCACATCGCCGAAGCCGCCTTCGGCCAGCGTGGGCACCGCGGGCAAGTCTTCCAGGCGTTTGGCCGACGTGACGGCGATGGCCTTGAGCTTGCCCGTCTTCACGTGCTGCACCAACAGCGCCGGGGCGCCAATGAACAACTGAATCTGGCCACCGATCACATCGGTGATGGCGGGCGGCTGGCCCTTGTACGGCACCGAAACAATTTGCAGGCTGCGGCTGGTCTTCAAGAATTCGACCGGCAAGTGATTGGTCGAGCCCACGCCGGCGTGCGCATAGTTCAGCTTGCCCGGCTGCTTGCGCGCCAGCTCGACCAGTTCGGCCATCGTGTTCACGGTCAGGTCCGGCGGCACCACCGCGATGTTGGGCGCGGTGGCGAACAGGCCGACGGCGACGAAATCGCGGCGCAAGTCGGCCTTGAAGTTCGGGTTGATCAAGGGGCCGACCGCGCCGGTGATGCTGGCCACCAGGAAGGTGTAGCCGTCGGGCGCGGCCGTGGCGACGATGTCGGTGCCGAGCTGCGCGCCCGCGCCCGGCTTGGCGTCGATGATGATCGGCTGCCCCCAGTTCGCCGCCACCTTGTCCATCACGGCGCGCGCCAGATTGTCCACGATGCCACCGGCTGGAAAGGGCACCACCACCCGCACCGGCTTGGTGGGATAGGCCGCCGCCTGCGCCCACACGTTGGTGCTGGCCAGCAGCGACGCGCCTGCCAACAAGGCAGCGGCCAGCTTCAGGGATTGGGTCGGGTTCATGGCTTCTCCAAGAAGGGTGATGAAACGCTCAAGGCTTGGCCGCTAACGGATCGGTTGACGTGGTGCTTGACTCGGTGGTTAGCTTGCCGGTTCAGCAGCCCGGTGTTCGCGGCGTGTCCGGCGGCACAGTGGGCACGAACGGAAAGCGCGCCTTGGCCTTGGTGGCCGTGGTGCTGGTGGTGGATACGCTGCGCACGTATTGCTTGGCCGCGTCGTTGCGCACCTGGTAGTCCCAGGGCGTGTATGCACCCGTTGTCAGCGTCGAATGCAAAAACAGCCGGCGGCGCTGGCTGGCCAGCACCTGCTGCTTGATCTGCCCGGGCTTGAAGCGTTGCTCGATCTGTTCGACGAAGTGCTGCGCCTGTGACGCGAAGGCCGGTTCGCGGCACAGGTTGCGCAGCTCCGCCGGGTCTTGCTGCAAGTCGAACAGCATGCCCGGGTCGCCCTCGCAGTAGACGTACTTGTAGTGGCCCTGGCGCAAGATCAGCGCCGGGGCGTGCACGCCTTCGCCGGTGAACTCGATCAAGGCCTCGTCGGCCCATGCAGCGTCGCTGCCGTGCAGCAGTGCGCTCAAGGTGTGGCCGTCGCAATGATCGACCAGCGCGGGCGGCTTGCCGTCGGTGGCCAGGTCAACCAGCGTGGGCAGCAGGTCGACCAGCGAGCAGTTCACGCCGACCCGTTGCCCGGCTTTTGCCCCCGGCGCCTGGATGATCAGTGGCACCTTGATCGATTGCTCGTAGGGGTTGAACTTGAACCACATGCCGCGCTCGCCCAGCATCTCGCCGTGGTCGGCGGTGAAGACGATGACGGTGTTGTCGGCCGCGCCTGTCCTTTCCAGTGCATCAAGCAGCAGGCCGATCTTGTGATCGACATAGCTCACCATGCCGTAGTAGGCGTGGCGCGCCGACAAGATCATCTCATCCGTTATCCGGTGTTCGTCTTGGCGGATCAGCTTGTAGTAGCGCTGGCTCCAGGGGTCGCGTTGCTCACACGGGATGAACGGCACCGCCGGCATGTCGATCTGGGCGTGGTCGTACAAATCCCAGTACTCGCGCGAGATGGTGAACGGGTTGTGCGGGTGGGTGAACGAGGCCACCAGCAAGAACGGCTTGCGCTCGGGGCGGCGCGCCTGGTCGTACAGCCATTGCACTGACTGGTGGGCCACCTCATCGTCGTAGTCCATCTGCAGCGAGCGCACGCACAGGCCCGACTCGACGATGCCGCGCATGCTCATCTGGCTGGGCGCGTAGGGCTCGATGCGGCGCTCCCAATCGGCCGTCCAGCCGAAGTCTGATGGGTAGATGTCGGTCGTCACGCGCTCCTCGAAGCCATGCAATTGGTCGGGGCCAACGAAGTGCATCTTGCCGGCCAGGCACGTGCTGTAGCCGAGTGCGCGCATGTAGTGCGCGAAGGTCGGCACCGAGGCCGGTAGCTCGGCCGCGTTGTCGAACGCGCCGATACGCGACGAATGCTGCCCGGCCATCATGGCGAAGCGCGAAGAAGCGCAGATCGGGTTGGGGCTGTAGGCGGTTTCAAACACGGTGCCGCGCGCGGCAAGGCGATCCAGGTTGGGCGTCTTCACCAGCTTGTGGCCGTAGGCGGCCAGCGCGCTGGCCGCCAGTTGGTCGGCCATGATGAACAGGATGTTCGGGCTCTTCACATCAACTCCTCGTTGTGTCAGGCAACGCTCGGTGGGCGCGGCGCCGGTGCTCAGCGCTTGTGCCGGCGCAAGCGCGGTGTTGCGGTGCTGACCTGGTGTTGTCGTGGCACAGGGCAAGGGGCCGCCGCAGGTAGCAACGTGCGCGAAGTGTGCGGTGGATGCCCGACACCGTGCGCAGCGAAGTCTCGCACGGGCCGGTGCCAGACAGCCTACGGCCGCTGCGCGCCGCACAGCCGCCAGGGCGCGTGGGGCCGGTTCACAATTCACCCCGACATGGTTCCCTTGTTCCGACACCCAGCCCTGCGAATGTTGCGCGACGATGCGACGTGCGGATTGGCCTGATCCAAGGCCCATGTCCTTTGACATCGACACGCTTGAAGCCTTGCGCCGGCAGCACCCGGCCTGGCGTTTGCTGCAAGCCGACTCGGCCGCCCTGGTGGCCAGCTTTCTGCACCGCGTGTTCGTGCAGCCGAATCGGCGTGTGATCCACCAGGCCGAGCTGGCCTCGGCGCTGGACGACACGCTTTACGCCGTGCGCGAACAACGCGGGCCCGCCAGCTATCCGAAGCCGGCGCTTGAATACCTGAACGACTGGGCGGCGAACGACAAGGCTTGGCTGCGCAAGTTCTACCCACCGGGCAGCGACGAGCCGCACTTCGACCTGACGCCGGCCACCGAGAAGGCGCTGGCCTGGCTGGGGGCTTTGAGCGAACGCAGCTTCGTCGGCACCGAGTCGCGCCTGCGCACGCTGTTCGAGCTGCTGCGCCAGATGAGCGAAGGCAGCCAGACCGACCCTGAGCTGCGGCTGCGCGAATTGCAACGCCGGCGCGATGCCATCGACGTCGAGATCGAGCGCGTGCGCGCCGGCGACCTGCCGCTGCTGGGCGACACCGCACTGAAAGAGCGCTTCACGCAGTTCGCCACCCTGGCGCGCGAGCTGCTGGCCGACTTCCGCGAGGTCGAACATAACTTTCGCGCCCTGGATCGCCGGGTGCGCGAGCGCATCGCGCTGTGGGACGGCAGCAAGGGCGCCTTGCTGCAGGAAATACTGGGCGAGCGCGACCTCATTGACGAGTCTGACCAAGGCCGCAGCTTTCGCGCCTTCTGGGATTTTTTGATGTCGCGCGACCGGCAAGACGAGTTGAGTGCGCTGCTCGACCGCGTGCTGCAACTCGAACCGGTGATCGGCCTGGCGCCCGACCCGCGCCTGCGCCGGGTGCACCACGACTGGTTGGAAGCCGGCGAGCAAACGCAGCGCACGGTGGCGCTGCTGTCACAGCAACTGCGCCGCTTTCTCGACGACCAGGCCTTCTTGGAAAACCGCCGCATCATGGACATCTTGCGCGGCATCGAGGCCACCGCGCTGGCCGTGCGTGCGCAGCAGCCGGCGGGCGAGTTCATGGCCATTGACGACATCGCACCGAGCATCGAGCTGCCGCTGGAACGCCCGCTGCACGCCCCGGCCGTGAAGCTGGCCCTGGTCAGCACGCGCATTGCCGCCGGCGACGAAGACCTGGACGCCGCGGTCTTGTATTCGCAGTTCATCGTCGACAAGGCCGCGCTGGCTCAGCATGTGCGGCGCAGCCTGCAGCACCGCACACAGGTCACGCTGGCCGAGCTGCTGGCCAGCCGGCCGCTGCAGCAGGGCCTGGCCGAGTTGGTGGCCTACCTCAGCCTGGCCGCCGAGCCGGGCCAGGCGGTGATCGACGACAGCGTGCACGAGCAGGTGGCCTGGGTTGCGCGCAGCGGCCAGCACAAGCGTGCGCAACTGCCGCGCGTGATCTTCACGAAGTAGCGCCATGGCTGAGGCACCGCACTTGTCAACCCACCCCGTGGCTGAGCTTTCGGTGGTGCTCATTCCCTTGCTCAAGGGCGTGAGCTACCGCGCCGACGATGCCGCGCACTGGAACGCGCTGCTGCAACTGCAGGGCCGCGTGCGCGACCATGTGGCCGTGCTGGGGCTGGAGCTGATGCTCGACGAGGCCGAGGGCCACGCCTTCCTGCGCTCGCGCATGGTGCCCGAAGACGACCCCGCGGCCAAGCTGCCGCGGTTGGTGGCGCGCCGGCCGCTAACGTTTGCGGTGAGCTTGTTGCTGGCGCTGTTGCGCCGCAAGCTGGCCGAATTCGATGCCGGTGGCGGCGATACGCGGCTGATCCTGTCGCGCGAACAGGTGTCCGAGTTGCTGCGCGTGTTCATGCCCGAAGGCAGCAACGAGGCGCGGCTGATCGACCAGGTGGACACGCAATTGAACAAGGTGGTTGAACTCGGCTTCATGCGCCGGCTGCGCGGGCAGGAAGGCGTGTTCGAGGTGCAGCGCATCCTCAAGGCCTTTGTCGATGCGCAATGGCTGGGCGAGTTCGATGCGCGCCTGGCAGCCTACCGGGCGCAGTTGCAGGGCAGGGTGGGGCCTGACGATGAAGAGTGAATCCCTGCAACTCGACTTCACGGCCGATGAGAGCTTGTCGGGCTTTCGCCTGCAGCGGCTGGAAGTCTTCAACTGGGGCACCTTCGATGGCCGGGTGTGGACGCTGCGCGCCGACGGCCGCAACGCCTTGCTGACCGGCGACATCGGCTCGGGCAAATCCACCCTGGTCGACGCCGTGACGACGCTGCTGGTGCCCGCCCACCGCGCGGCCTACAACAAGGCGGCCGGCGCCGAGGCGCGCGAACGCACGCTGCGCAGCTACGTGCTGGGCCACTACAAGGCCACACGCAGCGACTTGGGCGGCGCGGGCCGGCCGGTGGCGCTGCGCGGGCCGAACAGCTATTCCGTCATCCTGGCCGTGTTCCACAACGCCGGCTACGACCAGACGGTGACGCTGGCGCAGGTGTTCTGGCTGAAGGACCCCGCGGGCCAGCCGCTGCGCCTGTATGCGGTGGCCGAAAAAGGCTTGAGCATCGCGGCTGACTTTGCCGACTTCGGCACCGACATCATCAAGCTGCGCAAGCGCCTGCGCGCCGGCGGCGTGGTGGTGGAAGACAGCTTTGCGCCCTATGGCGCGCTGCTGCGCCGGCTGTTCGGCATCCACAACGAACAGGCGCTGGAGCTGTTCCACCAGACGGTGTCGATGAAGTCGGTGGGCAACCTGACCGACTTCGTGCGCAGCCACATGCTCGAACCCTTCGACGTGGCGCCACGGCTGGCGGCGTTGATCAATCACTTCGACGACCTGAGCCGTGCCCACGAGGCGGTGCTGAAGGCCAAGGCGCAGGTGGCGCTGCTGCAGCCGCTGGTGGCCGACGGCGAACGCCATGCCGAGCTGGCCGCGCTCATCGAGCGGCAACGCGCCGCGCGCGAGGCGCTGCAAGCCTGCTTTGCGGTGCACAAGACTCGTTTGCTGGACCAGCGCATGCAGCACCTGGGCGAAGAGCTGGCGCGGCACGACAACCACGTCCAGCGTTTGGCCACGCTGCTGCGCGAGCAGCAAGCGCAGGAGCGCGAGCTGCGCCGCGCCATGTTCGACAGCGGCGGCGACCGCATCGAACGCCTGGCGCTGGAGATTGCGCGCAAGGAAGTTGAACAGCAGCGCCGCAGCGAGCGGGCCGCGCGCTACGACGTGCTGCGCCAAGCCCTGGGCCTGCTGGCGCTGCACCAGGCCGAAGACTTCATGACGCAACGCGCCTTGTGCGCCCCGCTGCGCGAGGCCGCTGCGCAGCGTGAGGCTGCCGTGCAGAACGAGTTGAACGAGCTGGGTGTGGCCTTTGCGCAGGGGCGCCAGGAGCATGCCGAGCTGACGCAGGAACTGGCCAGCCTGAAGGCGCGCCGCAGCAACATCGACACCCAGCAGGTGGCCCTGCGCACCGCGCTGTGCCAGGCGCTGAAGCTGGACGAAGCGCTGATGCCCTATGCCGGCGAGCTGATCCAGGTGCGCGACGACGAGCGTGACTGGGAGGGCGCGGCTGAGCGGCTGCTGCGCAGCTTCGGGCTGTCACTGTTGGTGCCTGATGCGCAATACGCGGCTGTCAGCGAATGGGTCGACCGCACCCACCTCAAAGGCCGCTTCGTCTACTTTCGCGTTCGCGCCGGCAAGAGAGACTTGCGCGGCGAACTGCCTGCACCGCACCCCGATTCGATGGCGCGCAAGCTGGCCGTCAAAGCCGATTCACCGTTTTATGCCTGGCTGGAACGCGAACTGGCGCACCGCTTTGACCTGGCCTGCTGCACCAGCGCCGAGCAGTTCCGCCGCGAGGCTCGCGCCATCACACGCGCCGGCCAAATCAAGGGTGCCGGCGAACGCCATGAGAAGGACGACCGCCACCGCATCGACGACCGCAGCCGCTACGTGCTGGGCTGGAGCAACCAGGCCAAGATCGCCGCGCTCGAAGCCAAGGCCAGCGTGCTGCAAGCGCGCCTGGCTGACAGCGGCCAGCGCATCGCGGTGTTGCAGAAAGAACAGCAGCAAGCGCGCGAACGGCTGCAAGCACTGAGCAAACTGGAGGAATACGGCGATTGGACCGAGCTTGACTGGCGCACCAGCGCCACCGAGCTGGCCGCGTTGCATGACGAGAAGCAACGCCTGGAGACGGCGTCCGACCTGCTGCAAACCCTGGCGGCGCAGCTCAAGGCGCTGGGCGTGGCGCTGGCCACAACGGCCGAGCAGTTGAAGAAGCGGGAACACGACCAAGCGCAGACCCAGTTGAAGAGCGCCCAGGCGGTGGGCCTGCGTGAACAGTCGCAGGCGTTGCTGGACGCACCAGGCTTCGCGGCGCATGCCCAGCACTTTGCACTGATCGAGGGCTGGCGCGCCGAGGCCCTGGGCGAGCACACGCTCAGCGTTGAAGCCTGCGACGGCCGTGAGCAGGACATGCGGCGCTGGCTGCAAGAACGCATTGACGCCGACGACAAGAAGCTGGCGCGGCTGACCGAGAAGATCGTGCGCGCGATGACCGAGTACAAAGAAGCCTACAAGCTCGACACGCAGGAGGTCGACGCCAGCGTGGCCGCCACCGCCGAATACCGCGCCATGCTGGCGCAGTTGCAGGCCGACGACCTGCCGCGCTTCGTGGCGCGCTTCAAGGAGTTGCTCAACGAGAACACCATCCGCGAGGTGGCGCATTTCCAGTCTCAGCTGCAGCGCGAGCGCGAAACCATCAAGGAACGTGTGACGCGCATCAACGAGTCGCTGACGCAGATCGACTACAACCTCGGCCGCTTCATCGCACTGGAAGCGCAAGCCGCCACCGACGCCGACGTGCGCGACTTCCAGACCGAGCTGCGCGCCTGCACCGAAGGCACGCTGACGGGGTCGGACGACGCGCAGTATTCCGAGGCCAAGTTTTTGCAGGTTCAGCACATCATCGAACGCTTTCGCGGCCGCGAAGGCTCAGCCGAGGTCGACCGCCGCTGGGCGGCTAAAGTGACCGACGTGCGGCAGTGGTTCGTCTTCGCCGCCAGCGAGCGCTGGCGCGAAGACGGCAGCGAACACGAACACTATGCAGACTCCGGCGGCAAATCGGGCGGGCAGAAAGAGAAGCTGGCCTACACCATCCTGGCCGCCAGCCTGGCCTACCAGTTCGGCCTGGAATGGGGCGCGGCACGCTCGCGTTCGTTCCGCTTCGTGGTCATCGACGAGGCCTTCGGCCGCGGCTCTGACGAATCGGCCGAGTACGGGTTGCGTCTGTTCAAGCAACTCAACCTGCAATTGCTGATCGTCACCCCGCTGCAAAAAATCCACATCATCGAACCCTTCGTGGCCAGCGTTGGCTTCGTGCACAACGAAGACGGCAGTTCGTCGAAGCTGCGCAACCTGGCGATCGAGGCCTATCGCGCCGAGCGCGATGCGGTGACATGACAAGTGGCTGGACGACGACCACTGAGCTGCGCGCGCAAGTGCTGCGGCGCTGGGACAAAGGTGAACTGCTGGCCGAGCTGGTTGCCCCAGGTGAACTGTTCCCGTTGCGGCTGAGCCTGCGCGGCCCCACGTCGAGCGAACTGTCCGAGCGCTTCGACGAGGTGCGTGCCTGGGCCGCCGGGCTAAAGCAGGGCCACGGCGCCGGCTGCCGCCTGGTGCTGCGCGAGGTGCGGCACCGCGTCATCGGCCAGAACAGCCTGCCCAGCGAGGCCTGGGTCGATACGCTGGACGACGCGCTGCGCTTCATCGGCAAGGCGCGCGACGCGCGCGCGTTACGGGCGGTGCTTGACGCAACCCAAGGGCAGCCGAGCTTGCTGCCCTGGCTACAGCGCCAGCCGCTGCGCGGGCTGGCGCTGGCCGAAGCCTGGCCGCGGCTGCTTGACGTGGTGGCTTGGTTGCAGGCGCATCCGCGCCCCGGCGTCTATCTGCGCCAGGTGGATCTGCCCGGCATCCACAGCAAGTTCATTGAAGCGCAGCGCGGTGTGCTGTCTGAGTTGCTGGATCTGGCGCTGCCAGCCGCCGCCATCGACACCACAGCCAGCGGCGTGCCGCAGTTTGCACAACGCTATGGCTTTCGGGACAAGCCGCTGCGCGTGCGCCTGCGTTTCCTGGACCCCGAGCAGCCGGCCTGGGTGCCCGGCACCGATGCCGACTACACCGTGTCGCAAGAAGCCTTTGCCCGGCTGGCGCCGGCCGCGGAGCGGGTCTTCATCACCGAAAACGAGATCAATTTTCTGGCCTTCCCGCCGTCTGCGGGCAGCCTGGTGATCTTCGGTGCCGGCTATGGCTTCGATGCCATGGCGCAAGCGGCCTGGCTGCGGCAGTGCGCGCTGCACTACTGGGGCGACATCGACAGCCACGGCTTTGCCATCCTCGACCAGTTGCGCGCGCACTTCCCGCACGCGCAATCGTTCCTGATGGACCGCGATACCTTGTTCGTGCACCAGGCGCAGTGGACCACCGAGCCGCAGCCGACGCAGCGCGACTTGTCGCGCTTGAACGATGACGAGCGCCGCCTCTACGACGACTTGCGCTGGCGCCGGCTGCGCGACGAGCCTGTGCGGCTGGAGCAGGAGCGCATTGGCTTCGGGGTGGTTGAGCGCGCGGTGGCGGCGCTGGCAGGCGGCCCCGCGCACCCTGTGTGAACAGCTGTCAGGAAGCGCTGTTTTCTGGCTGTGAGGGCGCGGTTCTGGTGTTTGGGCTTTGAGGATCGACCGCAGCCCTGTGTGCCTGGCCGCCCTGCAGGGCGGCCAGGCACACAGATGCCCAGGCGCGAGTCGACTGAGGGG
>JANOXU010000104.1:0-3917 GCA_031418595.1 Burkholderiales bacterium
CCCCTCAGTCGACTCGCGCCTGGGCATCTGTGTGCCTGGCCGCCCTGCAGGGCGGCCAGGCACACAGGGCTGCGGTCGATCCTCAAAGCCCAAACACCAGAACCGCGCCCTCACAGCCAGAAAACAGCGCTTCCTGACAGCCGTTCACAGCCCGAGCAGGAGCTCAGGCGTTTGTTCGAGTTGGAGTCTCGCGCCTGACCAGCGCCTGCATCGACGAGGCGGACAGGGCAAAGACCCCGCTGAGGGCGCTTGTGATTCGGCGCCGACAACCTGAAGGGCCTGCCGTGGCGGCCGGCGAACCCGTCGTGAAGCGACTTGCCTGTTGCCGACCTGCTTGTCATGACGGCAACAACGCCGCCAGCGTCTGCAAGGTGTCGGCCTCGGCCACTGGCTTGTCTTCGCGCCAACGCAACATGCGCGCAAAGCGCACGGCAATGCCGCTCTTGTGGCGCGGGCTGCGCGCAATGCCTTCGAAGCCGAGTTCGAACACCAGCGTGGGCCTGACGCTGCGCACTGGGCCGAAGCTCTCGACGGTGGTCTTGCGAATCAGCGCATCGACGCGGGCCATTTCAACGTCAGACAGGCCCGAGTAGGCCTTGGCGAACGGCACCAACTTGCGGTCGGCCGCATCGGGCTGGCCGTCCCAGACGGCGAACGTGTAGTCGCTGAAGAGACTGGCGCGGCGGCCGTGGCCGCGCTGTGCATAGATCAACACCGCGTCGATGCTGAGCGGGGCGATCTTCCACTTCCACCAGACGCCGACATCCTTGGTGCGCCCGACGCCGTACTGCGCACTGCGCGCTTTCAGCATCAGCCCTTCAACGCCCAGGCTGCGCGCGGCTTCGCGCCGGCTAGCCAGCTCGGCCCACGACGCACCCTGCAGGGTTGGGCTGGGCAGCAACTGCGGGTGCGCCAGTTGCGCGATGAGCGCGTCGAGCAGCGCACGTCTTTCGCTTTGCGGTCTGGCGCGCAGGTCCACGCCGTCAAGCTCTAGCAGGTCATAGGCCAGCAGCACCACCGGCACGTCGCGCAGCAATTTCGCGCCAAGCGTTTTGCGGCCGATGCGCTTTTGCAGGTCGGCAAAGGGCTGAACCTTGCCCGGGTCGGTGGGCAGCGCCGGGTCTTTGCGCCAAACCACAGTCTCGCCGTCGATGACGCAGCCATCGGGCAGGGCTTGGCCCATCGTGGCCAGCTCGGGGAAGCGGTCGGTCACCAGCTCTTCACCGCGCGACCACAGCCAGACCTGGCCCGCGCGCCGCACCAACTGGGCACGAATGCCGTCCCACTTCCATTCAATCAGCCAGTCGCTTGGGTCGCCCAGCGCCGTGTCGAACTGTTCGAGCGGCAGGTTGAACGGATGCGCCAGGAAAAAGGGGTAGGGCTGGCCGCTGGTCTGGTGATGGCGTTCGCGGCTGTCTTCGGGCGCAATCAAACGGGTGTAGTCGCTGGCTGTAGGCTGGCCGCGGGTATGCAGGTAACCCATCAGCCTTTGCGCGACCCGCTTGGCGTCGATGCCGCCGACAGCGGCCAGCGCCTGCGTCACTTGCAGCCGCGACACGCCGATGCGAAAGCTGCCGGTCATCAGCTTGAAGTAGACCAGCCGCTCGTCGGGCGCGAGTTGCGCACACTGTGCGCGCAGCGTGTCTGCCAGCGCGTCGCCGGCGGTGTTGCGCAGCGGCAGCAGGCGTTGCTCGACCCACACCGCCAGGCCGAGATCATGCGATTCGGTCGGCGCCGGCAACAGCAGCGCAATCGTCTCGGCGAGGTCGCCCACCGCGTCATAGCTTTCGTCGAACAACCACTCGGGCAAACCAGCCGCCTGCTGCGCCAGCGCGCGCAACAGCTTGGTCGGCACCAACTGGCGCGGCTTGCCGCCCGCCAAAAAGTACACCGCCCAGGCGGCATCGGCTGCCGCGGCCGCCCGCAGGTAACGCTGTAGGGCGGTCTGTTTGGCCAGGCTGGAGGTGGTCGCGTCGAGTTCGCGGTACAGCGCGGCGAAGGCTTTCATGCCTGCGCACCGGCGTTTGGTTCTTCAGCCGCTGAGGGCCCCTCCTCATCGCCGTATGCCGTCTTGAAAGGCTGCGCGTCGAGCCCGTTCTCGATCAGCCAGCGCACCATCACCGCGACGCTGCCATGCGTGACAAACACCCGCTCGGCGCCCGTTCCCTTGATGGCTTGCTGCAGACCGGGCCAGTCCGCATGGTCAGACATCACGAAGCCGCGATCGACGCCGCGCCGCCTGCGCGCGCCACGCAGCTGCATCCAGCCACTGGCGAAGGCATCGGCATAGTTGCCCAAGCGTTTCAGCCACGGCGTGCCCTGCGCCGAAGGCGGCGCCAGCACCAGTGCGCGCTTGAGCAGTTGCGCATCGACGCCCGCATCGGTCACGCGCAGCGTCGGCGGCAGCGGCACACCGGCTGCGCGGTACACCGCGTTCAGCGGCTCGATGGCGCCGTGCATCACGAGCGGGCCGATGCTGGCATCAACGCCGTGCAAGATGCGTTGCGCCTTGCCGAAGGCATAGCACAGCAGCACCGACGCGCGCCCGGCCTCGGCATTGCGCCGCCACCAGTCGTTGATCTCTTCGTTCAACGCCTGCTGCGTCGGCCAGCGGTAAATTGGCAGCCCGAAAGTGGATTCGGTGATGAAGGTGTCGCAACGCACGGGCTCGAACTGCGGGCAGGTGCCGTCGGCTTGCGTCTTGTAGTCGCCTGACGCGACCCAGACCCGCCCGCCATGTTCAAGCCGCACCTGCGCCGAGCCCAGCACATGGCCAGCCGGGTGCAGCGAGAGCTTCACGCCATGGTGCGTGATGGCCTGGCCGTAGTTCAGCGTCTGCAGGTTGATGCCTTGGCCCAGCCGCGTGCGCAGCGTGCCTTCGCTGTGGCTGTGGGCAAGGTAGCTGCCGTGACCGCTGCGTGCGTGGTCAGCATGCGCGTGCGTGATGACCGCGCGGGCCACCGGCTGCCATGGGTCGATGTAGAAGTCGCCCGCGCTGCAATACAGCCCTTCGGGCCGGGCCACGATCAGGTCCGAACCCGAACTCGGGTGCCGCGCTGCGGCCCATTCTTGGCGCTCTGTCATCACATTCAGGCCTTCAATCCCGCCGTTCGTTGTATTCGTTCAGGTTGACCGGAATCCGTCTTGTGCACCAGGCTTGCTCTCAACGTCAGACGTCAATCACCTCTAACGTTGCGATGTGGTGATGGCAGCGTGAGCGCATGGCAAACAGGGTGCCCGCCTTGCCGCTGAGCCGGGCAGGGTCTTCACGCCACTCGTCCGGGATGCTGGAGGGTAGCGCGCGGGCAGCACCGCGGTGGCCAGCAACGGACACATTTGCGCATCACGGCTTCGACATGCCCAGCAACCCAACCCCATTGCATGAGCGCTTGGCTGCCCAAGGCGTCACACCGTTCACGCTGCGTCCATCGCCAACAGTGCCTCAGAGGGTGTGAACACATCCGGCGTGCCCGAGCGGGGCGCCAGATTGCGCCCAATCAAGGCGCAAAGCGCAGACGTAGCTCGGGCTACGGCGAGCACTTGCAAAGCGTTGCGGGCGAGTGCATCGGTGCCGGGCAGACGCACCTGTACACGCCGGCCAACGCCACGCTGACAGTAAATGCCAGCGGCGGGCGCTTGTCGGTGGGCCTGAGCGGCAGCAAGACCTGGACATGGCCGCATGGCCGCATGGCGCGCCAGCGCCGGCAGCGCTGCGCAAGCCGACGCTTCAATGCCCGAGCGCAAGCCCAGGCACAAGCCCAGGCACAAGCCGCCAGCCTAGTGTTGCGATCCAGAAGTTTCGATACATGAAACCGCGTCTTCGTCCGCCATGCGTCGTTGCAAATCCGCGCCATAGCAAAGGCTATGGCTGTGGTTTGCGCCTAGCCTGACGAACGAATCCATCGCTTTCATTTGTA
>JANOXU010000105.1:0-55400 GCA_031418595.1 Burkholderiales bacterium
TTCGCTGCGCACCATGAGCGTGCTGCGCAGGAACCACATGTCGGCCGCGCCGAGCAGCGCCTGCGCCGGCAACCCGGACGTGGCCACGTAACGCGGCAGCAGGGCCAAGGCCTTGCCCAGGTTGGCCTCGGCCTCGCTCAAGCGTTCCTGGCTGGGCGAAAACTGCTCGCCTTGCAACACGGCCACGCGAAAGTAGCTCTCGGCCACCTCGCGCGCCAAGGCCGGGTCGAGCGCGGCGTCGCCCTGTGCGCGCAAACCGTCCAGGTAAGTCACCGCATCACTCAGCAGGGCCTCGCGCGTGGCCAGCGAGCCGGGCAGGTGGACGATCTGGTCGTGGTACTTGAACACCAAGCCCTTGGCCAACTGGCGCACCTGGGCAAAGCGCGCCTCGGCCAGTTCGCGCGAACGTTCAGCCGCACGCGCCTGCCAAAGCGCGGCAACCAGCGCGGCCACGATGCCGGCCAGGCCCAATGCCGCAATCAACATGCTGGCGCGATTGCGCACGAAGAAGCGCGCCGTCAGGTACGCCAGGCTGGGCGCGCGCGCGCTGATCGGGTAGCCACGCTGGTAGGCCCGCACGTCGGCGGCCAGCGCTTCCACGCTGAGGTAGCGCAGCGCAATGGGCTTTTGCAGCGCCTTCAGCAAGATGTTGTCCAGGTCGCCTTGCAGCTTGCGCCGGGTGTGCAGCCAGGCTGGGTCGCCCACTTCATCGGGGCTCAGGGCACTGGGCCGGGTGGGCTGCTCGTCGAGCACGCTGCGCGCCGCGGCCGCGGCCGTGGTTGCGTTGCGCCCGGTGGGGCGCACGCCGGTGAGCAACTGGTGCAGCAGCACGCCCAGCGAATAGATGTCGGTGGCGGTGGAGACCGGCTCGCCGCGCACTTGCTCGGGGCTGGCGTAGTGCGGGGTGAAGGGGCGCTGCGAGGCTAACGTTTGATCTGCGTCAGCGTCTTCAAGCGGATCGAGTGCCTTGGCGATGCCGAAGTCGAGCAGCTTGACTTGGCCGTCTTCGTTGACCAGCACGTTGCCGGGCTTCAGGTCGCGGTGCACCAGCAGGTTGCGGTGGGCGTGAGCCACCGCGTCGGCGAGCTGAAGAAACAGCGCCAGGCGGGCCTCCAACGCCAGGGGCTTGACGGCCATGTCGATGGGCAAGCCGCGCACCAGCTCCATCACGAAGTAAGGCGCGCCGTCGGCCGACAACCCGGCGTCATACAGGTGCGCGATGTGCGGGTGGTTCAGCCGCGCCAGCGCCTGGCGCTCTTGGGCGAAGCGCTGCAGCACCAGGGCCGAATCCATGCCATGGCGCAGCAGCTTGATGGCAGCGCGGCCTTCAAAGGCACCGTCGGCGCGCTCGGCCTCGAAGACTTCGCCCATGCCTCCCGCGCCCAGCGGGGCGACGATCTGCCACGGCCCCAGGCGCTGGCCAACGCGGGGGGCCGGCGTGGCGCCGCGTTCACCCATGCCGGCCGGTTGGCTGAGGAACCTGGGCTCGCGGCCGCTTTGCGCGTCGTGCGCCAGCAGCGAGCGCACCTCGCCTTGCACCGTGGCGCTGACGCCGCTGGCGCCCAGCGCTGCCTCGCGCTGGGCCGCCGGTAGGCCCTGCACCTGGTCAAACAAGGCTTTGATTTGCGCCCAGTGGGCGGGGTCGGTGGTGCTCATCAAGGAAGGTCTGCCCGGGCGCGTGATTCTGGGCCCGCGGCACGTGCCAGGATCAACGCAAGCCGCAGCTTGCGCAAGGCTCATGGCGCGGCGCGCGGGCACAATCCGGCCATGGCCAGCCCGGACTCTGACGCCACCCAACCCGGCCTCGCGCCCGGGCTGGATCGCGCTTCGGTGACGCAGTGGCTGGCGCAGTTCGAGCAGGCCAACCCTGAAGCGGGAAACAGGTTGTTCGAGCTGCTGTATGACGAGCTGCGGCGCATGGCGCGCAGCCACCTGCGCCGCGAAAACCCGGGGCATACGCTCAGCGCCACCGGGCTGGCGCACGAAGCCTGGTTTCGCATGGCCGAGCAAACCCGCACGCAGTGGCGCAACCGCAGCCACTTCCTGGCAGTGGCCTCGACCATGATGCGGCGCATTCTGATCAACCATGAGTTGGCCCGGCGCGCGGCCAAGCGCGATGCCGAGCTGGTGCCGGTCACCCTTTCCGGCCTGGAGCAATTGGCCGGCGCGCCCGACCGCGATTTGATTGCCGTGCACGAAGCGCTGCTGGCCTTCGAGCCGGTGGACGCGCGTGCGGCCAAGGTGGTGGAGCTGCGCTTTTTTGGCGGCCTGGAGAACGTTGAGATCGCCCAGGTGCTGGGCATTTCGCTGGCCACGGTGAAGCGCGACTGGACGCTGGCACGCGCCTGGCTGCGCCGCGAGCTGGCGAACCGTTCTTAACGTTTGAAATCAGCTTTCAGCGGTGCCACGTGCTACCTGCGTCGCATGAAACAGGTGACCCATGCGAACGCCGCGGAACCGGCTCTGCCGGGCCGCTGGCGTTGCCCCCTTGAGGGGGCGCGCGAAGCGCGTAGGGGGTGTTTCAATTCAGTCAGGCGAACGGGCCAGCCGTTCACTGTGCCAATAAACATCGTCGCCGCCCAGCCCGTCGAGGTTGGCGCGGTTGAGCACGCGGGCCAGCACGAACATCAGATCCGACAGGCGGTTCAGGTAGTGGCGCGGTGCGTCGTTCACGCGCTCTTGCGCGGCCAGCGCGACCACGGCGCGTTCGGCGCGGCGCGCGATGGTGCGGCTCATGTGCGCCAGCGCGGCGCTGCGCGTGCCGGCGGGCAGGATGAATTCCTTCAGCCGCGGCAGGTGTGCGTTGTGCTGCGCCAGGGCCTCATCGAGCCCGGCCACGGCATCGGCCTTGAGCAGCTCGTAGCCGGGAATCGACAACTCCCCGCCCAGGTTGAACAGCTCATGCTGCACGCGCACCAGCAGTTCGCGCACATCGGCCGGCAACTGCTCACACAACAGCACGCCCAGGCTCGAGTTCAGTTCGTCCACATCGCCCATCGCGGCCACGCGCAGGTGGCTCTTGGGCACGCGGGTGCCGTCACCCAGACCCGTGGTGCCGTCGTCGCCGGTGCGGGTGGTGATTTGCGTGAGTCGGTTGGCCATCGGGTGATGGTAGCGCCGGCGCGGCGCTGGCGCGGCGGTGGTGCTGGCGCCTCAGGCGTGTGCCGAGACGAAGCTGCCTTGCTTGCCGCGCAGCAGTTGCAGCGTCAGCAGCCGGGCATGCACGCGGTACACCGGGCCGGCGCGGCGGCAGGCCACCACCAGGGCCAGGGTGTCGAAGCCGGGCGTCACCACGCGCAGCGCGCTGCCCTTGGCCAGGGCCGGCGCGCACAGCAGCGACAAGCCGGTGAAGGACAGATCCTGCAAGCGCGCGGACAGCACTGCCGCCTGGCCGGGCAGGTGCAGCCGCGCGTCCTGTTCGCGCGCGAAGCGCTCGCCGCGGCGCCGGCCCTGGGCGTCGCCACTCGCCCGCTCACCGGCCGGCGCGGGCATCAGCGGGCTGTGGCAGCGCGTGCAGCGCGCTTCGTCGCGCGGGGTGGCCGTGAACGCGATGGTGCAGAACGGGCAACACCGGTCGGCCAGCCAGTGGGCGGGGTCGCTGGGCGCGGCCGGTGGCGCTGCGCTGGCGGCGCGTGCGAGGCGTGGCGCCGCCGCGGCGTGCGAGCGGTCGTACTCACGGCGCCGCGCAGCGTCACCCAGCACTTCATACGCGGTGTTGATGAGGGCGGCCTGGCGCGCATCACCGCCCAGGTCGGGGTGCATGCGCAGCGAACTCATCAAGGTGCGGTAGCTGGCCTTGATGATTTCTGCCGGCGCTTCGGGTTGCACATGCAGGATGCGGTACAGGTTTCTGCGCTCAGGGTTCATTGCGAATTCCACTGCCTCGTCTTGCGCTATCGGCCGTTGGCCGGCGCGCTTGAGGTCAACGTGGTTCATGCCCGACGGCCTCCTAGAATTCACGCGCCCAGCCCCCAAGGAGCCGCCATGAATGCCCCGTTGCCCGCCGCCACCCTGCTTGCCACCCAACGGCGCGCCGTTCCCGCGGCCATGCTGAGCGCGCTGCGCGCCCACTTCGGCGAGCGTTGCTCCACCGCCCAGGCGGTGTGCGACCAGCACGGGCGCGATGAATCGGTGTACGCCACCACGCCGCCCGAGGCCGTGGTGTTTTGCGAAAGCACGGCCGACGTGGCCGTGGTGGTGGCTTTGGCCAACACGCATCGCGTGCCGGTGATCGCCTTCGGCGTGGGCTCGTCACTCGAAGGCCACTTGCTGGCCGTGCAGGGCGGCGTGAGTGTCGATGTGAGCCGCATGAACAAGGTTGTGCGGGTGAACGCCGAAGACCTGACGGTGACGGTGCAGCCGGGCGTGACGCGCGAGCAACTCAACCGCGAGATCAAGGACACCGGGCTGTTCTTTCCCATCGACCCCGGCGCCGATGCGTCGATCGGCGGCATGACGGCGACGCGGGCCAGCGGCACCAACGCCGTGCGCTACGGCACCATGCGCGAAAACGTGCTGGCGCTGGAAGTCGTCACCGCCCACGCCACACATGGCAGCGAGGCGGTGCGCACCGGCACGCGGGCCAAGAAGAGCAGCGCCGGCTACGACCTCACGCGCTTGTTCGTGGGCAGCGAAGGCACGCTGGGCGTGATCACCGAAGTCACGCTCAAGCTCTACCCCTTGCCCGAGGCGGTGAGTGCGGCGATGTGCACCTTCCCCAGTGTGGACGCCGCGGTACGTGCAACGATCCAGGTGATTCAATTGGGCGTGCCGATCGCGCGCTGCGAGCTGCTCGATGCCAACGCCATTCGTGCCGTCAACCGCCATTCACAGCTCACGCTGCCCGAGGCGCCGATGCTGCTGATGGAGTTTCACGGCAGCCCGGCCAGCGTGAAGGAGCAGGCCGCCACGGTGCAAGACGTGGCGCATGAACATGGCGGCACGGCGTTCACCTACGCCAGCAGCCCCGAAGAGCGCACCAAGCTGTGGAAGGCGCGCCACCAGGCTTACTTCGCCGCGCTGCAGGTGCGCCCGGGCTGCCGCTGCCAGAGCACCGACACCTGCGTGCCGATTTCCAACCTGGCCGAAAGCATCAACGAATCGGTGGCCGAGGCCGAGGCCGCAGGCATTCCGTACTGGATCGTCGGCCACGTGGGTGACGGCAACTTTCACTTGAGCTACTTGTTGGACCCGAACGACGCCGAAGAATGCGCCAAGGTCGAACAGTTGAACGTGCAGATGGTGCGCCGCGCCCTGCGCCTGCAAGGCACTTGCACCGGCGAACACGGCATCGGCCTGCACAAGATGGCCTACCTGGTGGATGAAGCCGGCAGCGCGGCGGTGGACATGATGCGCAGCATCAAGCGCGCGCTGGACCCGCACAACATCATGAACCCGGGCAAGGTGTTCAGTCTCAACGGCTGAACCCGTTCACAGCCCTATTCGGGCGCGGACTCCACCGACCAGCTTCGCGTCACCGCGCCCGTGGCGTTCACGCTCTCAAGCTGCACGCCGAAGCCCCACAGCCGGGCCACATGCTTGAGTACTTCTTGCGCCGCGTCGGTCAGCGGCCGGTTCTGGTGCTGGAAATGGCGCAAGGTGAGCGAGCGGTCGCCGCGCAGGTTGACGTTGTAGACCTGGATGTTGGGTTCGCGCGCGCTCAGGTCGTACTGCCGGGACAGGGCTTCGCGCACCTGGCGGTAGCCGCTGTCGTCATGGATGGCGGCCACTTCGAGATCGCTGCGGGTTTCATCGTCGAGGATGGAGAACAGCCGCATCTCGCGCATCAGCCGTGGGCTCAGGTATTGGCCGACGAAGCTTTCGTCCTTGAAGTTGCGCATGGCATGGTCAAAGGCCGGCAGCCAGGGTGAACCGGCGAGTTCGGGGAACCAGCGCTTGTCCTCTTCGGTCGGGTGTTCGCACACGCGCTTGATGTCGGTGTACATCGCAAAGCCCAGCGCGTAGGGGTTGATGCCGCTGTAGGCGCGGTGGCCCACCGGCGGCTGGTAGACGACGTTGGTGTGCGACTTCAAAAATTCGATCATCACGCCGTCGGTCAGCAGGCCGTCGTCGTACATCGTGTTCAGCAGGTGGTGGTGCCAGAACGTGGCCCAGCCTTCGTTCATGACCTGGGTCTGGCGCTGCGGGTAGAAGTACTGCGCGATCTTGCGCACGATGCGAACGATTTCGCGTTGCCACGGCTCAAGCAGCGGCGCGTTCTTTTCAATGAAGTACAGCAGGTTCTCTTGCGGCTCTTCGGGGAAGCGCTTGGCGGCGTTGGCGGCTTCGGCCTTCTCGGCCTTGCGCGGCAGCGTGCGCCACATGTCGTTGACTTGCTGCTGCGCATAGGCCTCGCGCTCGCGTGCCTCGCTCAGCTCCACCGCCAGGCTCTTGCGGCTGGGGCGGCGGTAGCGGTCGACGCCATGGTTTTGCAGCGCATGGCAGGAATCAAGAAAACCCTCCACCACTTCGAGACCATGCTTTTCTTCGCACTGGCTGACGTAGTTCTTGGCGTAGACCAGGTAGTCGATGATCGAGCCGGCATCGGTCCACATGCGAAACAGGTAATTGCCCTTGAAGAAACTGTTGTGGCCGTAGGCGGCGTGGGCGATCACCAGGGCCTGCATGGCCAGCGAGTTTTCCTCCATCAGGTAGCTGATGCAGGGGTTGGAGTTGATGACGATTTCATACGCCAGGCCCATGTGGCCGCGCCGGTAGTTCTTTTCGGTGGCGATGAACTCCTTGCCGTAACTCCAGTGCCGATAGGTCACCGGCATGCCCACGCTGGCGTAGGCGTCCATCATCTGCTCGGCGGTGATGATCTCCAGCTGGTTGGGGTAGGTGTCCAGGCCGAAGCGTTCGGCCGTTTCGCGGATCGCGCGGTGGTACTGTTCCACCAGCTCGAAACTCCAGTCGCTGGGGCCTGGCAGCGGTGCCGTGGCGCGTTCGGGCCGCGTGCGGGGTGCGAGCAGAGGCTTGTGCGAGGCCATGGTGGGTTCAGGCCGCTTGCGCGCCCTGCTTCTTGAAGAAATCACGGAACACCGGGTAGATTTGCGCGGCCTGGGTGGCCTTGCGCATGGCGAAGTTGCGGTGGCCTTCAGTGAGCTGGCTGTATTCCTCCCACAGGTTCTGCTCTTCTTCGGCCACCTGCACATAAGCGTAGTAGCGGCACAGCGGCAGCAGCTTTTCAGCCAGCAGTTGGCGGCAGCGGCCGCTGTCGTGGTGCCAGTTGTCGCCGTCGCTGGCCTGGGCGCCGTAGATGTTCCATTCGCCCGCCGGGTAGCGCGTGCGCACGATCTGCTCCATCAGTTCGAGCGCACTGCTGACCACCGTGCCACCGGTTTCGCGGGCGTGGAAGAAGTTTTGTTCATCCACTTCCTGGGCCTGGGTGTGGTGGCGGATGAAGACCAGTTCGATCTTGTCGTAATGGCGGGTGAGGAACAGGTACAGCAGGATGAAGAAGCGCTTGCTCAGATCCTTGCGCTGCTCGTCCATCGAGCCTGACACATCCATCAAGCAGAACATCACCGCCTTGGCGCTGGGCACGGGCACGCGCACATGGTTGCGGTAGCGCAGGTCGAAGGGGTCGATGTAGGGGATGCGGCCCAGCCGTGTGCGCAGCGCGGCGATGCGCAGTTGCAGTTCAGTGATTTCGCTGGCGTGCAGGGCCTTCGTGGGGGGGTCTGCAGCCAGCAGCAAGGCCAGCCGCTCCTCGCACTCGCGCAACTCGTTCTTGCTGCCCGAGCCAACCGCGATGCGCCGGCCGATGGCGCCGCGCATCGAGCGCACCACGTGCAGGTTGTTGGGCGTGCCGTCGTTGGAGAAGCCGGCGCGCTGGCTCTTCCACTCGGGCACTTCGGCCAGTTGCGTGCGCGCCAGGTTGGGCAAGGCCAGGTCTTCGAAGAAGACCTGCATGAACTCTTCTTTGCTCAGCGCGAAGGTGAAGTCGTCTTCGCCTTCGCCGCTGTCGCTGGCCTGGCCCTTGCCGCCACCCTGGCCGCTGCCGCCCTTGGGGCGTTCGATGGTGTCACCGCGCACATATTCCTGGTTGCCGGGGTGCACGGTTTCGCGCTGGCCACCGGGGCCGTGGCTGAACACGGGCTCGTTGAGGTCTTTCTTCGGGATGCGCACTTCTTCGCCGCGCTCGATATCGCGGATGCCGCGGCCATCAACCGCGCGCTTGACAGCCTCGCGCACCTGTTCCTTGTAGCGGCGCAGGAAGCGCTCGCGGTTGCCAACCGATTTGTGGCGGCCGGCCAGGCGACGATCAATGATCGCGTGCATGGCCGCTCAGCTCGATTTACGGACGCGCAAATACCACTCGCACAGCAAGCGCACCTGCTTGGCCGTGTAGCCCTTGGCCACCATGCGCGTCACGAAGTCTTCGTGCTTCTTGGCTTCGTCGGCGCTGGCCTTGGCGTTGAAGCTGATCACCGGCAGCAGCTCTTCGGTGTTGGAGAACATCTTCTTCTCGATCACCGTGCGCAGCTTTTCATAGCTCGTCCACAGCGGGTTGTTGCCGGCGTGGTTGGCGCGCGCGCGCAGCACGAAGTTGACGATCTCGTTGCGGAAGTCTTTCGGGTTGGAAATGCCGGCGGGCTTTTCGATCTTTTCCAGCTCACCGTTCAGCGCCGAGCGGTCGAAGACCTCGCCGGTGTCGGTGTCGCGGTACTCGTTGTCTTGAATCCAGTAGTCGGCGTAGGTGACGTAACGGTCGAAGATGTTCTGGCCGTACTCGCTGTAACTTTCGAGATAAGCCGTCTGGATTTCTTTGCCGATGAATTCAGCGTAGCGCGGTGACAGGTGTTCCTTGATGAACGCGGTGTACTTCTGCTCCAGCTCGCCGGGCAATTGTTCGCGCTGGATTTGCTGCTCCAGCACGTACATCAAATGCACCGGGTTGGCCGCGACTTCGGTGGTGTCGAAGTTGAACACCTTGGAGATGATCTTGTAGGCGAAGCGCGTTGAGATGCCGCTCATGCCTTCATCGACACCGGCGTAGTCGCGGTATTCCTGGTAGCTCTTGGCGCGCGGGTCGGTGTCTTTCAGGTTCTCGCCGTCATAGACCTGCATCTTCGAATACAGCGACGAATTCTCCGGCTCCTTCAACCGCGTGAGCACCGCAAACTGGCTCATCATTTTCAGCGTGCCGGGGGCGCACTTGGCCTGCGCCAGCGACGAGCCCCGGATCAGCTTTTCGTAGATCTTCACCTCTTCGCTCACGCGCAGGCAGTACGGCACCTTGACGATGTAGATGCGGTCAAGAAACGCTTCGTTGTTCTTGTTGTTGCGAAACGCCTTCCACTCGCTTTCGTTGCTGTGCGCCAGCACGACGCCGTCGAAGGGGATCGCACCAAAGCCCTCGGTGCCCTTGAAGTTGCCTTCTTGCGTGGCGGTGAGCAAGGGGTGCAACACCTTGATCGGCGCCTTGAACATTTCAACGAATTCAAGCAAACCTTGATTGGCCAGGCACAGGCCGCCGCTGAAGCTGTAGGCGTCGGGGTCGTCTTGTGAAAAGGTTTCGAGTTTGCGGATGTCGACCTTGCCCACCAGCGAGGAGATGTCCTGGTTGTTCTCGTCGCCCGGCTCCGTTTTGGCAATGCCCACCTGGCGCAACAGGTTGGGGAAGCGCTTGACGACCTTGAACTTGCGGATGTCGCCGCCGAATTCTTCAAGCCGCTTCACCGCCCACGGGCTCATGATGCGGTTGATGTAGCGCTGCGGAATGCCGTACTCGGTTTCAAGAATCTGGCCGTCTTCCACCACATCGAACAAACCCAGCGGTGACTCGTTCACCGGCGAGCCCTTGATGGCGTAGAACGGCACGTGCTGCATCAGTTGCTTGAGGCGCTCGGCGATCGAGCTCTTGCCGCCGCCCACGGGGCCCAGCAGGTACAGGATCTGTTTCTTCTCTTCCAGGCCTTGCGCGGCGTGGCGGAAATACGAGACCACCTGCTCGATGGCGTCTTCCATGCCATAGAACTCGGCAAACGCCGGGTAGACCTTGATCACCTTGTTGGCGAACAGGCGGCTCAGGCGCGGTTCGCTGCGCGTGTCAACCGTTTGCGGTGTGCCGATGGCCTTGAGCATGCGCTCGGCGGCGGTGGCGTAGGCCAAGGGGTCTCGTTTGCACTCTTGAAGATAGTCCTCGACGGACATTTCTTCTTCGCGGGTGCGGTCGAAGCGGGCGGCGAAACTGCTGGTGATGTCCATGCGGGGCTCCTTGCACGGGGTTCCACCTCGGTGCGGCATGGGGTTGCCGCAGCGAGGTTCGGGGAAGATCTGGTGACGTCCGGCCAGGGCGTCATCAGAACTTTCCGTTGCAAGGGGCGCATGCCCTGCTTGTTGCCGTATACGAAGCTTCCTTCAAGCGAACGCGACGCGAAGGGCCGAAGAATCGTGCGAACGCGGCGCAGTTCGTTGTGCCATGAACGGCAAACGGTGTGCCCGGGTTGACCCAAGCCCGTGTGATGCGCAGGGTCTGTGGTCACACCTCCACGGGCGCGCCAGTGGCGAGCCGGTGCGCGGCTTCACTGGGGGCAAGACGTCAGCGTTCGCGTGCGCCCAGCTTATCAAGCAGGCCGTTGAGTTCGTCGAGCGTGCTGAAGGCGATGGCGATCTCACCCTGCTGGCCACGCTTGGTGGTGCGATGAACGCGAATTTCAACCGCCGCGGCCAGCGTGTCAGCGAGCTGTTCTTCCAGCCGCACCAGGTCGCGCGGCTTGTCTTTCTTCATCCGCAGCAGCGGTGCCTGGCGCCCGTTGTTCAAGGCTTTGGCGACGAGCTTTTCGGCCTCGCGCACTGAAAGCTTTTGTGCGGCGATCTGCGTGGCATGCAGGATCTGCTGTGCCGCGTCGAGCGACAACAGCGCGCGCGCATGCCCCATTTCAATGTCGCCGGCCATCAGCATTTGCTGCACCGGCGTGGCCAGGTTGAGCAGGCGCAGCAGGTTGCTGGCGGCGCTGCGCGAACGGCCCACGGCCTGCGCGGCCTGTTCATGCGTGAGTTTGAATTCCGTCACCAGCCGCTGCAGACCTTGCGCTTCCTCAAGCGGATTGAGGTCTTCGCGCTGGATGTTTTCAATCAGCGCCATCACGGCGGCAGCCTGGTCGGGCACCTCGCGCACCAGCACCGGCACCTCGGTCAGGCCGGCCAGTCGCGCGGCGCGAACACGGCGTTCGCCGGCGATGATTTCATACGCCGGCGTGGCGCCAGGCAAGGGGCGCACCAGCACCGGCTGCATCACGCCCTGGGCCTTGATGCTCTCGGCCAGCTCGTTCAACGAGCCTTCGTCCATGTGCGTGCGCGGCTGGTACCTGCCCGCGTGCAATTGCGTCAGCGGCAGGCTGCTGGGCTGCTGGGTGCTGCCGGCGGCGGGCTCGCTGGCCTTGGGGCCGAGCAGCGCTTCCAGGCCCATGCCCAGGCCCTTGGGTTTCTTGGTGACCATGGCGGGGGATTGTGTCCGACAGCATGTGGCCGACAGCGGTGCCGTTTCGTGCCTCGTGCCGTATGCTGCGCACCTCGTATTCGTTTCATCAGCAGGGCGGGCGCATGGCATTCAAGGTTTTCGTCGACGGGCAGGAAGGCACCACGGGGCTGCGCATCCATGAGTATCTGGCGCGCCGCAGCGATGTGGATCTGCTGCAGATCAGCCCCATCCTGCGCAAGGACGCCGCTGAACGCGCACGTTTGCTGAATGCGGCAGACGTGGCCTTTCTGTGCCTGCCCGATGTGGCGGCGCGTGAGGCTGCGGCGATGATCAACAACCCGCGCACCTGCCTGATCGACGCCAGCACCGCACACCGCACCGCACCAGGCTGGGTGTTCGGCTTGCCTGAACTTGCGCCGGGCCAGCGCGAGGCGCTGCGCGGCGCACGCCGCATTGCCAACCCGGGTTGCCATGCCAGTGCCTTCATCCTGTTGTTGCGGCCCTTGGTGGATGCCGGGCTGGTGAGCGTGCAGGCGGCGTTGAGCGCGACATCGATCACCGGCTATTCGGGCGGCGGCAAGAAGATGATCGAGCGCTTCCAGGCCGGCGGCGATGCGCGGTTGGCGTCACCGCGGCCGTACGCCTTGGGCCTGGGCCACAAGCATTTGCCCGAAATGGCGGCGCACACGGGCTTGACTCAGCCCCCGGTGTTCACGCCGATGGTGGGCAACTTCTACAACGGTTTGGCCGTGCTGGTGCCGCTGCACCTGAACACACTCAAGCCGGGCACCGATGGCGCGATGCTGCAACACGCGCTGGCGCATCGCTATGCGGACGAGCGCTTCATCCGTGTGATGCCACTTTCAGACCACGAGGCACTGGATAACGGCGAGTTTGATGTGCAGGCCTGCAACGACACCAACCGGGTGGATGTCTTCGTTTATGCAAGTGCCACGCAAGCCGTGCTCATTGCTCGGCTCGACAACCTCGGCAAGGGTGCCAGTGGTGCTGCCGTTCAGGCCATGAACGTGCACCTCGGGCTGGATGAGGGGCTGGGGCTGTAGTCGCCCGCCACTCGCGGGTTACGGGTGGCGCCGGTAGTGGTAGCTGTAGGCGTCCCTGAAACCGAGCTTGAAGTACACCGCTTGCGCCGGCGCATTGAGGGCATCGACCTGCAAGTATCCCAAATGGGCACCTTGCGCTTGCGCCTGGCGCAGTAGCGCGGCGCACAGTTTTCGTGACAGCCCGCGCCCGCGCCACGCCGGGGCGGTGAACACGTCATACAGGCCAGCCATGCCGCTTTCCATGGCCACCTGGGCACAGGCCACCACCTCGCCACCGCTGTGGCGCAAGACGTGGCCCTGATACGGCACCGGGCTGTGTTCCAGCCGCTGCCGGTGCGCCTCGCGCGCGGCCAGCGGCGAACCACGGAATTCACCGACGATGTGAGCGTACGCTTCTGAGGAGACGGTCTGTAAACCTAGATCAGGCGGAAACTCTTCTGTGGTGATGGGCAGCTTGTCGCAAGCCATGACCAGGCTGTCGTCGTGCCGCGTGTAGCCCAGACTGGCCAAATAGGCATCCAGCCCGGCGGGCCTGGAGAACGGCGTCAGCCGCACCAGCGTGGGCAGCCGGGCGGCCTGGAACTCGGCGTGACACAAGGCCAGGCGCTCGGCCAGCGGCAAGTGGCCATCGGCCACGGCGTTAATGCTGCGCGCACGCTGCGCCTTGCCGGGCGACAGCCGCAGCAGCCAACCATCGACCCAGCGTTGCTGCGGCGGCGCGCTGGCATTCAGGCTGGCGTCTTCGATGCGCGACAGCAGCGCTTCGGGCCAGGGTTCTGGGGTCATGCCGTCAGGGCGCCAGGTGTCGGCAACGCCACGCGGCGAATCAGCTCATCGGCAAAAGCCACGAAGGCCTGCGCCCCTTTTGATGACGGGTCGAACACCACGCCCGGCTGGCCGTAGCTGGGGGCTTCGGCCAGGCGCACATTGCGCGGGATGACGGTGTCGAACACCTTGTCGCCAAAGTGTGCCTTGAGCTGCTCGCTCACCTGGGTTTGCAGGGTGATGCGCGGGTCGAACATCACGCGCAGCAGGCCGATAACTTGCAATTCGCGGTTCAGGTTGGCATGCACCTGCTTGATGGTGTTGACCAGGTCGGTCAGGCCTTCGAGCGCGAAATATTCGCACTGCATGGGCACGATCACGCCCTGCGCGCAGCACAGGCCGTTCAGGGTGAGCAGGCTGAGCGACGGCGGGCAGTCGATCAGCACGAAGTCATGGTCAGCCGCCACGGCGGCCAGAGCGGTGCGCAAGCGCTCATGGCGGTGTTTCAGCGCCACCAGTTCCACTTCGGCGCCAGCCAACTCGCGGTTGGCGCCGAGCACGTCATAGCCGCCCTTCACACTGCGGGTGCGCGCCTCGGCGACGCTGGCGCTTTCGAGCAAGACGTCGTAGACGGTGAGCTCGAGCTTGCGTTTGTCCACGCCCGAACCCATGGTGGCATTGCCCTGAGGATCCAAATCCACCAGCAGCACGCGCTGCCCGCGCAGGGCCAGGCCGGCGGCCAGGTTGACGCAGGTGGTGGTCTTGCCCACGCCGCCCTTTTGATTCGCGATGCAAAAGATGCGCGGCATGGTCAGTCTCGTACAAGGCGCAGGCCAAAGGCGATGAGCAAGCCGCCCGCCAGCCGCTGCAGCCAACGCGCCAGGCCCTGGTGCGCCCGCACGCGCTGGGCAATGGCGCCGGCGAAGGCGCACAAGGCCAGGCAGTAGGCGGCCGTGATGGCGGCGATGGTCAGCGCCATGGCGGCAAAGGTGGGCAGCCCTTGATGGCGGGCGGGGTCGATGAACAGCGGAAAGAAGGCCATGTAAAAGACGATGGCCTTGGGGTTGAGCAAGGTGATGAAAAAGGCCTGGCGGGCATAGTGGTGCGGCTGGATGCGCACCGGGCTGGCGCCTTCGGCGCTGCGTGCAAAGATCAGCTTCAAGCCGACCCAGCCCAGGTAAGCCGCGCCGGCGTACTGGATGGCCTTGAACCAGGCCGGGTGCGCGGCCAGCAACGCGGCCACGCCGGCCACGGCCAGCCACATCAGCACCTGGTCGCCCACGATCACACCGGCCGTGGCGGCCGCGCCGCCGCGCAAACCACCTTTGGCGGTGGAGCTGAGCAAGGCAAAGGTGCCCGGCCCGGGCAGGGCCAGGAACAACAGGATGGCGGCGCAAAAGGCGCCGTAATCAGCGATGCCGAACATGGGTGTGTTTGATGAGAAACAAGCGCAGCCGTTGCACTGCTGCGCAGGGTTTTGGCGGTCTTTGGTCACGGCCCGAGAGGCCGCTAGGTTAGCTCAGTTCCCTGAGTGCTCTGCGAGCTGCGCCGGGCGCATCCAGACCAAGCAGCGTTGTGCGGCCAACTCGGGAACCGTGACTTGTTCCACGTGAAACACCGTCACTTCGGGCGGCAAGGCGGCCAACTCGTCTGCCGGTGTCCGGCCTTTCATGGCTGCCCACACACCGGTGGCTGCGAGGTGCTTTGTGGTCCAGGCGGTGAAGTCCACCAAGGATGCAAAGGCCCGGGAAATGACCAGATCAGCCTGGTGAGCGGGCTGCGTTTCCACCCGCGCATGCGTCGTATTCAGGTTATGCAGGCCCAGTTCGCCCGCCGCCTGCCGGATGAACGCGCACTTCTTGGCCACGGCATCCACACAGGTCAAATGCCATGTTGGTTGCATCACTGCCAGCACCAAGCCGGGCAAACCGCCGCCACTGCCCACGTCAAGCAGCCGCGGCGCAGAACACGAAGCCAGATGCCGGCGCAGCGCTGGCAGCACGGCCAGGCTGTCCAGCAGGTGGTGGGTGAACATGGCGTCGCGCTCGCGCACCGCGCTCAGGTTGTGGGTGCGGTTCCAGTGTTGCAACAGGTTCAGGTAGGCCAAGAGTTGCTGCGCATGGCGTGCCGTCATGTCCAGACCCAGCGCCGCAGCCGCCGCCAGCAGGCGCGCCTGGTCGTCCTCGGGTGCGTCAGGCGGCATCGGCAATGGGCGCGCCGGCTTTGAGGGCAACCGCTCCGCCCTCGCCCGCCACGGGTGGGGCAAAGGCTGACAAGCGTTTTTTCTTCAGGTGCACCAGCAACAGCGAAATGGCCGCCGGGGTGACGCCAGAAATGCGTGAGGCCTGGCCCAGTGTCTGCGGCCGTTGCTGGCTGAGCTTGTGCCGCACTTCGAATGACAGGGCCTTGACTTGGCCATAGTCCAAGTCAGCGGGCAGCTTCAGGCCTTCATGTCCAGCGGCGTGCTCGATTTCGACGCTTTGCTTGTTGATGTAGCCGGCGTACTTGGTGGCCACTTCCACTTGCTCAATGACCGCCGTGGCGAGTACATCACCCCACTCGGCGGCCAGTGTTTCACGTGAAACAGCCAGTCCCGGGTGTGCGATGGCGTCGATTTCGCTCAACACATCAAAGTTGACGCCCGGGCGCCGCAACAGATCCGCCAGGCTGTGTTCATGCTCCAACGCCTTGCCCAGCAGCCGCTCGGCATCACCAGCCGGCAGCAAGCTCGGGTTGACCCAAGTGCGCTTCAGCCGTTCAGCCTCGCGCGCCACGGCGTCGAGCTTGCGGCTGAAGGCGGCCCAGCGCGCGCCATCCACCAGCCCCAGCGTTCGCCCCAGTTCGGTGAGGCGCGCGTCGGCGTTGTCTTCGCGCAGTTGCAGCCGGTACTCCGCTCGGCTGGTGAACATGCGGTAAGGCTCGGTCACGCCTTTGGTCACCAGGTCGTCAACCAGCACGCCCAGGTAGGCCTGGTGGCGGCCCAATACCAGGGGCTCGCGGCCCAGCACTTGCAACGCCGCGTTGACCCCGGTGTACAGGCCCTGCGCCGCCGCCTCTTCATAGCCGGTGGTGCCGTTGATCTGCCCGGCGAAGAACAGGCCACCGATGGCGCGTGTTTCGAAGTTGGCCTTCAACTCGCGCGGGTCGAAGTAGTCGTATTCGATGGCGTAGCCCGGGCGCAGGATATCGGCCTGCTCCAGCCCCACCATCGAACGCACGGCGGCGAGTTGCACGTCGAACGGCAGTGAGGTGGAAATGCCGTTGGGGTAGATCTCGTGTGTGGTCAGCCCTTCGGGTTCCAGAAAAATCTGGTGCGCGTCTTTGTCGGCGAAACGATTCACCTTGTCTTCGATGCTCGGGCAGTAGCGCGGCCCCACGCCTTCGATCACGCCGGTGAACATCGGGCTGCGGTCAAAGCCTGAACGAATGATCGCGTGCGTGCGCTCGTTGGTGTGGGTGATCCAGCACGGCACCTGGCGCGGGTGCTGGCTCGCGTTACCCATGAAGCTGAACACGGGCACCGGGTTCAAGTCGCCCGGTTGCTCAACCAGGCGTGAAAAATCAATCGACCGCCCGTCGATGCGTGGCGGCGTGCCGGTCTTCAGCCGCCCTTGCGGCAGCTTCAGCTCCTTCAGCCGCGCCGACAGCGAAAGCGCCGGCGGGTCGCCCGCACGCCCAGCGCTGTAATTCTGCAATCCCACGTGGATTCGCCCATCCAGAAACGTGCCAGCGGTCAGCACCACTGTCTTCGCGCGAAAGCGAATACCAACTTGCGTGACGGCGCCGACAACGCGGTCGCCTTCGACCATGAGGTCGTCCACCGCCTGCTGGAACAGCCACAGGTTGGCCTGATTTTCCAGCCGGTGGCGAATGGCGGCGCGGTACAGCACCCGATCGGCCTGCGCCCGGGTGGCGCGCACGGCCGGGCCCTTGCTGGAATTGAGGATGCGAAATTGAATGCCGGCTTCGTCAGTGGCCGCGGCCATGGCGCCGCCCAGCGCGTCGATCTCCTTGACAAGGTGGCCCTTGCCGATGCCGCCGATCGACGGGTTGCAACTCATCTGCCCCAGCGTTTCGATGCTGTGGCTGAGCAGCAAGGTGGCGCAGCCCATGCGCGCCGCGGCCAATGCGGCCTCGGTGCCGGCATGGCCGCCACCGACCACGATGACGTCGAATTCCTTGGGGTAGTTCACGCGGGCCGCCTTGCACACAAAGGGGCGCGATTTTAGGCGGTGCAGCCTGCTCATGCGGCCTTTGGCCTGCGGTCTGTCTATGCAGTCTGCCTGTGCTGCCAGTGCGCTGCCGGCGTTGCCGGCGCGCCGGCCGATCAGCCCGCGCCCACGCGCTGCAAGTCCTGCAACACCCGCCCGCCCTGGAGCGACACCACGCGCCCGGCGCTGGCGATCGTCTCTGGCCGGTGCGCCACGATCACGCGGGTCAGCGTGAGCTGGCGGATCGCCGCATTCACGGCGCGCTCGCGCTCAACATCGAGCGAGCTGGTGGCTTCATCGAGCAACATCACGCGCGGGCGCTTGTACAGCGCGCGCGCCAGCAAGATGCGCTGGCGCTGGCCGCCCGACAGGCTGGAGCCCATGTCGGCAATCAGGGAGTGGTAACCCATCGGCATGGCCTCGATCTCCTCATGCACCGAGGCCAGCCGCGCGCACTCCTCAACCCAGGCCGCATCGGGCTGGGCGGCAAAGAAGCAGATGTTGTCGGCCACCGAGCCGGCGAACAGCGGCTCGTCTTGCATCACCACGCCGACCTGGTCGCGCCAGGCATGCAGCCCCAGGCGCGCCAGCGGCACGCCGTCGATCAGGATCTCGCCGGCGGTGGGTGCGTGGATGCCCAACATCAGCTTGAGCAGCGTGGTCTTGCCGCAGCCCGAAGGGCCCACCACCGCCACGGACTCGCCATGCTCGATGCGCAAGTCGAGGTGGTTGAGCACGTCGGGCTCGCCGTCGGCATAGCGAAAACTCACGCCGCGCAGCTCGATGGCCGGCGCGCCGGCGCGCCCGCGTGCGCTGTGCTGCGTGCCCTGCAGCGCGCCGTCTTGCTCGGGCGCGGCGAGCACGATGTCGGCCAGCCGCTCGCCTTGCAGCTTGAGCATCTTCAGCTCCACCGCCTTGTCGATCAGGCCCGAGAAGCGGGTGGCGAACTGTTCCTTGTAGGCGATGAACGCGAACAACATGCCCACCGTGAGGTGCTGGTCCAGCACCAGCAGCGCGCCCAGCCACAGCACGGCCACGCGCTCCAGGCCGAACAGCGCGCGGTGCAGCACGGCGAACAGCAGCTCGAGCTTGCGCGTGGCCACCTCGGCATTCATGGCATCGACCACCAGGTTGGCAAAGCGCGCATGGCGCTGCGCCTGTGCATTGAAAAGTTTGATCGCCTGCACCCCGCGCAGCGACTCCAAAAAATGCGTGGCCTTGCGCGACTCATGCACCAGCGCTTCTTCGGTGGCGGCGCGCAGCGGGCGGAAGAAGGCCCAGCGCAGCAGGCCATAGGCCGCCGCTGCGCCCAGCGCCACGGCCATCAGCGTGCCGCTGTACAGCCACATCATGGCCAGCGTCAGCACCACCAGCAGGCCGTCGAGCAGGGCCTCGATGAAGCTGGTGGTGAGCGTGCGCTGGATCTGCTGCACGGCCGAAAAACGCGACCAGATGTCGCCGGTGTGGCGCTTTTCAAACCATTCGAGCGGCAGGCGCATCAGGTGCGCGAACACATTGCCCAGCCACTGCAGGTTCAGCGTGGCCGACAGCACCAGCACCGCCCACGAGCGCGCCGCTGCGGTGGCCACCTGCAGCAGCACCAGCAGCACAAAACCCACGCCCAGGGTGAGCAGCAACTCGCGGTCAGCGCTGACCAAGACTTCGTCCACCACCCATTGCAGGAAGAACGGGCCCAGCAGCACGAACGCTTCCAGCGCCAGCGCCAGCACGAAGATCTGCAACAGCGACCGCTTCAGCCCCGTCACCTGTCCGAGCAACTGCGAGGCGCGGATCTGCTGGCGCTCCACGCGCGGCGAGAAGTCGGCGGCCGGGCTCAGTTCGAGCAGCACGCCCGTGAAGTGGCGCGACAGCTCGGCCAGCTTCATGCGCCGCAGGCCCTGGGCCGGGTCGTGGATCACCGCGACGCCGCGCTTCACGGCCACCAGCACCACGAAGTGGTTCAAGTCCCAGTGCAGGATGCACGGCAGCGCCAGGTCAGCCAGGTGCTCGGGCTCGGCGCGCAAGGCGCGCGCTTGCAGCTTCAGGCCTTCGGCCATGCGCACCAGGTCAGCCAGCGTCGCGCCCTTGAGCGACACCGAAAAGCGTTGCCGCAGGCTGGGCAGGTCGATGCGGTGGCCGTGCGCGCCGGCCACCATGGCCAGGCAGGCCAGGCCGCACTCGGTGGCCTCGGTTTGCAGCATCACCGGCACCGGCGGTGCACCAAACCCCAGGCGCAGCGAGGTCACTGGAATACCCTCCGCGCGGCGCGCTCCGGGTTGAGCGCTTGGGAGCTGAGGCAGGCAACAGACAGTCCCTGGGGACTGTCTGTTGCCTGCCGAAGGCCATCGGCCTGTGGCCGATGGCGGCCCGGCGCGCTCACTGGGGTACCTTCATGCTTCGCATTCAGGAATTCGCCCTTGGCGCGGCCCGGCGCGCTCATGCCCGGCATCAAGCGCGCGCCTTCAGCGCCGCCAAGGGCGCCAACAACCATTCCACCAAGCGGCGGCGTTCAAGCTGCACATCGGCAGTCAGCCGCATGCCGGCCACCAAGGGCTCGGGCATGGCCTGGCCCGCGGCCAGTTCAACCGTCACGCGGAACAAGGGCTCGCTGGCCGCGGCCGCACCAGCCAGCGGCAACTGGGCCAGCTCGGCCGGCGCAAGCGGCGTGCGCGAAACATGCAGCACCCGCCCGGGCTGGTGGCCGAACTTTTGGTAGGCGAAGGCTTCGTAACGCAGTTGAACCGTCTGCCCTGCTTTGACAAACCCCACCGCGCTGGACGGTGCGTAAAGGTGCGCCTGCAACGCCGCCCCGCTGGGCACCAGGCTGGCCAGCACTGTGTTGGCCGCCACCCCCTGGCCGCTGTGTACCAGCAGGGTGCTCAAGGTGCCGTCTTGCGGGGCGCGGATCACCAGTTGGCGCGTGCTGTCGGCCTCGGCCGCCTCGCGCGACAGCGCTGCCAGTTCGCGCGCGATTTCACCCTGGCGTGCACCGCTGCGCAGCGGCAGCGCGGCGCGCTCGCCTTCGATCGCCGCGCGCTCGCGGCTCAGAGCCGCGCCCTGGCGTTCCAGGGCCTGAGACTGGGCTTGCAAGCTGAGCCACTCGTCGTGTTTGGCCTGCACCTGTGCGCCCGAGGCGAACTGCTCATCGCGCAAGGCCTGCAATCGGGTGAGATCGCTACGCGCCAGGCTCAGCCGTTGACGCTGCAAGGCCAGCCCGGCCTCAATCTGCGCCTGTTCGCGCTGCAACTGAACCAGCCTTTCGTCAATCGACTTGGCCTGTGCCCGGGTCAGTTGCTCTTGCTGCTGGGTCGCCTCGTTCAAACTGGCCACGCGCTGGGCCAGGCTGGCCAGCACCTGCGCTTGCAGGCCATCGGCCAAGCCGCCGCGATCCAGCCCCAGCACGAACAACACATCGCCGGTGCGCACGACCTGCCCTTCGCGCGCCGGCCCTTGCAACACCGTGGCCGCCACCGGGCTGGCCAGCCTGATCAGGCCGGCATCGGGCATCAGCAACCCGCCCACACGCGCCTTGCGCGTGTACTGGCCGAAGGTCAAAAACAGGGCCAGCGTGACCACCATCAACAGCGCACCCAGCGTGAGCAGGCTCAACGACAGCGGGCGCACGAGCCGCACACTGCCCAGCCACTGCTGGCGCTGGGCATTGACAACTTCCGGGCGGAACAGCGGCGGGTCCATGGCATTCGCAATCGCCCTGCGCGGCCGGCCGCGCCAGGCATGGAGCAGCAGCCCAAACGAAAAAAGGCGGATCGGGTAACCCGATCCGCCGGTACGACGGCCGCTCAGGGACGAAGTGCCGTGGCACCAAGGAGCCTCAAGAGTACATCACCACGCACCCTCAAGGCACAACGCTCGGTTCGAACTACTTGCTGGTCGCTGAAGTGGGCGCCGCTTCAGATTGCCAGCCGCCGCGAGGCAGGCCGCCACCAACGTTCTTGAGCTGCTCGGGGCTCAACGCCACCGGCGCCCGGGGCGCTGTGGTGGGCAGGGGTGCCTGAGCGGTGGTAGCAGGCGTGCTGGGCGAGGTGGCTTGCGACATCGTGGTCTCCTGGGGGGCTGTGTTGCCAACGCGGGCGAATGACTGCATTGCAGCAGCCCCGGCCATCGCGGGCTACTGTCAGGTCTTACAGGGTGGGTTCAGGCGGGGCCGCACACGGCGCTGGGGGGCGCGCCGCGCGGCGCACGCAGGTCAATGAATCAGACCCAGGCGCAAGGCCTTCAGCACCGCTGCGTGCTTGCTCACGCAGCCCAGCTTGTGCATGGCGTTGTTGATGTGCAGCACGGCCGTGCGTTCGCTGATGCCCAGGATGGTGCCCACCTCCCAGGCTGTCTTGCCTTCCATGGTCCACACCAGCGCTTCCAGTTCGCGTGGTGTGAGCGCCGGGCGTTCGGGTTGCAATTTCTCGGGCAGCAGCAGCCGCACGGCGGCGTCTTGTGCGTGCACGGCAAAGAGTTGCAGGTCGGCCACCAGGCGCTGCAGTTCGTCAAGGCTGTCGGGCAGGGGTTGGTCGCGGTCGACGCCGAACACGAAGTGTCGGCCCTCGGGCAGGTGCAGCGCCATGGCGATGCCGGTGCTGTAGCCGAACTGCGCCTGCTCTTCCCACAGCTCGCCCATGCCCATGCCGGTGTAAGTGTGCTGATCCCAGATGATGGGCACGCTTTGGCGCTTGCAGTGCTGCATCACCGGGTCGCGGCGGTAATGGGCCGAATTGCCGAAGGCCTGGGTGTAGTCGCTGGGCGTGTTGCCGATGGTGATGAAGTCGGTGGCGCCCATGCCGCGCTCGACCACCGTCATGGCGGCCACCGTCTCGAAGCCGAGTCGGCGCGCGAAGCGGATGACTTCGCCGCGAAATTCGTCGGCGTCGCGTGCTTGCAGCACTGTCGAGAAGCCACCGGGAAGCATGAAACTCCTTTGCGTCGACCAGCCCGACGCGCCGGTCAACCACTTGTCACAACCTGCCCTGACAAGGTTTACAGCTTTCGCTGCCGGCCGCAATGGCAAAGCATAGGCCCATGTACAGACCACCCGAGCGCCTTGCGGCGCTTTGCACCATGCAAACCGAACCTTCCAGCACCACCCCCTGGGCGTTGCGCGCCTGGCCGCCCTTGATGTGCCCACCCGAGCGCCTGGCGCAACTGCCGTTACATTTTAGACACCTTAGCACGCGCGTCACCTTGTTCGGCGACAGTGTTTCGCGCCCGGCCGGCCAAACGATGTGGGCCGGCATGGCCAACGAGGGCGAGGCCGGCGTGGCCTGGGATTGGGTGCAGTTGTCGCGCGGCGTGGTGGCCATGGCCGACCCGATGTCGGTGATCAGCAACCTGTGCCTGGTGGGCAGTGCCGGCGAGGTGCTCACCGCCTGGGAGGCGGCGCTGTACCTGAACGAGATCGTGCACGCCCTGCCGTGGCAAAGCGAGGTGCAGCGCGCGCTGCACGACGTGCCCCGGCAATAGCCCGGCGGCTGCCTCAGCGCAGCGCCGATTGGCGCAACCGGCGCACCACGAAGCCCAGCGCGGCCACGGTGAGCACGGCGCATACCGCCAGCGCCAGGCCAACGTCAGCGCCGGCCAGCGGCTCACCCTTGAGCACGCGGCCCATCAGCGTGATCTGGGCCAAGGCCGGCAGCCACAGATGCCATGGCGCCTCGCCTTCTTGCCCGAACACCGCCACCAGCGGCAGCAGTGACACCACGATCAGCAGCACATTGCCGTTGGCATGCGCTTCCTTGAAGGTCTTGCAGCGAATGGCGATGGCCATCAGCAGCGCTGACAAGGCCGCGGCCAGCGGCAGCAGCAGCAGCAAGAACAAGCCGGCCTCACGCGGGCCAAACTGAAACAACGCGGCCAGGGTTTCGCTGCGCAGCAACCACTGCCCGGGCAGGAAGCTGAAGCAGCTCAACACCGCAATGAGCATGCTCACGCAGGCCACCGCCGCCCACTTGCCAAGCACCAGCCACAGCCGCGCAGCGGGGTGCGTGAGCAGCGGCTCTAGCGAGCCGCGTTCGCGTTCTCCGGCGGTGGTGTCCAGCGCCGCATTGAGCGCCCCGTACAGCACCGCCATCAGCACGAAGAACGGCAGCATGCTGGTCAGTTGCGCGGCGCGGTTGGCCGGGTTGGCCAGGTCGCGCTCCTCCACCTGCACGGCCTGCAGCGCCGCCGGCGCCACACCGCGCACGGCCAGGCGCAGTTGCGCTTGTTCCTGGTTGAAGCCTTGCAGCAGGAAGTGCAGGCGAGCGCTGCCGCTCTTGGCGCGCGGGTTGGCGGCACTGGTGATGATCTCCAGTTGCGGCGGCTCACCGCGTGCCAGGCCGGCCTCGAAGTCAGCGCCGATCACCAGCACGGCATCGCCCAGTTTGCTGGCCTTGATCTGCGCCTCGAAATCGGGCGCAGCAGGCTTGACGGTGTAGGTCTGGCGCTGCAGGTAGTTCAACAAGGTGGGGGCATGCTCGATGCCGGCCACCACCAGCTCGCGTTCTTCAGCGCGCTTTTCAGTGCCCGACAGCAAGGTCGAAATCAACACCAGCGTAAGCGGCCCCAGCGCCACGGAACTGATGAACACCATCAGCAGCGTGCGCCGGTCGCGCAGGGCGTCGACGAGTTCTTTCTTGAACACGATCCAGGCGGTCAGCCAGCCGTTCATGGTGCCCCCCTCGCCGGCGCGGTAAACGCCAGCGCCACGAACGTCTCTTCAAAGTCCAGCTGCCCGGTGCGCGCGTTCAATTCGGCCACCGTGCCTTGCGCCACGGTGTGGCCGTGGGCCACCAGCACCACGTGGTCGCACAGCCGCTCCACCTCTTGCATGATGTGCGTGGCCAGCACGATGCACTTGCCGTGCTCGTCACGCAGGCGGCGCAACGTTTCACGTAAGGCACGGGTGGCCAGCACGTCCAACCCGTTGGTGGGCTCGTCGAGGATGATGTTGTGCGGGTCGTGCACCATGGCCCGGGCCAGCGCGGTCTTCATGCGCTCGCCCTGGCTGAAGCCATCGGTGCGGCGTTCCAGCAGCTCTTGCATGTCCAGCAACCGCGCCAGCGCGTCGGTTCGCGCTTGAGCGGCGGCCTCGCTCATGCCGTGCAGGCGGCCGTAGTAGACGATGTTCTCGCGCGCGCTCAGCCGCGGGTACAGGCCACGCGCGTCGCTGAGCACACCCATGCGGGCCAGCGCGGCCGCCGGGTTGGTTGCCACGTCGACGCCATCGACCTGCACGCGCCCGGCGTCGGGCGTGATCAGCGTGGCCACCATGCGTAGCGTGGTCGTCTTGCCCGCGCCGTTGGGGCCCAGCAGGCCGGTGATGGCGGCGTCGCGTGCGACCCAGCTCACGCCGTCCACCGCCAGCACCTCGCGGCGGCGGCGGCCGCTGCCCTGCGCGAAGCGCTTGCTCAGGGCCTGCACGTCGATCATGGCTTAACCGCTTTTTGCGTCGGCACAGCGATGGGCACGAACGCCGGCGGCCGCGGCATGGCCTTGGCGCAGCCCAGCTCCACGGCCAGCGCAGCGTCGTCGCTGGCCGCATTGATGAAGCGGTAAACGGTGTCGCGCAAGCACGGCAGGCTCATCACACCGTGGCCGGCATGGGGCACCACCTCATGGCGTGCCTTGGGGCCCAGGGCCGCGGCCACGCGCGCGCCGTGGCGCGGCGGCGTGGCCGGGTCGATGCCGCCTGAAAGCACCAGCGTGGCCGCCGTGCTCGGCGCCAGCGTGTAGAACGCGGCGGGCAATTCGCCGCGCGGCCAGTTGGCGCAAACCTGGCGGTACAGGTGCGTAGACGCGGCTTCGCCGGCCAGCGGCGGCGGCAGCCGCGGCACGTCTTCAGCGCAGATCACCGAAAAGTGCATGCCGTGGGCCAGCTCGGTCTCGGCCTTGCGCGCGCTGCCCAGCGCACTGGCCAGGCCGAACAGCGCCTCGAAGCGGCCGGCGTCGGCGCTGCGAATGGCTTGCGGCAGGGCCGCCGCCAGATGCGGCACGTAAAGCGGCGCGCGCATCAGGCCTTGCAGCGCGTCGCGCGTCAGCGTGAGCGACTCCGGCGCGCCAGTGAACGGGTGCGCCACCTGCACCGCGTGCGGCGCGCGCGCCAGCAAGCGCAGCCAGGCCGCGCGCAAGCCGGGCTGGGCCGCAGCGCAAGCGCGGTCGGCTTCGCACCAATCAAACAGGCTGTCCAGCGCGGTTTGGTTGTCGACGGCAAACGAGGCCGGCAACACCATGTCGGCCGGAGCCACGCCGTCGATCACCATGCGGCGCACCGCGCCCGGGAACTGGCGCTGGTATTCCAGCGCGGCCCGCGTGCCGTACGACACGCCGATCAGGTTGATGCCTGGCGCGCCCAGGGCCTGGCGCACGGTGTCCAGGTCGGCCATGGCCACGGGGGTGGTGAAGTGGCGCAGGCTGGCGGCTTCGCCCACATGCGCCAGCTTGGGCAGCGCTTGCAGGCAGCGCGCCATCAGCGCGGCCTGGGCATCGGCGCCGCCCTCGTTCAAGGGCGCCGTGGCGGGCGGCATGTCGCAGCGCAGCGGCGCGCTGCGGCCGGTGCCGCGTTGGTCGACCAGGACGATGTCGCGCCGGTTGTTCAGCCGGTACAGCAGCTTGGCCAAGGGGCCGGCCAGGTCGATGGCGCTTTGCCCCGGCCCACCGGCCAGCAGAAACACCGGGTCGGCCGCCTTGTTGCGCGCCACCGCGGGCAACACCGCGTAATGCAGCTCGATCTGCCGGCCCTGCGGCGCGGCCGGGTCCAGTGGGCGCAGCAGGCTGCCGCACAGGGCTTCGTATTCCACGCCCTTGAGCCGACACGGCGCCAGCGCCGCGGCCTGGCTGGCCGGGCTGAGCAGGCTGAGCAGGGCCGCGCTCAGTGCCAGCGCGCGGCGCCCAGCCTTCATGCGAGCAAGGTTTTCAGCTCGCCGCTGGCGATCAGCTTGGCCAGGTCGTCGGCGCCACCCACCAGCATGCCCTTCACGAAAACCATCGGCAGCGTCGGCCAGCCGCTCCACATCTTCAGCGCATTGCGCCGCCGCCACTGGCTGAAGTAGCTGCCGTATTCGAGGTAGTGGTGCGCCACCCCGGCGGCCTGCAAAGCCCGGCGCGCCTTCCTCGGGAATGGGTTGCCGCGCATGCCCACCACCACCACGGCGTGAGCGGCAATGGCTGCGCGCACTTCGGCCACGATGTCGGCCTGGTGGTCGGCCACGCGCTCGCGCACGGCGGGGTGGATGTGGCTGTCGTCGAGGGTGGCTCTGGGCATCACAGGCTCCGGATGGAGCGCGAGGTTAACCGAGTTGCCCGGGCGGCTCAGACCTGAACAGCACCGGTGTAATGGCCCAGAACAGCGCCGCGCGCCGATTCAGCCCTTGCACCGCCCGGGGCTTGCGCATCAGGCATATCGTCGCGCCTCCCTGAACCCCTTGGAGATTGTTTTATGAAGCTCTACTACAGCCCCGGCGCCTGCTCGTTGAGCCCGCACATCGTGTTGCGCGAAGCCGGCCTGGCCTTCACCGCGGTGCTGGCCAGCACCAAGACCCACCAGCTCGCCGACGGCACCGACTACTACACCATCAACCCCAAGGGCTACGTGCCGCTGCTGGAGCTGGACGACGGCCAGCGCCTGAGCGAAGGCCCGGCCATCGTGCAATACATCGCCGACCAGGTGCCCGCCAAACAGCTCGTGCCCGCCGCCGGCACGATGGCGCGCTACCGCGCCATCGAATGGCTGAACTTCATCGGCACTGAGTTGCACAAGGGCTTCTCGCCGCTGTTCAACCCGGCCATGCCCGACGAAGCCAAGGCCCTGGCCAAGGCCAAGGTGAGCGACCGCCTGAAGTGGGTCGACAGCCAGCTCGAAGGCCGCCAGTACCTGATGGGCGACCAGTTCAGCGTGCCCGATGCCTACCTGTTCACGGTGACCAATTGGACCAAGTTCGTCGGCCTGGACATCTCCAGCCTGAAGAACCTGGGCGCCTTCATGGCTCGCATGGCCGCGCGCCCGGCGGTGCAAGAAGCGCTGAAGGCAGAAGGCCTGACCAAGTAGGCCTGCGTCGTGGCCGCTTGCCATGGCCCGTGAGCTGGCACGCCTGCGCCCCGGCGCGGCGTTGCTGGCCGCGCTGGGCGCCACCGCCATGGCCGCCGTGCCCACGGCCGACGTGCCCGCGCCGGGCGCCTACGCCGCGCAACTGTGCGTGGCCGTGGCGCAGGCGCCGGCGCAATGCGGCGCGGTCGAATTCCAGCTCGGCCTGGCCGGGCGCGCCACGCTGCGCATCCAGGACGTGACCTATCGCCTGCACCTGCGCCCGGCGCAGGTGGATGTGTTCCTGTTCCACGGCAACATGCAGATCGATGAGTTCAGCGCCGCTTACCGCTGGGTCAGCGGCAGCCTGGAATTCATGGATGCGGCCAAAGGCACGCACTTTCGGCTGTTGCTGGGCGCGCGCTTGCCGCCCGCCTTGCCCGCCAGCGCGCCAGCAACGGAATAGCGCTGCCTTCCGGGCTGCTTTTCACCGCCACGGTTTGGCGGTGCGCGCGCAAGATGGCAGGTTGGGAAGTCAGCGCGCCAGTTTGCACACGGCAAGCATTCGATGCGGCGGCGCGCTCAATGAAATGTGGCTTGGCCACCTTCCCTGGTCCCCGTGGGGGACGGCCGGCTTCGGCCGGCCTTGGGGCATTCATCAACACTCGCAGGCAAGATGTCTACATCGCCCACTCGCCACGGCGTGCTCACTTGGTGGCGCACGCTCAAGTTCAGGATCGTTGCCTTGTGTCTCGTGGCCGGCCTGGGCGCCACAGCGGCCACCATCGTGGTGGTGCAACACGCCGAGCGCGCAACCTTGCTGCAACTGTGGCAAGAGCGCGCCCGGCTCGATGCCGAACGCAGCGCGGCCGCGGTGGCCGGCCACCTTGAGCGGCTGCGCCAGGTGCTGGCCGGCGCGGCCACACGCGTTGACCCGGCCATGCTGGCGCAACCCGCGGCGCTGGCCGAGGTGTTGCGCGGCAGCCCCGACTTCATCGCCGCGTTCGAGGCCAGCGTGGTCGCCGACGCCCAAGGCCAGGCCGTGTTGAGCCTGGACAAAGGCCGCGCCAGCGCCACCCTGCCGCAGCTGGCCCAGCGCGAGTACTTTGCGCGCGCCTGGCGGGCCACGCAGCCGGTGGTGTCGCGCCCGTTCATGGGTGAAGTGATCAAGGTGCCCGTCTTTGCCGTGGCGCAAGCGCTGCACGCTGCCGACGGCAGGCCCTACGGCCTGATCAGCGGCTCGCTGCGGCTGGACGCCGCAGACTTGTTGGCCGAGGCGGTGCTGGCCGACAGCCAGGCGGGCCTGTCGCTGGTGATCGACCGTGAAGGCACGGTGCTCGCGCATGCTGACGCCACGCAGGCATTGGCCCGCGCCGAAGAGCTGCCTGCCTTGGCGCAGGCCATGCAGCAGTGGGTCGGCATGGGCCGGCCCGATGTGGCGAGCCTGCCCCTAGGCGGTGAGGCCACCCGGCTGGCCAGCTTCGTTCGCATTGCCGGCAGCGACTGGCTGGTGCTGCGCATCAGCAACCAGGCCGACACCTGGGCCTGGCTGAACGCGGCGCAGCGTGGCATCACCAGCTCGGCCCTGCTGTTGACCTTGCCGGTGTTGGCCCTGTGCACCTTCCTGGCCTGGCTGATGACGCGCCCGTTGCGCGAACTGCGCCGGCGCACCGAACACGCCTTGGAGCATGGCGACCATGCTGCCGCGCAGCCGCCCTGGCCGCGCATGGGTGGTGAGGTGGGCGCGCTGGCGCAGGCCTTTGAACAGGTGATCGACCAATCACGCACCCGGCACCAGGCCGCGCAGGACATGCTCGCGCGGCTGGAGGCGGTGCTGAACCACGCCCACGCCGGCGTGGCCTTCAGCCGCCTGAGCCATTTCGAGCTGGTCAGCCGCCACTTGTGCACCACCTTGGGCGTGGAGCCGGCGCAGCTGATCGGCAAGCCCACGCGAACCATCTACCCGAGCGACGCGGCCTACCAGGCCTTGGCCGACAAGGCGCACCCGGCTTTCATGGCCAATGGTGCGTACGAAGGCGAACTCGAACTCGTGCGCCCAACCGGCGAGGTCTTTTGGGCCTCGATGCGCGGGCGCGCCGTGGTGCCGGGCAACCTGGCGGCGGGCACGATCTGGATCATTGAAGACATCACCCAGGCGCGCGCACAGCGCGAGCAACTCACCCAGGCCGCGCACCAGGACGTGCTCACCGGCCTGACCAACCGCCGCGCCTTTGAAGCCCTGCTGGCCAAGGCGGTGGTGGCGAGCGAACAAACGCCGTTCTCGGCGCTGTTCATGGATCTGGACCGGTTCAAGCAAGTCAACGACACGGCGGGCCACGCTGCTGGCGACGCCTTGCTCAAAGGCATTGCGCAATGCCTGGAAGCCAGCGTGCGCCAAAGCGACACCGTGGCCCGGCTGGGCGGCGATGAATTCGCCGTGCTGCTGCCGCGCTGCCCGGCGCCGCAAGCCATGCGCGTGGCCGACAAGCTGCGCGCTGCGGTGGAGGCGTATGTGTTGCAGTGGGAAGGCGCGAACCACACCGTTGGCGCCAGCATCGGCATGGTGCACGTGGATGGCGGCTACCAAACCGCTGCCGAGGTGCTGCGCGCGGCCGACGCCGCCTGCTACGCGGCCAAGCGCGGCGGGCGCAACCAGGTGGTGAACCACGCCGAGATGCCGGCCTTCGTGGCCACCGGCCCCAGCCAGCCGGCCGTGCTGGACGAAGCCGCCGCCTGAGCGCTGCGGCCGCTACGCCAGGTGTGCGGCCGCCAGCAGCTCGCGCGTATAGGCGTGCTGCGGCGCGGCGAACAAACTTTCGGCTTCACCGGCTTCAACGATCTGCCCGCCCTTCATCACCAACACGCGGTGTGACATGGCGCGCACCACGGCCAGGTCGTGGCTGATGAAGACATAGCTCAGGCCGTGGCGCTGCTGCAATTGCGAGAGCAACTGCAAGACCTGCTGCTGCACCGACACATCGAGCGCCGAGGTGGGTTCATCCAGCACCAGCACCTCGGGCTGCAAGACCACGGCGCGCGCAATGGCGATGCGCTGGCGCTGGCCGCCTGAAAACTCGTGCGGGTAACGCTGCAGCACCTGGGCCACGCCTTGCGCTTCAGACAAACCCACCTCATCGAGCATCTTCAACACCGCAACTTCGCGCTGTTCCTTGCCTAATTGAGGTTGATGCAAGGCCAGGCCCTCGCCCACGATCTGACCCACCGTCATGCGCGGGCTGAGTGATGCGAACGGGTCTTGAAACACCACCTGCACACGCTTGCGCATGGCGCGCAGGGCGGCACGCGGGGCGTTGTCGATGCGCTCGCCGCTCAATGACACTTCACCCGCGGCAATGCCCTGCAAAGCCAGCAAAGCCATGCCCAACGTGGTCTTGCCCGAGCCGCTTTCGCCCACGATGCCCAGCGTTTCACCGCGGCGCAGTTGCAGCGTGGCGTCGCGCACGGCGTGGAAGGTGGCCTTGCCGAACCAGCCCTTGCTTGCAGTGAACGCCACATCAACGCCTTGGGCTTGCAGCAGCACCGGCGCACCAGTGGGCACGGCCTGCACCACACGCTGCGGCCGGCTGGCCAGCAGCCGCCTTGTATAGGCGTGTTGCGGCTGGCCAAACACAGTGGCCGTGTCGCCCAGCTCCACCAGATGGCCACGCTCCATCACGCCCACGCGGTGGCTGAAGCGGCGCACCAGGTTCAGGTCATGCGTGATGAACAGCAGCGCCATGCCCATCTCGGCTTGCAGCTCATCGAGCAAGGCCAAGATTTGCGCCTGGATGGTCACATCCAGCGCCGTGGTGGGCTCGTCGGCAATCAGCAGCTTGGGCCGGCAGGCCAGCGCCATGGCGATCATGGCGCGCTGGCGCTGGCCGCCGCTGAGCTGGTGCGAATAAGCATCGACCCGCGTGGCGGGCTCGGGAATGCCGGTGCGCGCCAGCAGCTCGATGGCGCGCGCACGCGCCTGGGCCTTGCTCAGTCCTTCATGCAGTTCGAGCACCTCGCCGATCTGGTTGCCCACGGTGTACAGCGGGTTCAGCGCGGTCATCGGTTCTTGAAAGATCATGGCGATGTCGCGCCCGCGCAGAGCGCGCATGTCGCGTTCGCTCTTGGCCAGCAACTCTGCGCCTTCGAAGCGGATGGCGCCGCTGGTGGTGGCGGCATCGACCAGGCGCAACACCGAAAGTGCCGTGATCGACTTGCCCGAGCCTGATTCGCCCACCAGCGCGAACTTCTCGCCCGCGGCGACGTTGAACGACACGTTGTTCACGACCACCGAGTCCCCAAACCGCACGTTCAAGCGGTCAATCTCCAGCAAGGGCTTTTCGGTCATGCTCAGTGCTCAAGATTTACGAGTGTCAAACGCATCGCGCAGCGCGTCGCCGATGAACGTGAGCAGCAGCATCGTCACCACCAGCAGCACGAAGGTGGGCACGATGATCCACCAGGCATCGAGGTTGTTCTTGCCCTGGCGCAGCAGGTCGCCGAGCGACGCCACCGAAGCTGGCACGCCCAGGCCCAAAAAATCCAAAGCAGTCAGCGCGATGATGGCGCTGCCCATGCGAAAGGGCAGGAAGGTGATCACCGGCGTGAGTGAATTGGGCAGCACGTGGCGCCACATGATCTGCGCATTGCCCAGCCCCAAGGCGCGCGCGGCCTTCACGAATTCAAGGTTGCGGTTGCGCAGGAATTCGGCGCGCACATAGTCGCTCAGGCCCATCCAGCCCCACAGCGACAGCAGGATCAACAACAACCACAGCGAGGGGTTGAAGATCGAGGCAAAGATGATGAGCAAGAACAGCTCCGGCACCGCGCCCCAAATCTCCATTAAGCGCTGCGACACCAGGTCGATGCGGCCGCCAAAATAACCCTGGACAGCACCGGTCAGGATGCCGATCACCGTGCCAACCAGCGTGAGCGAAAAGGCAAACCAGATGCTCACCCGAAAGCCGTAGAGCAGCCGCGCGGCCATGTCCTGGCCCAGGCCGTCGGTGCCCAGCAGGTTCATCGCGCTCGGCGCCACGGGGCTGGGCTGCTTGGCAAAGGCTTCGATCGAGGTGGCCGAATGCTCGTTCAGCGTGTGCACGCGCCAGTTGCCCGGCTTGGCGAACTGGGTGGCGATGAGCGGGTCTTTCCAGTCCGTGGGGCTCTCGAAGTCGCCGCCAAAGGTGGTTTCAGGTGGGTTGTGGAACAGCGGAAAGTACAGCGCGCCGTTGTAGCGCGCCAGCAGCGGGCGGTCGTTGCTGATCAGCTCTGCAACGGTTGAGATGAGCAGCAGCACCAGAAAAATCCACAGCGAGGCATAGCCGATGCGGTTGCGCTTGAAGCGCAGCCAGGCCCTCTTATTCGGCGAGAGCGACACGCGAGCCCCTCGTCCAGCGGGTACGCTGGACGGCCCACCGGCTTGCAGGCCGTTGGGCGTTCCGGCGGGCAGTTCCCGCGCAGGCGGAAACTGCTTGTCCGCCTCCACTCCCCCGAGGGGATTCGGGCCGGCTTGGGGCGGCCCGGCGCTCGGCCCGCGCCCATCGTTCGGCCTTTGCTCGGCTGCCTTCACTTCGCCACCGCCTCGAACTGCACCCGCTTGTCGGCCAACACATACAGCAGGTCGGCGATCAGTTTCGTGACCAGCCCGATCAGCGTGAACAGGTACAGCGAGCCCAGCACCACCGGGTAGTCGCGCCGCACCACCGACTCGTAGCTCAGCAACCCCAGCCCATCGAGCGAGAACAGGGTTTCGATCAGCACCGAGCCCGCGAAGAAGGCGCCGATGAAGGCCGCCGGAAAGCCGGTGATCAGCGGGATCAGCGCATTGCGGAAGATGTGCTTGTATAAAACGCGGCGCTGCGACAAACCCTTGGCGCGCGCCACCAGCACGTACTGCTTGCGCATCTCTTCAACGAAGGTATTCTTGGTCAGCATGGTGGTCACGGCAAAGCTGCCGATCACCATGCAGGTCAGTGGCAGGGTCAGGTGCCACAGGTAATCCTTCAGCTTGCCCCAGGCCGAGAGTTCGGCCCAGTTGTCAGACGTCAGGCCGCGCAGCGGGAACCATTCCAGAAAATTGCCGCCGGCAAACATCACGATCAACAGCACGCCGAGCACGAAGCCCGGAATGGCATAGCCCGCCAGCACGATGAGCGAGGTGACGGCATCGAAGCGCGAACCTTCGCGCACCGCCTTGGCCACGCCCAGCGGCAGCGATACCAGATAGGTGAGGAAGAAGGTCCACAACCCCAGGCTGATCGACACCGGCAGCTTTTCTTTGATGAGTTGCCACACCGGCTTGTTGCGCATGAAGCTGTTGCCCAGCTCGAAACTGGCGAAGTTGCGCAGCATCTCGAAGTAGCGCACATGGGCCGGCTTGTCGAAGCCATACAGCTTCTTCAGCTCGGCAATCTGCTTGGCATTGCTGTCGCCGCTGGCGCGGTAGGCGCCTTCGCCGCCGCCGCCGCGCATGCGCGCTTCACTCATCATCTGTTCCACCGGCCCGCCGGGCACGAACTGGATCACGACAAAGGTGATGGTCAACGCACCCAAGAGGGTGGGGATCATCAACAGCACACGCTTGAGCAGGTATGACCACATCGCTACTTGATCCACCAGGTGATCAGCGGCCAGGGGATCTGGGTGTCCACATCCTGCCCGGTGTCGATCTGGTAATACTTGGGCGTGCGCGCCGGCAGGCCGAACTTGTTCCAGTAACTCACCTTGTGCGTGGCCGAAAAGAGTTGTGGCACCTGCCAGTGGTTCCACATCACCACTCGGTCGAGTGCGCGGCAGGCGTCGCGCAGCGCATCGAGCGTGCGCGCCGCGGCCATGGCGTTCAGGATGTGATCAACCGCCGGGCTTTTCACGCCGCGGTAGTTGTCGTTGCCTTTGTCTTCGGCTGATTTGGAACTGTAGATACGAAAGTAGTCTTGCACCGGCGGAATCGGGAAGTGGCCTTCCACGATGGTGGTGGTGTCGAAGTCGTACTCCTCCAGGCGGCGGCTGAACAGCGCGTAGTCGACCCGGCGCACCGTGAGGGTGATGCCCAGCTTCTTCAGCGCCAGCGCCCATTCGGACTCGCGCTGGCTGCTTTCACTCGGGCTCAGGTACTCGAACTCGAAGGCCTCGCCCTGGGCGTTGCGCAGCTTGCCGTCGGGTGCCAGCTTCCAGCCCGCCGCGGCCAGCAGCTCGCGCGCCTTGAGCAAATTGGCGCGCATCTTCAGCGGGTCATTGAAGCTGCGTGGCTGCTTGTAGGGCGGGCCGAACACCTCTGCCGGCAGGTCTTTGCGAAACGGCTCCAGCAGCGCCAGCTCGGCTGGCGTTGGCAGGCCTTGCGCGGCAAAGTCGGAGTTGTTGAATACGCTGTCGGCGGGCTGGAAGCCGCCGTATTTGTTGGTGGCGTCGAAGTCAAAACTCAGGCCCAAGGCCTGGCGCACGCGAATGTCCTGGAACTTCGGCTTGCGCAGGTTCAACTGGTACGACTGCAAGGCCTCGATGTTCTGGGTGTGGAAGGTTTTCTTGACGATGCGCCCGTCGTTCCACTTCACGCCAGCGTGCTGGCGCGCGAAGATGCGCGCGCGGTACACGCGCTGCAGGTCGGTCTCGCCGGCCTTGAAGGCCTCGGCAATGACGTCTTCGTCTTCGTAGTAGCGGTACACCACGCGCTCGAAATTGAAGAAGCCGCGGCGAACATTGAGTGAGTCACCCCAATAGTTAGCCTGGCGCTTGAACACGATGCGCCGCCCGCTGTCTTCCTTCTCCACGATGTACGGCCCGCTGCCGATTGGATGTTCGGTGACGATCTGATCCAGCGGCTTGGGCCGCCCGGCAGCATCGAGCGCCCACTTGGGCGAAACGATGAGCAGGTACGCGCCCACCTTGAAGATCGAGTCGGTGCCCTTTTCCTTCAGCTCGAAGCGGATCGTGCGTTCGTCTTCCACCACCGCGGCGGCAACGCCGGCCAGATTCGTCTGCCAGTCGGGCGAGGCCTTCTTGGAGCTGGCGGTATCGAAGCTGAATTTCACGTCCGCCGCGCGCACTGGGTCGCCATTCGAGAAGCGCGCATTGGCGCGCAGGCGGAACCAGACGGCCGAGCGATCAGGCGCCACCTTGATCTCTTCGGCCAGCAAGCCGTACATGGTTTGTGGCTCGTCGGCGCCATAGATGGCCAGGGTTTCCAGCACCCAGATCTGCAAGCCAGCCGGGTAGGTGGTGGGGATGGTGAAGACGTTGAACTTGTCGAAGCTGGAGCGCCGGTCGGGCTGGCTCAACGTGAGCTGGCCGCGCTTGGGGGCATCAGGGTTGACATAGCCAAAGTGGCTGAAGCCCTTGGGGTAAAGCGGCTCGCCGTAGCTGGCCCAGGCGTGCGTCCATTCGCCATCAATGGCTGCGGCCCAGGGCGCTAGCGCGGCCAGCCACAGAGCCAGCAAGCAACGCAGGGTTCGGGGAATGTCGGGCCAGCGCATGGCCGCGATCATGGGGCAAAGCCCGCACGGCCGGCCACGGGCGCAACCCGGGCCTGGCCCAGCGTTCAGGTGGGCGCGCCCGCGCTGCCCTTGAGCACCGCCTCACAGGCCGCACGCTGCGGGTCTTTGGCGTCGAGCTTGGTGCACACGCCGTCCATTTGCGCTTGCAGCCGCTTCACCACCGCGGCTTGCTCCGGCCCTTTGTTCCAGCCCTTGAGCTGCGTGCCCACGCGCTTGAGCGAACGCGCGCTGCGCTCGTAAAACACATTCGGCTGCGCCGCCGCTTCAGTGAACAGCGCGGCGGCCGCGCGTTCAATGCGCGGCGCATCTTGCGGGCTCAGCTCCACCAGGGTGCTGATGTACCGGGCGCCCCATTCCAGCCGGGTGGCCGGGCCCACGCTGGTGTTGAAGGCCTGCTCATGCCAGCGCAGCGCGTCGTCGTTGCGGCCGAGCTTGCGCGCATTGCCGCCCAGTTGGCTCATCAGGTAATACGGCGAATGGCTCTTGGGCAAGTTGGCTTGCAGCAAGGCATCGCTTTCGCTCCACAGCCCGGCCAGGCCGAGCGTGTGCGCCGCCGCGGTGATGACGGCCTGGCGCTCGTAGCCGTCTGTGATCTCGCGGTCTGCCCGCGCGCTGTGCTCGCGCACCTCGGCCACCAGGGCTGCGGGCAGCTTGGGGTGGCGCTCGGCCTTGGGGCCACTCAGCCGGGCCAGGTCGACCCGCGCCATCAGCGCCGTGAAACGATCGGCGCGCGACAGCGTGGCATCGGCTTGCAGCTTGCGCAGCGCGGCATCGAACGCGGCCACCAGCTCGGTTCGTGGCTTGCCTGGATCGTTAGCCATGGCCTTGGTGATTTCGCTGGCATAGTTCGTCACCACGTCCATGTGCATGCGTGCCTCGGCCGGGTTGGCCAGCAGCTTGCGCACGCGCGCCAACGTGGCGGCGTCGGCCTTGATGCCTTTGCCATCGTCACTGCCGGCCAGCGCCTTGAGCAACATGCGGTCGGCCACGTCGGGCTGGCTCTTTGGGCAAGCCGCCGCCAGTTGCGCCAGCAGGCCCGGGCGTTCCACTTCGCTCACCAGTTGCGCTTCATCGGTGTCCCACGAATAAAAGGCCAGCAGCTTCCATTCATCGGGCTTGAGCGGCTTGCCGGCCCGCGCGTCGGCCAGCACCGCGGCCACCGGGCGGCCGCGCGCCAGGCCGATTTGCAGCACCTGCATCACCTGCGCGGCGTCCACTTCGCCGGGCAGGCGGGTGAGTTCGGTGCCATCGGGCGTGGCCAGGATCATCGTGGGGTAGCCGCGCACCTTGAAACGCGCGCCGAGCTTTTGCGCGCCGGGCAAATCGCCATCAATGTTCACCGCTACGAACGACTGCGAACGCGCGATGAAGTCTTGCCGGTTGAACAGCGTGGCCTTGAGCTGGTTGCACGGTGGGCACCAGGCCGCGCCCCAGTACAGCAGCACCGGCTAGTTCTCAGTGCGGCCTTGGGCAAAGGCTTGTTCGATGTCGGCGTCGGCCGCGGCGTTGAGCCACTGCACTTGCGGGCCGCTGGGGGCGGCATTCAGCAGCGGTGCGGCAAGGCTCAAACTGACGGCAAGAAAAATGGTGGCGAGCTTCATGGCGGCTTCCTTTGCGACGTGGGCGATTTTGCGCCTGGGCGTTCAGCTTGTGGGGCCAGGGGGCGTGTCATCCGTTGCGCCTGGCGGCGCGCCGAGCAGGCCTTGGGCTTGGGCATCCGTATCGTCTTGCATCGGCGTGGCGCGCGCCAGCGCCATCCAGGTGCCAAACGCCAGGCTTGATGCGCGCCGCGGCGCAGGGCGCAGCACCTCAAAGCCCGCCGGCAACGCGACCATCACGCCGCATTCGGGCGGCACATCCGTTTCATCGCCAATACCAGGCGCCAGCACGTACCAGCACTGGCCGCTCATCTGCAAATACGCCTGGCGCTTGGCGGCGTTGCGCACGTCGCCCAGCAGGTCAGCGCGCATCACCTTCACTTCATGCACCGTGGGCTCCAGGTAAGCCTGCACTGTGGTGTGGCGAATGGAAAAGACATCGGGCATGGCCACCACCCAGCGCGCGTCGTCGCCTTCTGTGCCCACGCGCGCACGCAGGCTCAAGCCGCGCCAGGCAATGCGCCCGGCGCGCTGCATCTCGCGCGCCACGCGCTGCACCAAATCTTCATGCTTGTTGCGCACGGCGCGGTTGCGTTGCAGGGTTTGCGCCAGCAGGTGTATGCCGGCGTCACTCAGGCGCAACGTTTCGAAGCCTTGCGCATCGGCGCGGCGTTCCAGCAAGCCGGCGGCCAGCAGTTCGAGTTCGATCATGTCCTGGCATGGCCAGCCGGCCGAACGCCACACCTCGCGCAGGCGGCGGCGGTGGGCGGCGGTGATGTTGGAAGTCATGCTGGTGCTACGCTGGCGGCCCACTCGCAAAGGAGCTGAACATGGCCGCCATCATCTCGCGCCGCAATGCCCTTGTCGGCCTGGCCGCCTTGGCCGTGATCGAACCCTCAAGCGAGCGGTTTGAGGGCTTCGCCCTGGCGCTCACCACGCCAGACGCTTGATGACACCCGCCCTGAGCGCCACCGACCGCCACCCCTTCATGTGTGCGGATGTGCCCTGGCTGCTGGCACAGCGCGCACATACGCGGCGCGATCACCCGTTCATCATTTGGGAGCCCTTTGAAGGCCCAGGCCAACGCTTCACCTACGGCGAATTCCAAGACCGCGTGGCGCGCATTGCCGGGGCTTTGATTCAACGCGGCGTGGCGCTGGGCGATGCCGTGCTCATCCACCTCGACAACAGCCCCGAAGCCCTGCTCGCCTGGTATGCCTGCGCCTGGGCTGGGGCCGCGGCCGTCACCACCAACACCCGTGCCAGCGACGATGAACTGGCCTACTACGCCAGCCATTGCGGCGCCGTGGCCGGCATCACCCAGCCGCGCTATGCGCAGCGCGTGGCGCGCCACTGCACGGGCCTGCGCTGGCTGGCGGTGACTGACGCAGACAGCGAACCCAGCGCTAACGACACGCTGCACAGGCCTGGTCACAAACCTGAGGCCGCGAGCCGCTTCGCCGCGCTGAGCGGCGACCCTGCCCCGCGCCGTGCGCCCAACCCGTTGGCGCCATGCAGCGTGCAATACACCTCGGGCACCACCTCACGGCCAAAGGCTGTTTTGTGGACGCATGCCAACGCGCTGTGGGGCGCCAGCGTGAACGCCGTGCATGAAGATTTGCGGCCCGATGACGTTCATCTGGTGCACCTGCCGCTGTTCCACACCAACGCCCAGGCCTACTCGGTGCTGGCCTGCCTGTGGGCCGGCGCCACGGCCGTGGTGCTGCCGCGCTTTTCAGCCAGCCGGTTTTGGCCGGTGTCGCTCAAGCACCGCGCCACCTGGACCTCGCTGATCCCGTTTTGCAGCAAAGCCTTGATGGCCCACGAGGTACCAGCGCAGCACCATTACCGCCGCTGGGGCTCGGCCGTGTGCGCGCCCGCCAGTGACGCTCACTTTCGCGTCAACACCATGGGCTGGTGGGGCATGACGGAAACCATCACCCACGGCATCGTGAGCGGCGTGCATCTGCCCAGCCCAAGCCTGGCCATCGGCCGGCCAGCGCCCGAGTACCGCATCGCCATCGTTGAAGACGACGGCGTTCCTGTGCGCGAAGCCCGCGCGGTGCAGCCCGGTGGCGCCGGGCATTTGATGATTCAAGGCGTGCGCGGCCTGAGCCTGTTCCAGGAATACCTGGGCAACGCGCAGGCCACGGCTGAAAGCTTCGACGCCGACGGCTGGTTTCGCACCGGTGACCGCGTGCTGCTGCTGGAAGAAGGCTCGATTCAGTTCGGCGACCGCAGCAAGGACATGCTCAAGGTGGGCGGCGAAAACGTGGCGGCTTCAGAAATCGAGCGCGTGATCCTGGGTGTGCCCGGCGTGCATGAATGCGCCGTGGTGGCGCGCGCGCACCGCATGCTCGATGAAGTGCCGGTGGCCTTCGTGCTGCCCGTGGTGGGCTTGGCTGCCGATCAGCGCGCCGCGCTGGCTGAACAGGCCGGCGCCGCTTGCCGCGCGCAACTGGCCGATTTCAAATGGCCGGCTGAAGTGCGCCTGGTGGATGAGTTGCCGCGCTCGCTGCTGGAGAAGGTGGCCAAGGCCGAACTGCGGCGGCTGCTGGCGACGCAGGCTGCGGGCAGCTAACGTTCGGTGTCAGCCGAGCTCCTCAGACTGCGCTGGCCATGGGATCACGCACATCCAGAAAATCGAACTTCTTGAAGTCTCGATCATGCGTGTACAGCGTGCGCACGCCGTGTTGATGCAACACGGCGGCCAGGTGTGCATCGGGCACCAAATTGCCGCGCGTGGGCACACCCTGCGTGATGCCCTGGTACACCGCCAGGAAGCCCTCGCCCTCGCTGAGCGGGCGGCAATGCGGCAGCGCCAACAAGGCCTGGATGTTCTGAATGGCTTCAGCCGGCGTCAGCGGCCTGTCAAAGATGGATGCGTGCGTTGCGATCCGCAAGTAGCTCATCACGGTGAGCCAAGCCACATAAAACAACTCGCGGCAGCCGGCGCACTGGGCCAAAAAAGCCAAGGCTTTGTCGTGCAGCGGGCTGCTCTTGTCTGAGGCGTACAGCAAGATGTTGACGTCGATGCCGTAGCTCACTGGTGCGGCTCATCCATGGCGTCTAAAAGGGCATGCTTGTCCGCCAGATCGACCCGCGCGCGCATGGGTTTGGCCAGCCACTGAAAACCGGGCTGCGATGCGGCGGCCGCCTTGCCGCGTGATAAAGCCAGTGACTGCGCCAGCAAGTCTGAAACCAGCCGCCCAAGAGACTTGCCTTGGCTCACTTGCAGGCGTTTGATCTCGGCGAGGATGGGATCGTCAATGTCGATGGTGGTGCGCATGATGCGTGATGCTAAACAAACGAGCATCAAGTGTCAAAACGAGAAATGAGAGACCTGACCCCGACCCCTGTGACCCCGACCCCTGCAGGCCGTGAACGAAAGCGCGTGCCACGCGATGCGTCGGGTTGGGGCCGATGTTTTCCGCCAGCGGCACTTCGGTGGAAATTCGGGCCACGCGCGGCAGCCTGTTTGCGCCTTGCGCGAGGGCAGGGCTGCGAGCCAGCAGCCACAGCAGCGCCGCACCGCCGGCCAGCGACCTGCGCTCGATCATGCAATCACCCCGCTGCGGCAGCGTGGCAGTTCAGGTTTGGGTGGGTGCATCGCATCCTTCCACGCTTTGCTCGGCGATGCCGATAACCGCAAGCTTAAGCCGCCACCTTCGGCGCGTATCCCAACACGGCCTTCACTTCCAAAAATTCAGCAAAGGCATGGTCGCCCCATTCGCGCCCGTTGCCGCTTTGCTTGAAGCCGCCGAAGGGCGCCATCATGTCGCCCGGCGCGCTGTTGATGTTCACCTGGCCGGCGCGCAAGCGCGCGGCCACCTTGCGCGCGCCTTCGGCATCGGCGCCCGACACATAGGCCGCCAGGCCATAGGGCGTGTCGTTGGCAATGGCCACGGCTTCATCCACCGAGTCGTAGGCGAGGATGGCAAGCACCGGCCCGAAGATCTCTTCGCGTGCCACCGTCATCTGGTTGTTCACGTGGCCCAGGATGGTGGGTTTCACGTAGTAGCCCGTCTCCAAACCAGCCGGCTTGCCCGGCCCGCCGGCCACCACGGTGGCACCTTCGGCCACGCCGGCTTGAATCAAACGCTGTATCTTGCTCCACTGCGTGCTTGAGACCACCGGCCCCATCACAGCGCCGCTGTCAGGCGCGCCCACCGTGGTCTTCTCGGCCACTTCCTTGGCAATAGTCAGGGCTTCTTCCATACGCTCGCGGGGCACCAGCATGCGCGTAGGTGCGTTGCAGCTTTGGCCGGAGTTGTTCATCACGCTGCGTACGCCACTGGTCACGGCACGCTTGAAGTCAGCGTCGGGCAAGATGATGTTGGGCGACTTGCCGCCCAGCTCTTGATGCACGCGCTTCACCGTGGGCGCGGCATTGCGCGCCACTTCAATGCCGGCGCGCGTGCTGCCGGTGAAGCTCACCATGTCCACTTCCGGGTGGCTGGAAAGCGCCGCGCCCACGGTGGGCCCGTCGCCATTCACCAGGTTGAACACGCCGGCCGGCACGCCCGCGGCGTGCATGATCTCGGCCCAGATCTGCGCTGAGAACGGGGCAATTTCGGAAGGCTTCAACACCATGGTGCAGCCCACGGCCAGGGCCGGCGCCACCTTGCAGGCAATCTGGTTCACCGGCCAGTTCCACGGCGTGATGAAGGCGCAAACGCCGATGGGTTCCTTCACCAGCATCGTGCTGCCGCGCAGCTCTTGAAAGCGGTAGTCCTTCAACACCGCCAGGGCGGCTTGCACATGCGCCAGGCCCATCACGGCCTGCGCCTTTTGCGCCAGCGCCACCGGCGCGCCCATCTCTTCGGTGATGGCCGCGGCCATGTCAGCCTGGCGCTTTTGGTATTCACTAACGATTCGTTCGAGCAGGGCCACGCGCTCAGCCAGCGTGGTTTGCGAATAGCTGGCGAAAGCGGCGCGGGCGGCTTTCACGGCCGCGTCCACATCGGCCGCGTTGCCCAGAGAAATGCGCCCGGCGCTTTGCTCGGTGGCGGGGTTGATGACGTCCAGCGTCTTGGCCACTTGCGGCGCGACCCAGACGCCATTGATATAGAACTTCAGGTACTCGCGCATGTCGGGCTCCAGTGCAGGGGTTGGATGAAGGGGCAAAGACAGGTTGAAGGGTCAGTATAGAAGTCGCATCGCTTACGCTCGGCGCATGCGCGCTCGTGATGTTTTCGAACTGCTCTTGCTCGCCGTGCTGTGGGGCGCGGCCTACCTGTTCATGCGCGCGGCCGTGCCGGCTTTCGGCCCGGCACCCTTGGTGGCCCTGCGCATGGGCCTGGCGGCCGCGCTGCTGTTGCCTTTGATGTTGTGGCGCGGCGGCTGGCCCGAGTTGCGTGCCCACCCTTGGCAGATGTTGATATTGGGCATTCCCTTCACCGCTGCGCCGTTCATGTTGCTCGGCTTTGCCTCGCTGCACATCACCGCCGGCCTGATGGCGGTGTTGAACGCCACGGCGCCGTTGTTCGGCGCGCTGCTGGCGCATTTCTGGCTGAAGCAGCGCATGGGGGTGTGGCGCGCCGCCGGCCTGGTGATCGGCTTTGCCGGCGTGGCCATGCTGATGTGGGGCACGGTGTCGTTCAAGTCGAGCGAGGGCCTGCTCGCCGTGGGCGCGGTGCTGCTCGTCTCGATGTCTTGGAGCGTGGGTGCTCAATACACGCGCAAACACCTCGCTACCGTCGACCCGCTTGTCCTGACCGTGGGCAGCCTGGCCGCGGCCAGCTTGTTCCTGGCACCCTTCGCCGTGGCGTATTGGCCGGCGCAGCCGCCCAGTGCGCGCGCTTGGGCCGAGCTGGCCTTTCTGGGCGTGGCCAGCTCGGGGCTGGGCTTCATCATCTACTTTCGCCTGTTGCGCAACATTGGCCCCGTGCGTGCCATGTCGGTGACCTTCCTCAACCCGGTGGTGGCCATGGTGTCGGGCTCGCTTTATTTGGATGAAGCCATCACGCTGCAAATGGTGTTGGGCGGCGCGGTGGTGCTGGGGGGCACGGCGCTGAGCCTGGGTTTGATCGGACCGAAGGCCGCAACCACTGCATCCACTTCATAGCCGCATGCTGCCCAGGCGCTGCGTGATGGCGGTGAACTGCGCCACCGTGTCGTCAATGATCTGCTGCACGGTCTTCACCTCGTGAATCAAGCCTGCTGATTGCCCGGCCAAGGCCGGCGCGGCTTCCATGTCGCCGCCAAAGTAAACCTGCTGAATGCCCTTGAAGGCATCCGCGGGAATCAGCCCGGCTTCATGCCAACCCTGGGTGACCTGCGTTTTCAAGGTGCGGATGCACGGCGTGGCCTTCTTGTTCAGCACCCAGGTGCCGGTGGTGGCGGCATCAACAATCGCCTGCTTGTAGTGCGCGTGCACCGGGCTTTCAACGCTGGCCACAAAGCGCGTGCCCATCTGAATGCCCTCGGCGCCCAGGGCAAACGCCGCGGCCATGCCGCGCCCATCAACGATGCCGCCCGCGGCAATCAGCGGCACGCTCACCCGTTCGGCAATGGCCTGCAACAACACCAGCGTGCTCACCTCTTCGGGGTTCTTGAAGCCGCCGCCTTCGCCGCCTTCCACCACCAAGCCGTCCACGCCCGCATCCACGCACTTCAAGGCGGCATCGAGCGTGGGCACAGCGTGATAGACCACGATGCCAGCTGCCTTCAATGGCGCGATGAACTTGGCCGGGCTGCCGGCGGAAGTGGTGACGAACCGAATGCCCGCTTCGCACACAAAGCGCAGCATGGCATCGTCTTTCAAGAAGCGAATCGGCAGGTTCACGCCGAAGGGCAGCCCCGTCTTCACCATCAGCTCGATCTCGCGCTGGCAGTTGGCGGTTTCGCCCGAAGACGTTTCGATGATGCCCAGGCCGCCGGCGCGCGACACGGCTTGTGCCAGCGTACTGCGCGCGATCCAGCCCATGGGGGCTTGCACGATGGGGTAGCGGGCGCCGGTGTGGGCGGTGACGCGGTTCATGTCAATGATTCCTTCTGGCGGGCGGGGCTGCGACGATAAGCCTGTCAGCTCCGGCGGCAGCGCCGCGTGCCGATATCAACGTTGACATATTGATGCTCAATTGGCATGCTTTGATGCATGCGCACCACCGTTCGCCTGGATGAACACCTGCTGGCACAAGCCAAGCAGCATGCCGCCGCCACCGGCCGCACGCTCACCGCGGTGCTGGAACAGGCGCTGCGTGAATCCCTGGCGCGGCGCAGCACGTTGGCCAAGGCCAAGCCCGTTCGACTGAAAACCGTCAAAGGCGGCGGTGTGCGCGCTGGGGTGGATTTGGACGACAGCGCCGCGCTGCTTGACTTGATGGGCCAGTGACGTGCTGCTGCCCGATGTGAACGTGCTGGTTTACGCGCACCGCGAAGATTCGCCTCACCACGCGGGCTGCCGCGCATGGCTCGAAACACTCATCAACGGCCAAGAGGCTTTCGGCCTGTCTGAACTGGTGTTGAGCGGCTTCATGCGCGTGGTCACGCACCCCAAGGTCTTCACCAAACCCAGCCCGCTGGCCGCTGCGCTTGAATTCACCGAGCAACTGCGCAGCCGGCCCCAGCGTGTGGCGGTGGCCCCCGGGCCGCGCCACTGGAGCATCTTTTGTGCCCTGTGTACCGAGGCGGGTGCCAAGGGCAACCTGGTGAGCGACGCCTACCTGGCCGCACTGGCCATTGAGGCCGGCTGCGAATGGGTCACCACCGATCGCGACTTCAGCCGCTTCAAGGGCTTGCGCTGGCGCCACCCCGTGCCATAGTTTGGCGCGCTCTGGCTGCGCCGGTTTTGGGCCTATTGAATTAATTCATCGGCGCGCAGAAGCAGCGCTTTTGGAACGTTAATGTCCAAAGCCTTGGCGGTGGCCAAGTTAATCACCAGCTCGAACGTGGTGGGCTGCTCGACCGGTAGGTCGCCGGGTTTGGCGCCCTTCAGAATCTTGTCAACGTACTTGGCGGCATAGCGAAAGGCGGCTGAGAGACTCGGGCCGTAGCTGACCAAACCGCCGGCCAGCACATGCTCGCGGTATTGATAGGCCGCAGGCAGGCGCGCGTTCTGAAGCAAGGCTTGCAGCCGCACACGTTCATTGGTGTACATGCCATCAGTCGGCACAACGACAGCATCCGAGCGCTGCCGAACGATTTGTTCAATGGCGCCGGCAATCAGCGTCGGGTCATTGGCGGCAAATCGCTGTGCCTGAAGGCCCAGCGCGATACAGGCGCGCTCGGTGTCGGCCCAAGCCGAATCAGTGACGGATGAGTTGGCGCTGAGCAGAACGGCAATGCGCCGGGCGCTGGGCACCATTTCGTGGAGCAACTGGATCATCTTGGCGCGCAGGTCTTGAACCTGATTCGTCAGCCCGGTGATGCTGCCGCCCGGGCGGGCCAGGCTGGCGACAAATCCTTGCTCAACCGGGCTTGCAACCGAAACCATCACGATCGGCAATGCGGGCGCCGCTGTGTGCGCCGCGCGGGTAGCCAGCGCGGTGGTGGTCACGATCAGCTCGGCCCGCTCCGCCACCAACTGGCTGGCCAAACTGTCGAACAGGCTCAGATTGCCGAAGGCATAGGCAACGAGGTATTCAACGTCACGGCCTTCCACCCAGCCCAGCGCGGCCATGCCTTGCTTCAGCGCAGCCCACAGCGCGCCGGTAGCGGCGGGTGAACCGGCGCCAAGAAGCCCCACCCTGCGCAAAGGCGCGCTCGTTTGAGCACCCGCGGCGCGCTGCGCACCCAGAAGCGCAAGGCCCGCGGGCAAGCCAAGCATTTGCCGCCGCTTCACTCGATCACCTCATTGGCCCTTGCCAGCACCGCCGCCGGCACCGTGATGCCCAGCGCGCGCATGGTCTTGAGATTGATGATCAGGTCGAAGCGCGTGGGCTGCTCCACCGGCAACTCAGCCGGCTTGGCGCCGCGCAGGATGCGATCCACATAGCTCATCGTGCGGTCAACGATCTCGGCCAGGTTCGAGCCGTAGTAGATCGCCCCGCCGGCGCTGGTGAACAGGGTTTGCGGGCCGATGGCCAGCATCTTGTGTTGGATGGCAAAGGCGGTGATGTCGCTCAGGCGCGATTCGGTCACGCCGTCGTAGGCCACGAAGAGCATCTCGGCGCGGCTGGCCGCAATCTGCTCAAGGGCCGCGGTGATCTCGTCCGCGCGCGTCACCGCAAAGGTCTGCACCGTCATGCCCAGCATTTGCGCGGCGCGGCCGCGCGCAGCGTTCAGTGCCTGCACGCCCGGCGTGCTTGGGTTGAACAGCAGCGCCAGCCGGCGGCGGCCGGGCGCAATTTCTTTCAGCACTTCAATCGCCTTCATCGCCGTTTGCGGGTCGGGCGCGGCCGTGCCGGTGACGTTGCCGCCAGGCCGGGCCAGGCTTTGCACAAAGCCCAGTTCGACCGGCAGGTTCGCGCCCAGCATCACGATGGGTACCGTGCCGGTGGCGCGCTTCGCCGCGGCAATGGGCGCATTCAGGGAGGCAATGATCAGCTCCACATTCAAGCCCACCAACTCGGCCGCCAGCGCATCCAGGCGGCTCACCTCGCCCTCGGCATTGCGGCGCTCGATCAGCAGGTTGGCGCCGGCCTGCCAGCCTGCGCGCCGCAATGAATCAAGGATCATCGCCCACGAGGTCTGCGCCGTCGGACTGCCAGCCTTGCTCAGCGAGAGATAGCCGATTCGGCGCGGGCGCGCCGTTGGCTGGGCCAGGGCTATTGCAGGCATCAGTACCGGGCCCAGCGCCGGGCCCAGCGTGGCCGCGATGATCAACTGGCGGCGATGGTTCAAATTCATGCCAACCCCTCTTCCGAACCCGGCATTCACGCCGCCTTCACCTCGATGTAGTACAGCCCCCAGGGGCACAAACCAAAACGCTCCTTGAGCGGCTTGTCTTTGAACGCGGGCAAGCGGTCGGCGTCATAAACCGCCCACAGCGGGCCCAGGCCGCCAATGCTCATGGGCGCGCCATCGATCGTGGTGGCCACGATCATGCGGTAGGCCCGCGCGTCGGCCAGGCTCACCGCCACGGTGTAGCCGTCGAGCGCGCGCAAGCCCAGCATCACCTGCGCGGTCTTGGTCAAATCAGTGGCTACGCCCGCCGCTTCGAGCACCGTGCCGAGCAACGGGCCGCTCAAGCGATGTGTTTTGGCGTCGTATTCAAGAGTGGGTGCAATGCTCACGGCCGGCAGGCGGGCCAGCATGGCGGCATCGAACACCCAGGCCCGCTCAAACTTGGCGCCGTGCTTGACCATCAGTTGATCCAGCGCCGGGTCCAGTGGGCCGCGGTTGCTGCGCGAAAGCGCGCCGGCCACGGTGAGCAGGCCGGGGCCGCTGCGGGCGGCGCCTTGCGCCGCGAGCGCCGCAATAGGCGCTGCCGCGCCGAGCGCGGCAGTGGTGAAAAACTGGCGCTTGTTCATTCGATCACCTCATCAGCCCGCATCAACACGGTTTGCGGCACCGTCAGCCCCAGCGCCGCGGCCGTTTTGCGGTTCACGGCCAGCTTGAAGATCGTCGGCCGCTCGACCGGCAGGTCACTCGCCGTGGCGCCGCCCAGCACGCGGTGAACGTAGAACGCGGCGCGGCGTGCCAGTGCCGAGACGTCGGTGCCCAGCGACACCAAACCGCCATCGGGCGCCACGCGGGCGTTTGATGAAGCCACCGGCAGGCGCTGGCCCAGCGCCCATTGAATGATTCGCTGGCGCACCGGGGCACTACCTGCCAAGGGGGCGTCGTCGCCGATGAAGATGGCATCGGCACGGCTGGCCCGGATGTTTGCGAAGGCCTGCGCCAGATCATCGACATTGCGCGCGTCGACACGGATGAGCGTCAGGCCCAACTGCCCCGCTGCCCGGCGCAGATGCTCAAGGTTGCCAACGGTGTTCGGGTTGTCCGGGTTGGCCAGCACGGCCACACGGGCGATGCGCGGCACCAGTTCCTTCAGCAGCTGAAGGCATTTCTGATCCTGCTCCTGGCTGCCCAGGGTCAGGCCCGTCACGTTGCGCTGCGGGCGCGCGAAATTGCCGGCCAGGCGATCGAACAGCCGCTCGCCGGCCGGGCCAACGATGATGGGGATGGTGGCCGTGGCGCTCGCCGCTGCGTCGGCCCCGGCGGTGGTGTAGGTGTAGATCACATCCGGGCGCTGGCTGACCAGTTCCGTTGCCAGGGCCGGCAGCTTGCCGGCGGCGCCCTGCGCAAAGCGGTACTCGAACGCGATATTGCGCCCCTCGGTGTAGCCCAGCGCGCGCAGCGCTTCGATCAAACAGCCCGCGTTGCCACCTTGGTCATTGGGCCGGCAGACCTTGTCGGCCGCACTGCCCAGCGACAGAATGCCCACCAGCGGCAAGCGGCCGGCCGGCTGCGCCCACGCGGGCGGCGGCGCCCATGCTGCGCAGGCGGCCACCAACAGGAGCAGGCAACGTCGAGCCGTCATTCAATCACCTCGTCGGCGCGCAGCAGCAGCGCATTTGGAACGTTAATACCCAGTGCCCTGGCGGTCTTCAGGTTGATGATGAGCTTGAACGTCGTCGGCTGCTCCACCGCCAGATCGGCCGGGTTGGCGCCGCGCAGAATCTTGTCGACGAAGAAGGCGGCGCGGTGCCAGATCACGTCGAAGTCGGCGCCGTAGCTGAGCAGCCCGGCGTCACCCACCTGCGCTCTGTTGCCGAAGGCGGCAGGCAGCCGGCTGATGAAGGCCAGCTCGGCGATCCGCCTGGCGTGCCGAAAGGCCAGTCCGCCTGTCGGAAGCAGCGCGCCGGCCTTTGCAGCTGCCGCGGCCTTGATCGCAGCCTCGATCTCCTCGGCGTCGTGGACTTCGAATGACAGCAGCTTCCACCCGCGCTGCCGGGCCGCGGCCTGCGACGCCTGCCAGCTCAGCAGCGCAGCCGGGTCCCAGAGCACGGCCACTGGCGCCGCGCCAGGGACCATCTCCTTGAGCATCTCGAGCCTCTTGACCGTCACCTCCACGCTTTGATTGCTCAGCCCGGTGAAGTTGGTGCCCGGCCGCGCCAGGCTCTTGATGACGCCCAGGCCGACCGGGTCATCGGCGCCCGCCATGACAATGGGCAGCGTCGATGTGGCCTGCTTGCACGCGGCCAGCGCCGGCCCCGCGGCAACGATCACATCCACCTGCAGCCGGATCAGTTCGGCCACCAGGCCTGGGAGTCGCTCGACCTGGCCTTCGGCGCTGCGTGGCTCGGTGACGAAGGTCTCGCCGTAGACGTAACCCCGTTCGCGCAACCCATCCAGCAGCGCGGCGCTTGTTGGCGATGCGGGCTTGGGCCCGGCCATGTCGGGGGCGGCATCGACGCCGAGCATGCCGATGCGGTGAAGCTTGCGCGCAGGCTGCGCGTGGCTCGCCAGCGGCGTGAGCCACAGCCCGCCGGCACCGATCAATTCGCGTCGTTTCATGCCAGGGCCTCTTTGAACGCAAGTGCTAAAAGTCCTACCTCGTAATACTACGAAGCGCGCAAGATGGACGCCTCCACCGTCACGAGCAAAGGCCAGGTCACCATTCCCAAGGAAGTGCGGCGCGCCCTGGGCATCCGCCAGGGCAGCCGCATTGCGTTCACCACCAAGAACGGCAAGGCCGAGTTGCGCGTGCTGCACCGGGCGCCGGTTGAAGTGCTGTCCGGGCACGGCATGCTCGACGCGGGTGGCAAGCATCTGCCGGCTGACTTTGACGCCGCCAGCTTGCTGGCCCCACAGCCCGCCCCGCAGTCCACCCTTAAGCCCGCCCCCAAGCTCGCCCCCAAGCGTGGCGGCAAGCGCTGATGCTTGCGCTCGATACCAACGTGCTGGCGCGCTACTACGTGCGCGAGGGTGGCGCCGCCCAGGCGCAAGAAGCCACGGCACGCGCGGTGCTCGAACGCGGCACGCAGCTGTTCGTGGCCAAGACCGTGGTGCTCGAACTCGAATGGGTTTTGCGCGGCGTGTACGGCCACCCGGCCGTGGACGTTTGCCGGGTGTTCGACCATCTGCTGGCGCTCGAACACGTTGAGATCGAAGACCGAGCGGCGGTCGAGGCCGCGCTGGGCAACCTGAAGCGCGGGCTTGACTTCGCCCGCGCGCTGCACCACGCGTCGAGCCGCAGTTGCGAAGCCTTGCTCACCTTCGATGCCAAAGGCTTTGCCGGCAAGGCGCGGCGGCTGGGCGTGACGCCGCCGGTGCGCCTGGCGGCCTGAGCCACCAGCATCGCAGCAAGGGCGCACGGCCTTGGCAACTACGCTGCGGCGTTTCATCGGCGCGGTCATTCGATCACCTCATCCGCCCGCAGCAGCAGCGCTTTTGGAACGTTAATGTTCAAGGCCTTGGCCGTGGCCAGGTTGATCACCAGCTCGAAGGTCATGGGCTGTTCAACCGGCAGGTCGGCCGGCTTGGCGCCCTTGAGGATCTTGTCGACATACTTTGCGGCGTAGCGAAAGTGGGCATTGACGTTGGCGCCATAACTCAACAACCCGCCGGCCAAAGCGTGCTCACGCACCACATAAGCCGCAGGCAACCCCGCGGCTTGCAACAAGCCATGCAGGCGCACCCGCTCGGCGACGAACAGGGTCGATTGGGGCACCACCACGGCATCCAGGCGCTGTTGCTGAATTTGCTTGATGACGCCTTCCAACTCTGCCGCGGTGGGGGCAATGAAGCGCTGCGCCTCCAGCCCCAACGCAATGCAGGCACGCTGCATGCCGACCCAGGCATCATTGGTGTAGTCAGACGTGCCGCCGCTCAGCACGGCCACGCGGCGTATCCGCGGCAACATCTCAAGCAGCATCTGCGGCAGCTTGCCGCGCTGGTCTTCCGATTGAATGCTCAACCCGGTGATGGCGCCGCCCGGGCGGGCCAGGCTGGCGACAAGGCCTTGCTGGACCACGTTGCCGTTAAAGGCCATCACGATGGGCAGCGCAGGCGCTGCCGCATGCACAGCTTTTGTCCCTTCGTTCGGGCCAGACAAGACCAGTTCAACACCTTGCGCCAGCAGCTCTTGCGCCAGGGCATCAAAGCGGCTCAGGTCGCCGCTGGCATAGGCGAAGTGGTACTGCACGTTGCGGCCTTCGATCCAGCCCAGGTCGGCCATGCCTTGCTTGAACGCCGCCACGTAGCCGCTGGCGCCGGCGGGCGAGCCGCCCGTGATGAAACCCACACGGCGCAAGGCCGGGCCGGCCTGCGTGTGCCCGAATTGATGCCAGGTTAGCGGCGCTGCGCCAAGGACCGCGCCTAGCAAGCGACGACGAATCATGGAACCTCCCTGCAGCGGCTAGCGGGCTTCACCGACTCATGCCCAGGGTCTGCCATCAGCCGCCTTGCCCCTCATGATGCGCCCGGCCACGCTGCGGCGCCAGCCCGTTCGCGCCTGCCAATGAGCAGCCCACTGGGCAGCGGTTGTGTACACGAAGCATGCTGCGAGAATGGCCCCATGCGCCCGTCCCTTGCCTTGGCTTCGCAGCGTGAGCGCGTGCTCGGCATTGCCGCGGCGCGCGGGGCCAGGCATGTGCGTGTCTTCGGCTCGGCGGCCAGCGGGCACGACAGCGAAGGCAGCGACCTGGACTTGCTGGTTGACATGCCGGCGCGCGTGTCGCTGTTGCAAATCGTTGGCCTGCAGCAAGAACTGGAAGACGCGCTGGGTGTGAAGGTGGATTTGTGTACCGAGCGCGAATTGCACCCAGCCCTGAAGGCGCGCATCCTGGCGCAGGCGCGTGCGCTGTGAACGAGCGCGACCGGCTGTATTTGCAGCACATTCTCGGGGCCATCGCCGACATCCATGCTTTCGTGCACGGTGACGAGCACAACTTCATGGTCGACCGTAAAACGCAAAGTGCGGTGATTCGCCAGCTCGAAATCATTGGCGAGGCAGTGAAGCAGCTGAGCACTGAACTGACCGGCGCCGCGCCCGACATTCCCTGGCGCCAAATCGCCGGCGCAAGAGACCGCTTGATTCACGCTTACTTTCAGGTTGACCTGGCGGCGGTCTGGATCATGGTGAAACAAGACTTGCCGCCGCTTCACGCCCGGGTCAGCCACATGCTTGATACTGACGCAGGCCACGCCAGCCCTTGAACGAGGCGTGCCAGGGCGCCGCCGGCGCGGCGACAACGCCAGGCTGTGGCGATGCATCATTCGATCACCTCATCCGCCCGCAGCAGCAGCGCTTTTGGAACGTTAATACCCAATGCCTTGGCGGTGGCCAGGTTGATCACCAGCTCGAAGGTCGTGGGCTGTTCAACCGGCAGGTCGGCCGGCTTGGCGCCCTTGAGGATCTTGTCAACGTATTTGGCGGCGGTGCGAAAGTGGGCATTGATGTTGGCGCCGTAGCTCAACAAGCCGCCTACCAAGGCGTGCTCGCGTACCGCGTAAGCCGCCGGCAACCGCGCGGCTTGCAGCAAGCCATGCAGGCGCACCCGCTCGGCGATGAGCAAGGTCGATTGGGGTACCACCACGGCATCCAGGCGCTGCTGCTGGATTTGCTTGACGACGTCTTCCAACTCTGCCGCGTTGGCGGCAATGAAGCGCTGCGCCACCAGCCCCAGCGCCAGGCAAGCACGCTGCGTGCCGACCCAGGCGTCATTGGTGTAGTCAGACGTGCCGCCGCTCAGCACGGCCACGCGGCGTACCCGCGGCAACATTTCCAGCAGCATCTGCGGCAGCTTGCCGCGCAGGTCTTCTGCCTGCATGGTCAACCCGGTGATCACGCCACCTGGGCGGGCGAGGCTGGCTACAAAACCATTCGCCACCACGTTGGCGTTGAAGGCCATCACGCTGGGCAGTGCGGGCGCTACCGCGTGCAAGGCGCGGGTGGCTTCAGGCGGGCCAGTGACGACCAACTCAACGCCTTGCGCCAGCAGCTCGCGCGCCAGGGCATCAAAGCGGCTCATGTCGCCACTGGCATAGGCGAAGTGGTACTGCACGTTGCGGACCTCCATCCAGCCCAGGTCAGCCATGCCTTGCTTGAACGCCGCCACATACGCGCTGGCGCCGGCTTGCGAGCCGCCGGTGATGAGGCCCACGCGGCGCACGGCCGCGGCCGCCTGCGCGTGCCCGGTGTGATGCCAGGTTAGCGGCGCTGCGCCAAGGGCCACGCCAAGTAGGCGACGACGAATCATGGAACCTCCCTGCGGCGGCTAGCGGGCTTTGCTGAATCACGCCACCAGCCGCGTTGCGGGCCATGATGCGCTTGACCACGCTCTTGCGCCAGCCCGCTCTTTGCTAGCCCGTTTACGCCAGCCCGTTCATGGTGGCATCACCTCACGGCGCGCGGCCCAGCTGGTGCCAGGCCATTACCCGCACACCGCCCACGGCGTAGCTGTCACGCCCGCCGTACACCAGCACCGGCGCGGCCGCGGCGGCGCCGGCGTAGCGCAGCCAGCGCTGGCAGGCTTGCAGCCAATCGGGCGCAAACGTGGCGCCGGATTTCACCTCCACCGCGTGCAGCGCTCCGGCGTGTTCGAAGATCAAATCGACTTCGGTGCCGTGGTTGTCGCGCCAGAAGTAAAGGCTGGCACTCAGGCCCTGGTTAAACCGGTGCTTCAGCGTTTCAGCCACCACCCACGATTCGAAAATGGCGCCGCGCAAGGCATGGGTGGCCAGCGTGAGCGGGCTGTCGATGCGCAGCAGGTGGCACAGTAGGCCAGTGTCAAGAAAGTACAGCTTGGGCATCTTCACCAGGCGCTTGCCAAAGTTCTGGTGAAAGGGTGGCAGCAGGTACACCACGTAGCTGGCCTCCAGCACCGTGAGCCAACTGCGCGCCGTGGTGTGGCTGATGCCGCAATCGCTGGCCAAGGCAGACAGGTTCAGCAGTTGCCCGGTGCGCGCCGCGCACATCAACACAAAGCGGCGGAACAGCGCCAGGTTGGCCACGCCCAGCAGTTGGCGCACATCGCGTTCGATGTAGCTGGCGGTGTAGGCGCTGAACCATTGCCCGGGTTGCTCGATGCGGCGGCGCGCATCAAACAGCGCCGGGTAGCCGCCGCCCCACACGGCTTGCTCAAGCGTTTTGGCGGCCACGCCGGCGCGCACCTGTTCAGGCCAAGACAGCGGCAGCAGGTGCACCAGGCCCACGCGCCCAGCTAACGATTGAGTGATGGCTGCGGTGAGGCCAAACTGCTGCGAACCGGTGAGGATGAATTCGCCCATGCGCGCGCGCTCGTCCACCACGCCTTGCAGGTACGAAAACAACTCGGGGCTGCGCTGCGCTTCATCCAGCACCGCGCCTTGGGGCAGTTGCGCCAAGAACTGCCGCGGGTCGGCGGCCACGCGCTGGCGCACTTCCAGGTCTTCGAGCGAGAGATACGGCTTGCTTGCGAAGGCCTGGCGCGCCAGCGTGGTTTTGCCTGACTGGCGCGGGCCGGTGAGAGCGATGACCGGAAAGCCCAGCGCCATTTGCTGAAGAAGGGTGTGCGCCTGGCGGTCCAGCATTTGTACAAATTGAATTTGCGAGTTTCAGATTGTACAAACAGAAATCGAGGCGCACATGACCGAGGTGATGACCGAAGTGATGACCGAAGTGATGCATGGAAGTGGCCCACGGACGCGACGGTATTGACCGACAGGCCTGAGTGAGCGGCCCGGGACATGCCTCACTGAACCACTTCCTCTGCGCGCAGCAGCAGCGCCTGCGGGATCGTCAGCCCCAGCGCCCTGGCCGTCTTCAGGTTGATGACCAGCTCAAAACGCGTCGGTTGTTCGATAGGCAAATCGGCCGGCTTGGCGCCAGCCAGGATGCGCGACGCATAGCCGGCAAGTTGGCGAAACATCGCGTCCAGGCTCGGCCCGTAGGCCATCAATCCGCCTTCGCGCGCGGCGTCCGGCCACTGGTAGATGGCGGGCAGCTTGGCACTCGCCGCGAGTTGGAAGA
>JANOXU010000106.1:0-28610 GCA_031418595.1 Burkholderiales bacterium
GGGGGGGGCCCAACGGGGGGCCCCGGCCCCGCCACCCCCCCCTGGCGCCCCCGGGGCCCACCCCCCCCCCATTTGGGGGCACCCCCTCGCCGCTGAGTGGCTCTGGCAACATGCCTTCATCCATGACGAACCCGCCCGCCCAAGATCAGCCGCCCGCCCAAATTACGCAACGCATTCTGTTGGTGGTGACGGGCTTGTCGCCTCAAGTCGTCACCGAGACCCTGCACGCCTTGATGCAAGAAGGCCGCGCCAACCTGCCGCATGAAGTGCACATCCTGACCACGGCCGAAGGTGCGCAGCGCGCTCGCCTGGCCTTGCTGTCTGAGCAACTCGGATGGTTTCGCCGCTTCATCACTGACTACCAACTCGACCCCATCGCCTTCAACGACGAACACATCCATGTCTTGACTGCGGCACACGGCCAGCCCTTGGCCGACATTCGCAGCGCCGCCGACAACGAGTGCGCGGCGGATCAAATTGCACAGTGCGTGCGGAGCTTGACGGCTGACGCGCACACGCAACTGCACGTTAGCCTGGCGGGCGGGCGCAAGACCTTGGGTTTTTTTGCCGGCTATGCGCTCAGCCTGTGGGGCCGCGACGCCGATCGACTGACGCATGTGCTGGTTAACGAACCGTATGAGTCAAGTTGGGACTTCTTCTACCCCACCCCCTACGAACGCATCATCGAAACGCGCGGCGGCAAGCTGGCCGATTGCATGCGTGCCGAGGTCACGTTGGCTGACATTCCCTTTGTGCGCCTGCGCCATGGCTTGCCGCCCGCGCTACTTTCAGGGCAGGTCAGCTTTGCGCAGGCGGTGCAGGCCGCGCAGGCCCAGCTTGGCCCGCCGCTGTTGCGTATTGACCTGAACACGCAACAGGTCAAGGCCGCGGGCCAAGCGTTCATGCTGGCGCCGGCCGAGCTGGCTTTTCTGGCTTGGTTTGCCCGCCGTGCACTGCTCGGGCTGGGCCCGCTGGAATGCCCCGGCGACGGCGTGCCCTCGCGCGATCACGCCGACGCGTACCTGGCCGAATACCGGCGCACACGTGGTGTGCTGGGTGACGATGGCCGCAGTGCGGCGCGCTACCGCGCTGGCATGAGCAAGGCTGATTTCGAGGAACGCAAGTCCAAGCTCAAGCGCGCGCTGACGGCGGCGCTGGGCACCGCGGCGCAGCCCTACCTGATCGCAGGCGAAGGCCGCCGGCCCATGCGCTTTCGCCTGGCGCTGCCTGCAAATGCCGTTTCCGTCACCCCCTGAAGGGATGAACCACTTGCGCCCGAATTGCGGCAAGCTTGCCGTGCGCGGCGTGTGTGTGGCACCTGCTCAGAATGCACCCCACACGAGATGCCCATGACATGCTGACCCGCGCCTACACCCTTCGCTTCCTGACCCCAGCCTTCCTGGGCAATGCCACGCAAACTGGCCAATGGCGCACGCCGCCCATCAAGGCGCTGTTGCGGCAGTGGTGGCGTGTGGCGTATGCAGCAGACCAAAACGGCGCCATCAACGTGGCAGCCATGCGCAGCACAGAAGGCAAGTTGTTTGGCACCGCCGCGGATGGTGAAGGCGAGTCGAACAAGAGCCAGGTACGCCTTCGCTTGAGTGGCTGGGACAAGGGCCGCCCGGTGCCTTGGAACGGCGCGGACAGCGGCCGCGTGCCGCATCAGGAAGTCAAAAACCGCGATGGTCAGGTCGCGCCTGTCGGGCCGCTGCTGTATCTCGGCTACGGGCCGTTGGTCTTCGCGCAGGGGCAGACTTCGTTCAAGTCCGGCGCGCCGATTCAGTCTGATGAGCGGGCCACCTTCAGCCTGGCTTTCGCCTCTGGAGCGGATGCTGCGCGGCTGGACAAGGCGCTGTGGCTGATGCATTGCTACGGTACGTTGGGCGGGCGCGCCCGCAATGGCTGGGGCTCGTTCAGCTTGACGCCAACAGACGCCAGCACGCCAGCGATGACCCATGCGCTCGACGCGAGGTTCACCACCCCTTGGCAGGACGCGCTGAAACTTGACTGGCCGCATGCCATCGGCTGCGACGCACGGGGGCCATTGATCTGGCAGACCGAAGGCCACGCCGACTGGAAAGCGGTGATGCGCCGGCTGGCACTGATCAAGATCGGTTTGCGCACGCAATTCACGTTTCCCAATGTCAGGCCGCCGCATCCGCAACCACTGGACAGACATTGGCTGTCGTATCCCATCACGAACCACGTCACCTGCGCTTGGGACAGAAACGCCCGCTTGCCCAACAGCTTGCGCTTCAAGGTGCGCGTGGGCACAGACGGCAAGCTGCGCGGCGTCGTTTTCCATGTTCCGTGCAAGCCACCGCGCGAGTTTCGGCCAGACATAAAAGCCATCACCGCGGTTTGGCAAACAGTGCATGGCTTTCTCGACCAGCCGGCCCAAGGTCTGACTCGCATTGCCACCTGAGCGCCCCATGAACCAAGACACCCTGTGGCAAACCAAGCTTCACGCCCGGTTGCACGACCCGGCGGAAAAGGCGCTGGTACTGTTGCGCGACCCCGAAGGCCACGAGGGCGGCACGTCGCGCGTGCTGCACCGGCTGCTCGGCTATGGCCGCATCACGGCCGACAACATCGACGCCGACAACGCTGACGCGTTGCATTGCACGCTGTTCAAGAACGGCATCAAGAGTGGCATCTACAAGACCGTGCAGCGCGCTGACTGGTGGGCCGCTGCCGCCGACAGGCCGCAGTGGCCATGCCAGGAAATCACCGTCACGGCGAAGAAGGGTGACGAGATCACCCTGAAGATTGCCAACTGGGCGCAGGTTCGCTGGACGAAACAACCCGTGCTGATCCATCCGCTAACCGGCGCGCAATTCGACATGAGTCAGGGCAGCGAACTTGCCGGCCTGGGTGACGAAGATCTCGACGATCTCAAGTCACGCAGCTTCAATCACTTCGAAGGCCTGGTGCAACGCAACGGCGACGAGATCAACTGGTGCCGCACCCAACTCGCCTTCTGGCGCTTCGGCCCGGTGCTGCGCGAGCATGAAGACAACGGCAAGCTCGGTGCGCTGTGGCCGCTCCTGCCGGCCGACACCCGCGTGCCCGACCACAGCATCTGGGATCACCTCGATCTCACCTCGGCCTTCACAGGCGCCTTTGCCGGTGACCCCGACGGCGAGGCCGCGCTGCTCACAGTGGCGCTCGGCCCGGTGCAAAGCTTCATCGAGGCTGCGCGCTCCACGTCCGACCTGTGGGCCGGCTCGCACCTGCTGGCGCGCCTGGCCTGGGAAGCGATGAAGCCGGTGTGCGAGGCGCTGGGGCCTGATGCGATCTTGTTTCCGCGCTTGCGTGGCGTACCGCAGGTTGACTTGTGGTTGCGCCAGGACTGTGGCTTACCGGCTGACCTGTTCAGTGACTGTGAATGGACACGCGGGGCAACCGATTCCAATCCGCTGTTCGCGGCCGCACTGCCCAACCGCTTCGTGGCCATCGTGCCGGCGTCGCAGGCCAAGCAGCTTGCACGGCAGGTCGAACGTGCGGTGCGTGGCTGGTTGCAGGCGCAGGGCAAAGAAGTTGTTGATCGCCTGCTCAAGGCAACCGGCCTGGGCCAGGATGGCGAGCAGCACTGCCACCGCCAAATGCGCCAGCAGCTCGAAGGCTTCCCCGAGGTGCACTGGGCCGCCGTGCCGTTTTCCTTGATTCGCCCGCGCAACGAGAAGAAGCAGAACGACCTCGACACCAGCGCACTGTCGGCAGCCATGGCACCGTTCTTCGGCGTCGAGCCTGGCCAGCCCTGCGGTTTTCTCGACAGCCCGGCCTGGAGGGTGCTGCACAAGGAATTGCATTGGGGCGACAACACCACCTTCTGGTCGCCCAACCCGGGCGCCTTGTACCCGGCGGTGCATGTTCTGGCCGAGCGCGCCTTGGCCGCGGCCAAGGCCGTGCGGCCGTTCAAGCAGAGCGCCCAGCAAGGCTGGCGCTGCTCGCTGACGGGCGAGACCGAATGGTTGACCACGGATGCCGGTCACCTGGCGGCCCCGGCCGGAAAGCGCAAGAGTCGCAGCGACAAGGCATTCCGCCCAGGCGAGCACGTCGAAACGCTGTGGACGAAAGTCGCCGACGCGAAGCCTGCGTGGGCCAAGAAGGGCGAACACCTGGGTGCACTGCCCGCACTCAAGCGCTTGTGGCCGACGCTGTTTGCCGAGGAAGTGGGCCGTGCCCTGGGTGACTCCGACAACGCCGCCAGCGCGCAGCGCTTTGTCGTCTCCACCCACACCATGGCGCTGGCACACCAGATCGACCAGTGGCTGGAACGTGGTGGCCTGGGCGCCGAAGGGCTGGCCGCGGCGCTGAACTGCGGCGCCATCGCGCCCGTCGCCTTGCCGCGCCGGTTGATGAAGCAACATGCCGGCAAGCCTGCGCTGGCCGATGCCAAACGCCTGCCTGCGCTGCTCGATGCGGCCGACGACATCGACGACGACGCCCAGGCGCGCAAATTCGAGGGCCTGGTGCGCAGCACCTTGCGCGGCGCTGGCGACGACCAGCCCCGCCTTGAAACCTACTACGGCATGCTGCTGATGGACGGCGACCACATGGGCGCCTGGCTCGCGGGTGGCGGCCACTACGCCATCAGCTACCGCGAAAGCTTTCACCCGCAGGTGCGCAATGGCTTCGACAAGCATGCGCAACACCAGCCCTTGCTGCGCGCCTATGCCGCCCAGAAGCGCGCCGTGTCGCCCAACCGCCACCTGGCCATCTCGGCGGCATTGAATGACTTCTCGCTCGTCGTTGCGCGCCACGTCGTCGAAACCGAACACCTGGGCCGCCTGATCTACGCCGGCGGCGATGATGTGCTGGCCATGCTGCCGGTGGCTGACCTGCTGCCGGCCATGCAGCGACTGCGCGTCGCATATTCAGGACACGACCCGGCGCACGCCGACGGCGACCGCAGCGGCTTGGCGCTGAAGAACGGCTTTGCGATGCTGGGCAGCCAAGAGCGCGGCTGGCGCCTCATGCGCATGATGGGCGAGCGCGCCACCGCCAGTTGTGGCGCCGTCATCGCCCATCACCAGGCGCCACTGTCGGCGGTGATGCGTGAGCTGCGCCTGGCGGAGAAGCGTGCCAAGGGCGAAGGCGGCCGCGATGCGTTCAGCCTCGTCATCGTCAAGCGTTCAGGCGGCACGCTTTATGTCACCGCCAAGTGGGGCGAACCGGTGGCGCTGCTGTGCGATCTGCGCGACTTGTTGAAGGACGACGGTGTCTCGCGCCGCGCCGTCTACAACAGTTTCGAGTGGCTGAAGGACTTGCCGCGCGACCGGCCCGACATGCTGGCATCGCTGCTGGCCTACCAGCTCAGCCGACAGGCCGACGAGGCAGCGTGCAAGAGGCACAAGGTGCCCGACCTGGCGCGACGCCTTGCGAACTTGGCGTTCGACCCAACGCAACACGCATCCGACGCGCACAACGCCGACCCGCTGTCCTGGTTGCAGCACTTCATGAGCGCGGCCGAATTCCTGGCCCGCGAAACCCGCAGCGCAGCCTGACCCAATGGACACCACCTACCGTTTCATCGAGCCGCTGGACGTGCTCTTCCTGCGCGGCAACAAGCTCTTCGGCGACGCCGGCAGCCATGGCGAAAGCCTGGTGCCACCGTGGCCCTCGGTAGCGGCGGGCGCGCTGCGCTCGCTGATGCTGGCGCAAGACGGCATCGACCTCGCGGCCTTCGCGCGCGGCGCGCAGGCTCACCCCACGCTGGGCACGCCAGCCGAGCCGGGCTCCTTTGCACTGGTCGGGTTCGATCTGGCGCGGCGCGGCCAAGGCGGGCACATCGAAACGCTGCACACCTTGCCGGCCGACTTGCTGCTCAGCCGCGGTGATACCGATCAATTTCAATTGACCAGGCTGACACCGCAAGAGCCCGCTGCCGGGCTGGCCAGTTCAGCGCCGCTGGCGCAATGGCCGGTGCTGGCGCAGGCCCAGCGCGGCAAGCCCCTTGGCGGCCATTGGCTGACGCAAGCCGGCTGGGCGGCGTACCTGGCGGGCCGCGTTCCGGCCACCGATCAACTGGTGTCGGCCAGTCAGTTGTGGCGGCTGGATGCCCGCATCGGCATTGGCCTGGACGCCGCCACGCGCAGCGCTGCCGAGGGCAAGCTGTTCACCGCGCAAGCCGTGGCCTTCAGCCGCGATGTTGGCTTTGTGGCCGGCGTGCGTGGCGCCAAGCTGCCACACAGCGGCGTGCTGCGCCTGGGCGGCGATGGCCGAGGTGCTGCGTTGCAAGCGGTGGCCCACCAGCCCGCGCAACCCGATTGGGAAGCCATTGCCAACGCTCAGCGTTGCCGCATCGTGCTCACCACACCGGGCCTGTTCGGCCAGGGCTGGCTGCTGCCGGGGGTTGACGGCGGGCAGCAGCTTTCGCTTCAAGGCATCAACGGCCGGCTGGTCTGCGCCGCCGTGCCGCGTGCTGAAGTGGTGAGCGGTTGGGATTTGGCGCGCCGGCAACCCAAGGCCGCCGAGCGCGCCGCGCCCGCCGGCAGCGTGTATTGGCTCGACGATCTGACCGCCACGCCCGAGCAGCTTCGCAAGCTTGCCGAGCACGGCTTGTGGAGCGACGAAAACCACAATGCCGCACGCCAGGCCGAGGGCTTCAACCGCTTCACGTTCGCCGCTTACTGACTGCCTTTACTGCCACGCCTTCACCACCACGCATTCCATCGCTGCACCCACACAAGGCCCCAACATGTTCCAGCGCCAAGCCGCCGTTTTCCTGTATGCCGTGAGCCCCGTTCATATGGGTGCCGGTAGCGCCGTGGGCGTGATCGACAACCCGATCCAGCGCGAGCGTCACACCGGCCACCCTTGCTTCGCGGGCTCGGGCCTGAAGGGTGCGCTGCGCCACGGCTTTGAGGCCATAGGCGGCGACAAAGGTTTGATCGATCGCCTGTTCGGCCCCGCATCTGACAGCGGCGATGCACTGCATGCGGGCGCAGTGAGCTTTGGCGATGCGCAGCTCGTGGCCTTTCCCATCCGCAGCTTGAAGAACGGTTATGTCTACGCCACCTGCCCGCAGGCGCTGGCACGCGCGCGGCGCTTGTTGGGGCTGATTCAGATCAGGGCTGACTGGGTCGTGCCAGCGGTGGCCGAGGGCGAGTGCCTGCTGTCAAACCCCGAGCTGCTGTCCGGCGGCGGCAAGCTGCACCTTGAAGCCTTTGAGTACCTGGCCAAGGTCTCTGAAGCGCTGCGCAAAATTGCCGCTGACCTGGCACAGCGCGCGCTGTCTGCCGATGCCTCGAACGACTTTTTTCGCACCAAGCTCACGCAAGACCTGGTGGTGTTGAGCGACACCGACTTCGCCTACTTCGTACACAACGCAACGCTGGTGGAGCCGCATGTGCGTATCGATGAGAAAACCGGTACGGCGTCAGATGGCGGCCTGTTCTACACCGAAAACCTGCCGCCCGAATCGCTGCTGCTGGCGCCGCTGCTGGCCAGCGCTACACGCACCGGCCGAGAGGACCACAAGATGGATGCCGACGAGGTGCTGGCCAAGCTGCGCAACGCACTCGACGGCAAGCTGCTGCAAGTGGGTGGCGACGCCACCACCGGGCGTGGCCTGGTGATGCTCAAGATGACGGAGGGCTGAGGCCATGGCACAACCGATGACACCAACGATGGAGCAACAACGGGCAACCTTCGCCTGGGCCGCTTGCGAGCAAGGCATTCAGCAGGCCAGCGACAAATACACCAAGCTCGCCAAGGGCGTGCCCGCCCTCATCATGGGCAGCGGCCTGATGCAGACGTTGGCCTTCCTGCGCGACAAGAACGAAGCCCAGCACCAGCAGTTACTGCAACACATTCTTCAGTGGTTGGGGCGGCGCTTCGACGGCGAGGCCACGCTGCATGCGCAGCATCCGTTTCCGCGCAGCAATCAAGCAGACTTCGAGCGCACGATGCAGGCACTCTTCAACGCCAAGCCACAGCAGTACCAGCGTGCGACCAATGAAGCTATGCTGGTGCTGCGCTGGATCCGACAGTTGGCCGCAGCCAGGTAAGTTGACCATGGCACACGCAGCAGCACCAGCGTACCTCGGCGGCGATTTCTCGAAGACGCCGCCTGGCCATCGCTTCAGTTTGTACCTGCCACTTTGGGTCAGCGGGTCGTGGACGCGCGAGCCTGACAGGCAGGCTGGCAAGGACGGATCTGCTCCTGCCACTGGCAAGGCGCCAACGCTTCGCACCGTGGTTCAGTTGGGCGACTACAAAAACTTGAACCGGCAGCTCTGGGAACGCCAATCCGCACTGGCGGTGCCGCTGGCCGCTCAAGGCCAATTGCTAACCCTGCACGCCCTGGCCATCGCCCCCTTCACCACCGGCCTGGGCAACGAGCACCCGCTGGAAAACGGTTTCGCCTTCCTCAACCCCTACGGCCTGCCCTACCTGGCTGGCAGTGGCGTCAAGGGCGTGCTGCGACAGGCCGCACACGAGTTGGCGCAACACCAGTGGGGCGACGACCTGGGTTGGACGCAAGCCGCCATCACCGCCCTGTTCGGCAAGCTCGTCAGCAACGGCGATACCGAGCTGCAACGCGGCGCGTTGATGTTCTGGGACGTGATGCCGCAGATTGAAGGCGACGCATTGCAGGTCGAGGTCATGACGCCACACCAGACGCACTACTACCAAAACGGCGACACGCCACACGAATCAGGGCAGCCCAACCCGATCAACTTCGTGACCGTGCCGCCCGGCTCGAAGTTCGCCTTCCATGTGCAGTGCGACCTGCCATTCCTCATGCGGTTGGCACCCGAGCTGGCGCTTGATGGGCGCTGGCAACAACTGATGCGCGCCGCACTGGCGCACGCGTTCGAGTGGCTGGGCTTTGGCGCAAAAACGGCCGTGGGCTATGGCACCATGAGCGAAGATGCCGCCGTGCGAATTCAGTACGAGCAACTGGCCGCCAAGAATCGCGAAGCAGCCCTTGCACTGCAAAGCGCACAGCGCCGTGGCGCCCTGAGCACACAAGAGCTTGAAGCTGAAGACGCTCTCAACGCAACCGCCGTGTTCAACACCTTGCTCAATGCCGAGCGCGCACAGAAGAAATACAAACCCGGCTCGGCCTTCGACCAGCAACGCGCTGAATTTCTGAAGCGCGCCTTGGCATGGGGCGACGCCAGTTTGCGCGCCGATGCCGCGCTGGCGCTGCGCGCGTCGTACAAGTTCACTGACTGGCCGAGCAAGAAGGATCGCAAGCTGGAAGTAAAACAATCGCTGACCCAACTTGACGGTCAAGCCTGACACATCATTCCACCCTCATTCAAAGGTCGCAGCCATGATCTCCGAGGACACTATTTCCGAAGCCGTCGCAAGCTTGGTCAAAGCTGCCAACCCGGAGCAGATCGTCTTGTTCGGCTCGTATGCGCGGGGTGACGCCCATGCCGATTCCGACCTGGACCTGCTGGTGGTTGAAAGCCACGTCACGGATCGGGCTGGCGAGATGGTTCGCCTGGGTCGCGCATTGCGACACCTGAAAGTGCCCGTCGATGTGCTGGTCGTGTCGCGTGCCGAGCTCGAACGCCACGGTCGCGAGCCGGGTTCGGTGTACTGGTGGGCACTGAAGGAAGGTCGCGTCCTCCATGGCTGAGCCGACGATGGCTGACGTGATGCTCGAGGCGGCGCGCCGTGACGCTGCGGCATGCCTTGCACTCATCAATATCCCTGACATTCACGATTCGATGGTGGGCTTCCACGCGCAGCAGGTGGTGGAGAAATCCATCAAGGCCGCGCTCTTCAAGCACGGCGTGATGGTGCCAAAGACCCACAACATTGCGCTCCTGCTCGACACGTTGCCTCAAGCCGGCATCGCCGCTCCACCGCATGCCGACGTGCTGGACATGCTCAACCCCTACGCGGTGGCGGCTCGTTATGGCGCGCTCGATGTCGGCCCGCTGGATCGCGCCATCACCGCCAAGTGGCTTGCTGCCGTGCTTGCATGGGCGGCGAGCCTTTGTGCGGCGTAAACCCACCATGCGCTACCTGCTCAACAGCCCCGTGCTCACCAGCTATGGCGAGTACCGCTTTGCCGGCCCGTTGCCGCTGGCCGAGGCACGCGCCTTTGTGGCGCCGGGTGCGCGCAGCGCCATCGGCCATGCCGGCACGGCGCACTTTCTGCAACGCTGCCTGGGCGTGGCCGTGCCGTGCCAGCGCCACGCCGTGCGCATGCAGCCCGGCGACCAGGCCCTGGTGTTGCGGCTGCTTGAACGCCTGCCCGAAGGCGTGGTGCTGGGCGCTGACGGGCTGGCTGATGTGCCCCACGAATTCGGTTTGATGACGCGGCTGGCTTGAGTCTGGAAACGGCCATGCCCTTGCCGCCGGCCTTCCCCGTGGCGCGCTACCGGCTTGAATTCACCACCGAGCGGCCCATTCACCTGCCCGAATACGCCGGCTCGGCCTTGCGCGGCGCTTTCGGCCATGCACTCAAGCGCGCCGCCTGCGTCACGCTTGAGCCCGCTTGCAACGCCTGCGCGCTGTATCGCACCTGCCCCTATCCGGCCCTCTTCGAAACCCCGCCGCCGTTGGACTACACCCGCCGCAAGATGGCCAACGTGCCGCACCCCTTCGTCGTTGAGCCACCGGCCTGGGGCGAGCGCGAACATGCCAGCGGCAGTGCGTTGAATTTCAATGTGGTGCTTGTCGGCCCGGCGCTGGCGCAATTGCCGCTGGTGCTGCTGGCCTGGCGGCACGCTTTACAACGTGGGCTGGGGCCGCAGCAAGGCACCGCGCGGCTTGAGCGCGTGTGGGTAGAGGGCGAAGCTGAACCCGTGCTCACTGATGCGGCCGGCCGGGTGCGGCCACATGCCCAGCAACTGCCATTGCCGTTGGCCCAGGCGGTGCCGGCCAGCGTGAGCTTGGCCTTTGAGACACCGTTGCGCTTGCAGCGCAATGGCCAGGTCCGGCGCCTCGGTGACCTCAAGCCGCATGTTTTGTTGATGGCCTTGCTGCGCCGTGTGGCCAACCTGGTGGAGTTGCAACTCGGCAGCACGTTGGATGTCGACTTCGCCGCACTCAATGCCCTCGCCGCCACCATCAGCGGCGAGCATCAATTTGAATGGCGCGATTGGTCGCGCCGCTCCAGCCGCCAGCAGCAAGGCATGGTGCTGGGCGGCGCCGTTGGCCGCTGGGCGCTGCATGGCGACCTGGCACCTTTTTGGCCGCTGCTCTACCTGGGGCAATGGCTGCACGTTGGCAAGAACGCCACTTTCGGCCTGGGCCGTTATCGCATCGAGGAACCTGCATGAACGCTGCCACGCCAACCCTTCACCTGTGCATTGCCACCGGGCAGAACCTGGCCAATTTGATACCGGCGTTGCAGTGCGGTGCGCAAGAGGTGTGGGTGCTGCAAACCGCAGACATGCGTGCCAGCGGGAGCCACTTGGCCGATGCCTTGAAAGCGCGCGGCATCAAGGTCGAGCGCATCGACTTCGCCGACGCCGATGTGACCACCTTGCATCAGCAAGCCGCGGCCATCGCCGAGCGGCTCGATGGCCGCGCCGTAGCCATCAACCTCACCGGCGGCACCAAGCTGATGACCTTGGCCTTGACCGACACCCTGGCCGCCCACCTGGCCACCGGCAGCGCCGCTGTGCAGCCGCATCTCGTCTACACCGATACGGCGCATCGCCGGCTCGACTGGCTGCGCCCGCAGCCGCGCAGTGAAGCCATGGCCGATGTGCTGCGCCTGAACGACATCTTGCTTGCGCAGGGTTACCGGCGCCAAGGCGCCAGCGGCGGCGCCGAGGCCGCCGAGTGGCAGCGCGCGGCCCAGGAGCGCAAGAGCCTGACGCGCCTGCTCGGCGAGCAGGCGAGCGCACTGGCCCGCTTCTTCGGCACGCTTAACGCGCTGGCGCACCGCGCCCTCAACGAACAGGGCGGTGCCTGGCGGCCGCACCAGGAGTTTGAGTTCACCCCTGGCGGCGTGAACGCCGAATTGCTGCGCAGCGCGCACGCGGTGGGGGTGCTGAGCTGGAACGGACAAACTGAAATCGTTTTTCGCGACTCCGACGCGGCGCAATACCTGGGCGGCGGTTGGGTTGAGGAATTTGCCGGCCTCAAGATCAGCGGCATGCGGCCCACCGAATGGGCACCACGCCTGCGCATCGAAAGCGCTGATGGCCACACACCGAACGAACTGGACGCGGCCGTGGTGCATGGCAACCGCCTGCTCGTCATCGAATGCAAGGCTGCGGCCGCGCGCGACAACGATGTGGCTGACTGGATCTACAAAGCCAGCCAGCTCGCCCGCAACGTGGGCGGTCAACTGGCGCGGCCACTGTTGCTGTCGGCGCGCGCCATCAATGACGCGCATCGCCAGCGCGCCCGTGAGTACCAGGTCGACATCCTCGCCGGCGCCGAGCTGGCCACGCTGCCCGACTACCTGCGCCGCTGGATGGCGGGCTGAGCCGCCACCCGGCGCGCCGCGCCGCAAGCTTGCCAGCCGTGGTCTTTTGGCGCGCGGTGCCTACAGTGCCACTCAACAACACGGCACCCCAGGCAAACAAGCATGCTGCGCCACCTCTTCATCATCGGCTACGACATCGCCAGCGCGCGCCGCCGCCGCCATGCGCTGAAGGCGGTGAAGGGCCATGCCATCGGTGGCCAGAAGTCGCTGTACGAATGCTGGCTCACAGCGGGTGAACTGCAACAGGCCATGGCCACATTGCGCCAGTTGATCGACCCGGCCGAAGACCGCGTCGTCTTTGTGCGCCTGGACCCGCGCGCCGCCGTGCACACGCTGGGCGTGGCCGTGAAGCCGCAGGACGGCGAATTTTTCTACCAGGGTTGACGCCAGCTTAACCATGGGCACCCTCTACATCGACCGCAAGGGCATGAGCCTGCAACTGCGCGACGGCGCGATCGAGCTGCGTGCGGAAGGTGAACGCCTGCGCACCGTACCGGCCAGGCTGCTTGAGCGCGTGGTGCTGCGCGCCGACACCCAATTGACCAGCAGCACCCTGGCCGCCCTGGCCGATGCCGGCGTGGGCCTGCTGGCGCTGGGCGGGCGCGGTGGCCAGCGCGTGGCCCACTTGCTGGGTGCGCCGGCGGGTGATGCCCGGGCCCGCATCGCCCAATGCCAGCGCGTGGCCGATGAGCCTTGGGCCACCGCCTGGTGCCGCCAGATCGTTCGCGCCAAGCTGCGCGCGCAGCGCCGCCTGCTGCAACGCGCACTGGCCGAGCGTGCTGATCTGCGCAAACCGCTGAGCGATGCATTGGGCACCCTGCAGCGTGTGCTCGAGCGCCTGCCTGGCGCCGTAGACCGTGCCAGCCTGCGCGGGTTTGAAGGCGCCGGGGCGGCGGCTTACTTCAAAGGTTATATCGAACTGTTCGCACCCGCACTCGCCTTCGAAGGCCGGCGCCGCCGGCCGCCGCCCGACCCGGTCAACGCCTGCCTGTCGCTGGGCTACACCTTGCTGCAATCACAGGCCGTACAAGCCTGCTGGGCCGCCGGGCTCGACCCGATGGTGGGCTTTCTGCACACGCCCGCGCATGGCCGCGCATCGCTGGCCTGCGACCTGGTGGAGCCCTGGCGTGCGCTCATCGACGACTGGGTGTGGCAACAATTCCGCAGCCGCGAACTGCGGCCCGAACACTTTGGCCATGACGGTGCGGGTGCCTGCCTGATGGGCAAGGCTGCGCGGGCCCACTTCTACGAAGCCGTGGTGCCTTTGCAAAGGCGCTGCGACATCGCGCTGCGCCGCCACGCCCGACTGGCGGCACGCACGCTGGCCGATGCAGCCGCGTTGCCCACCGAGTGTGGCTGGCCCGATGACGATGCCGAACACGACGCACCCGCGCTGCAAGAGGCGGCGCCATGATCAGGCCGCTTTATCTTGACGCCGCATTGCCCTGGCAAGTGCGCCTGGACGACGGGCCGGCGCTGAACATCAGCGCCCCGGGCCGGGCGCGCAGCCTGTACCCGCTGCAGCGGCTGGCCCGCGTGATTTGCCCCACGCATGCCGAATGGTCGACCCAGGCCCTGCTGGCCTGCCTGCGCGCCGGTGTGCCTGTGGTCTTTCACGACGGCGCCGGCCAAACCGTGGCCTGGTGCTTCGGCCCGCGCAAGCGCGAGACCACCCTGGCCAATTTGCTGCGCGAGGCCTTTGACCAAGCGCACTGCACCGAGCTGATCGGCGCCTGGGTGCGGGCAGAACACCGGCGCGAAATTCTGGCGACGCTGCGCGCCGTGGGCGCCACATCGTGTCGGCCCGAGCCCGCAGCCGCGCGAGCGCAGCTTTGCAATGCGCATCGAACGCGCACCGGGCAACCGGCAGGCCAGTGGATAAGTGAGCTGACGCAGGCCATGCAGGCGCTCGTGGCCGAGCGCCTGCATGGCCTGGTGGGCGACCCATCATTGATCGGTTTTGCGCGCGAGGGGCTGCACCTGGGGCATACCGTCAGTGCGCTGATGGAGTGGCAACTGCACCGCATCCTGCACGCCACGCCTTTGATCACCCTGCAGGGCAGCCCGCCCGGGCGCTTTGCGGCCGAGGCCATCGAGCGGCACGGCGCTGCCCTGCATCGCTGCTGCGGTGAACTCGCCGGCGGCCTGGAGCGCTACCTCAGGGAGCGCCTAACGTGATGCACCAGCAAAAGGCCTGGCTCGTGGCCTATGACATTTGCGAACCGCGCCGCTTGCGCCGCGTGCACAAACACCTGCGCAAGGAAGGCGTGCCGGCGCAGTACTCCGCCTTCACCGTGGAAGCCGACGACGTGCAGATAGAGCAACTGCTGGCGAAGCTCAAGGCCCTCATCGACGAACGCGTTGACGACTTGCGCGCCTACCACCTGCCTGCAAGCTGTACGGTCTGGAGCCTGGGTTCACAGCAATGGCCAGATGGCCTTTGTCTGAGCGCGACGCATGCAGCCAGGCTGTTGATGCAGGCGCAACCGGCCACGACGGCCGGCTCAACCGAACCCGCCACCGCGCCAGCCGCAGCCTCAAGTTAACAAGTGCGCCGACCATTGGCAAACCCCCAGCCAAATGCGCGCCAGATCCCGCAAAATCCGCCTGAGCGGTGAATCACCCAGCCCCGAATACGAGGGGATTAAGACCACTCCGGGCGGTCGCCGCCATCCTCGTCGGCCGTGAATCACCCAGCCCCGAATACGAGGGGATTAAGACGGTCGCCGCCATCCTCGTCGGCCCACCAGTTGGTGTGAATCACCCAGCCCCGAATACGAGGGGATTAAGACTCATCAAGCTGCATGGGGAGTTGTCTCCAGGGTGGTGAATCACCCAGCCCCGAATACGAGGGGATTAAGACCCAGCGCCAGCCGGTGATGTAGTGCCGGCGCAGGGTGAATCACCCAGCCCCGAATACGAGGGGATTAAGACCCAGGCTGGCCCATTCTGTATCGCAAACTGCTGCGTGAATCACCCAGCCCCGAATACGAGGGGATTAAGACCTCGCATGCTGCTTTGTGCGCAGCCCGAAGATCGGTGAATCACCCAGCCCCGAATACGAGGGGATTAAGACCCCGAAGGGTCAGGCGGTACGTATTCAGCCCCGGCACGGCCGAGCTGCAGCGCACCCGCGCGGGCGGCGACTCTCCTACACGCACGTGTTCACGGGGTACCTCTTGAACACGTACCAGTCGCAGGTGCGCGAGAAGCTCGGCTCACCTGGGGCCGCGCTGCGTCGCCATGCGCATGCACCTGGAGGACGATGGGTTGCGTGTGTGCTTGTCAGCGCGCGCCAAGCCGGCCAGCGCCCCGCTGTTGCGCTTCACGCTCGGTCACGCTCAGGCCGCCGGCCGACACCATGCCGCCGATGCGCGCCGACAACGTGCGGGCAGAGCGGCCCAGCGCTGCGGTCACCTCGGGGATCGACTTACGCTGTTGCTGGTCCAGCCGCTCGGCATAGGGCACGGTCAGCGCGGCGATGGCGCGCCCCTGGGCGTCGAGTATCGGGAAGCTCACGGCGTACAGCCCGCGCACCTGCACGCTGGGAATGGATTCGTAGCCCGCAGCGCGAATCGACGCCAAGGTGAGGTCGATCTGCGGGTCGGCTTGTTCCGGGCGCCGTTGCAGTGATTCCTCGATGCGCAGCTTGCAGGTTTCTTCATCCTGAAAGGCCAGCAGTACCCGGCCCGAGGCGGAAATCAAGATATCCAGCTCCGCGCCGGCACGCACAGCAAAGCCCATGCCGCTGGGCGTATCCACCTTGCACAGCACCACTTGCTTGCCCTGCCCGTACACGGTGAGGTGGCACGATTGATCGAGTTCGCTGGCCAGCCTTTGCATGATCGGCGTGGCCTCGAACAGCAGCCGGTGCGTCGGCGGGTTGATGTGCGACAGCTCGAACAGCTTGGTCGTGACGCCGTAGGTGTTTTCGTCCACCAGCGCCACGTAATTGCGGCTCACCAGGCAAGCCACCATGCGGTAGATCTCGCCCACGCTGCGGCCCAGGCGCTGCGCCATGTCCTTTTGCGACAAGGGGTGCTCGCTGGTACACAGCAGCTCGAGGATGTCCAGGCCTTTTTCCAACGCGGGCGCCGCATACGAACGGCCTTCCGCCTCGGCGAGGGTGGCCGTTTCCTTGCTGTCGTCTTTCATTCGTGACTCCGTGACGGCGCCGACTGTCGCGCAGTATGAGCGGCGCCTGCCGACAACATGGCTTCGACGGCATCACTCCCGTAGCCCAGCTCGGCCAGCAGCGCGCGGGTGTCGGCGCCGCGCGGCTGGGCGGGCGCGCGGCGCGGCAAGCTGGCATCGCCCACGCGGATCGACGCGCGAATGGCCGCCGTGCGGCCTTCTGTCGGATGCTCTTCGAAGTTAATCAGGCCAACCGCTTCGAGGTGCGGGTCGCGTTGCAAGGTGTCGAGCGTGTGGCACGGCTGCGCCGCGATGTCGGCCGCTTGCAAAGTGGCCAGCCATTGCGCGGTGCTGCGCTGGGTGAGTGGCGCGCCGCGAACCTCGAACCACTCGGCCACGTAGCGGGCCCGGCTGGCCACCGTGGCAAAGCGGGGGTCGTCGAGCAAGTGATCTCGATCGGTAGCGTTGAGGAAGGCACGCACCTGCGGGTCGGTGTTGATGGTGAACGAGACCCAGCCGTCTGCCGTGCGCACCGGCTTGTTGTGCGGGCTGAGCAGCCGCTGGTCGCCGGCCGGACCCACGGGGGGGTCGAAACTGTGCTGGGCCAGATGCTCTTGCAGCACGAAGGCGGCCATGGTCTCGAACATCGGCACTTCCAGGCTGCAACCCTGGCCGCTGGCCTGGCGCTCGACCAGCGCGGCCAGAATGGCGCCCGCCGCAATCTCCCCGGCCACGTGGTCGCAGATCAGCATCGGCACATAGGCCGGCTCGCCGTCGCGCGCCAGCATCAAGCCGGCCATGCCGGTGGCGGCTTGCACCACGCTGTCATACGTTGGGCGGCCCGCATAGGGGCCATCGGTGCCATAACCGGTGATGAGGCAGTAAACCTTGTCGGGGTGTTTGGCGCGCACGCTGGCGGCATCGAGCCCCAGGCGGGCCAGGGCTTGCGGGCGCATGTTGGCCACGATCACGTCGGCCCCCGCCACCAGCCTCGCCACCGCCTCCAGGGCCGCGGGCTGCTTCAGGTCAAGGCAGATGTTGCGCTTGCCGCGGTTGAAGTGCAGGTAGGCGCCCGAATGCTGGCCGGTGGGCGATTGGCCGCCCAGGCCGCGCATCAAGTCGCCCTCGGGGCTTTCCACCTTCACCACGTCTGCGCCGTATTGGCTTAAGCGCCAGGTGCACACCGGGCCCACCACTACGCTGGTCAAGTCCAGCACGCGAATGCCCTTCAGGGGTTCGAAGCTCTCAAGGAAATGTGGCTTTGCCACTTTCCTTGATCCCCGCGGGGGACGATCGGCTTTGGCCGGCTTTGGGGCTCTCATCAGACTGTCACCTCCATGTCAACGGCCAGCCGGTGCTGGTCATCAAACGCTTGCAGATGCCAACCCGCGCCGGCCGGATCGGCAGTGAGGGTGATGGCGCGGTTGCAATACAGCGGCGCCACATGCCGCACCGCGATGGTGACAGGCGCCACGCCCAAGTCTTGGCGCAGGAATTCGGTGAGCAGCAGCGTGGCCAGGCCGCCATTGACCACCAGATCCGGGAAGCCCTCGACCTGGCGCGCATGGTCGCGGTCGAGGTGGATGCGGTGCGAGTTGAAGCCCAGCGCCGAGTACTGGAACAACAAGGTCTCGTCGGGCACTACGGTCTTCACGTGCGCCGCTTGCGCCGGGGCCGCGGGGGCGGCCTCGGGCGCCGCGCCACCGGCCTTGCGGGCGGGCAGTAGCAAGTAGGTTTGTGTCTCGGTCACGGCCGCGCATTGCTGCGCGTGCAGGCTCAGCTCATGCGCCAGCGTCACCACGGCCATCGGGCCCGCAGCCGTGGTCTTGCGCACGACGCTGCGTACGACGCTGCGGCGCATCAATGTGGCGCTGATCGGGATGCCTTCGTGGAACGTCACGCTGCGCCCGCCGAGCATCAGGCGTGGCAAGCCCAGGTCGGGCATCGGCACGCCCAGGCCCGGGAAACCGTCACTGCGCAAGTCTGCTCGTGGCGTGTCGGCGGCCAACAGAACAAAGTGCCAGCCCCGTGGAAGCAGGCCGCCGGTGAGAAGCGGCTCGGGCGCCAGGTCGAGCATGGCCGCCACTCGCCGCACGGTGGCCACGGTGCAGGCTTCTTCGCGCTGAACGGCCGGCGTACCAGGGTGTGCAGCGCGGCGGCCCGCACCATCGCCACCCGATTCGAAACGCCCCATGTATGCATTCTCCAGTGTGCCGATGAAGTTTTGTCACGCTACACGCTAAGAGACTTCTGGTCGATCATCGTACTGGTTTTCACTAATACATTTATAAATTCATTAGTGAAACTATAAAGGCACTGACCCAAGGCCGATTGGTCGCTTACTCAGACTCCCGACCGAACGCCGGCCTGCGCCAAGGGCAACGCCCGCCACAGCCGCACATCACCCCCTTCCCCCATTAAGAACCGCCATGAATTTCAAGTTTCACCACATGAACCTGTGCTCGGACAACCTGCCGCGGTTGACCAAGTTCTACAAGACGCTGTTCGAGCTGGGCACGATCAACGACCAGGAGCACACCGTTGTGAGCGGCGTGCGCGAAGACCGCGCCTACACCGGCAAGGTGGACTTCCTGACTGACGGCGACATCGAGTTCCACTGGGCCGAGCGCGACCTGGAAACGGGGTTCAAGATGAAGCAATTCGTCAACCCGATGGCGCACGGCCACTTCTGCTTCCGCACCGACGACATCCAGGGCTTCATGCGCCGGTGCGACGCGCTGGGCATCCGCTATTCCGACTACGGCTGCTGGGCCATCCCGGGCTGGCACCAGGTGTTCCTGCACGACCCCGACGGCCATGTGATCGAGGTTCATCAGCCGGGCGTGTTCGGCCGGTGAGCGTCTGACGCGCTGCGCAACGACGTTCCGCTCCCGGCCGCCCGGTACTTGAACTGATCACTTGAACTGATGCACTGCGCCGGCGACGGGCGCCACCCGAACCTTCATTCACGCAACCTTCGCCAATCACTCTTCAGGAGACATCGATGCTGAACCAGCGCACCTCACTACTGACCGATCAAGCCGCTCAAGCCACTCAACGCCGAACCGTTCTCAAGCAACTTGGCGCCGTGGCCGCCGCCACGCTGGCCCCTGGCATGGCCATGGCGCAAGCCGCTGCCAAGATCAACATGAAGATCGCCATCTCCATTCCGGACAGCCACCCCACCACCGCCGCACTGAAGGCCGCTTGTGCCGAGCTGCTGAAGGAATCGGGCGGCCGCTTGACGATTGATGTCTACCCCAACGGCCAGCTCGGCAGCGACACCGACACCGTCTCGCAGGTGCGCTCCGGCGCGATCGACTTCGTCTGCACCGCCAACCAGATCTGGGGCAACCTGGTGCCGGTGATTTCCATCAACACGCTGGCCTTCGCGTTCCCTGACTACGCCACGGTCTGGCGGGCGATGGACGGCGAGCTGGGCGCGCACATCCGCGGCCAGTTCGACAAGATCGGCGTGGTGCAGGTGGGCAAGGCGTTCGACCATGGCTTCCGGCAGATCACGCACGCGTCCAAGCCGATCACCTCGCCCAAGGACATGGAAGGCATGAAGATTCGCGTGCCGGCCAGCCCGAACTCGACCTCGCTGTTCAAGGGCCTGGGCTCTTCGCCAACCACGGTGCCGTTCGGCGAGCTGTACACCGCCTTGCAGACGAAGGTGGTTGATGGGCAGGAGAACGCGCTGCCCACCATCGACGCCGGCAAACTCTACGAGGTGCAGAAATACTGCTCCTACACCTCGCACATGTGGGACTGTTTCACGCTGGTGGGAAACAAGGGCAAGTGGGCCGCGCTGCCCGACGATGTGCGCGCCCTGATCACCCGCGTGTTCGACGCCCACGCCCTGAAGCAGCGCGCCGCGCACGAGGTGCTGAATGCCTCGCTGGAAGCCAAGCTCAAGGGCTTTGGCATGCAGTTCAACAGCGTGGACGGCAAACCCTTCCGCGATACGCTGCAAAAGGCCGGCTACTACAGCGAATGGCAAAAGAAGTTCGGCGCGGAAGCCTGGGCGCTGCTGGAAAAGTACAGCGGCAAGTTGGCCTAACGTTCGCATCTAGCCACGGCCGCAGCACGACAACCCGGCGCGCGCAATGACCGACGCCCTTCAAGCCGCTGCGTTGGCCCACGCCGGCGACGCCGTGCCGCACCAGGATCAGATCGCCGCCAACCGGCTGCTGTCCCGCTGGATGGCGCCGATCGAGGGCGTCTGCGCGGCCTTGATGTTCGCCATCGTCGTGATGCTGTTCAGTGGCGTGGTGAGCCGCTACGTCTTCGCTCGGCCCATCACCTGGATCGACGAGGCGGTGTCGTTCGCGTTCATCTGGGTGGCGATGCTGGGCGCGGTGCTGGCGATGCACCGCAACGAACACCTGCGGCTGACCATGTTCGTGGACCAGATGCCAGCTCGGATGCGCGGTCTGGTGCACGCCTTCGCGCTGGTGGCCGTGGCGGCCTCTCTTGTCGGGCTGATCGGCCCGGCCATCGGGCATGTGCAGTCGGAATGGATCGTCACGTCGCCGTCTCTGGATATTCCGGCCGGCGTGCGTGTTGCAGCCATCGCGGTCGGGCTGGTGCTGATGCTGGCGGTGGTGGCGGTGTATGCGCTGCGCACGGTGTCGCTGGCCAACCTGGCCACGGCGGCGGCCGCAGTGGCCGCGTTTGTGATGCTGGGTCTGTGGCTGGCGCCGCAGTTCGCAACGCTGGGTCTGCTCAACATCCTGATTTTCCTCACCGGCCTGGTGGCGCTGTGCCTGGTGGCGGGGGTGCCCATCGCCTTTTGCTTCGGCTGCGGCGTGATGTGCTTCCTGGCCTTCACCAGCACGGTGCCGCTGGTGGTGATCGTCGGGCGCATTGACGAGGGCATGGCCAACCTGGTGTTGGTGTCGGTGCCCATCTTCGTGCTGCTGGGCTGCGTGCTCGATGCCACCGGCATGGGCAAGGCCATCGTGGATTTGCTCGCAGCGCTGATCGGGCACGTCAAGGCCGGCATGTCTTATGTGCTGCTGGGCTCGCTGTTTATCGTCTCGGGCATTTCGGGCTCCAAGGTCTCCGACATGGCGACCGTGGCGCCCGCGCTGTTTCCCGAGATGCGCCGGCGCAGCAACAAGCAGCCTGAGATGGTGGCCCTGCTGGCCACGGGTGCGGCCATGGCCGACACCGTGCCGCCCAGCATCGTGCTGATCGTGCTCGGCTCGGTGGCCGGCGTGTCGATCGCCGGATTGTTCGAGAGCGGCATCGTGGTCGCGATGGTGCTGTTGCTGGCCCTGCTGCTGCTCGCGCGCTGGAAGGCGCGCAACGAGGTCACCGACAGCGTGCGCAGGCCGGCGCTGAAGGTCGTCGGCCGGCTGGCGCTGGTCGCGGCGCCGGCGCTGGTGCTGCCCTTCCTGATCCGCAGCGCCGTCGGCGGCGGTGTCGCCACGGCCACCGAGGTGTCGACGATCGCCGTGCTGTACGCGATGCTGATCGGGCAGGTGCTCTACGGCGGCATCGGCGTCAAGCGCCTGTACGCCATGCTGGTCGAGACGGCGGCGCTCAGCGGCGCCATCCTGCTCATTCTCGGCACGGCGTCTGCAATGGCCTGGGCCATCACACAAAGCGGCATCGTGGCGCACCTGTCCCTGTTCCTCACGACGCTTCCCGGCGGCTGGATCGCCTTCATGTTGGTGACGATCGTCGTCTTCCTCGTGCTCGGCTGCCTGCTCGAAGGCCTGCCCGCGGTCCTGCTGCTCGCGCCGATCATGTTCCCGATCGCCAAGAAGCTCGGCATCCACGACATCCACTACTCGATGGTCATCGTCTGCGCGATGAACGTCGGGCTGATGATGCCGCCCATCGGCGTCGGCTTCTACGTCGCGTGCCGCATCGGCGACGCCAAGCCCGACGCGGTCATGTCGGCGATCTGGCCGTACATCGCCGCACTGCTCGCCGGGGTCGTGGTGATCGCGATGGTGCCGTGGTTGTCCACCTTCATGCTGTGAAAGCGCCTGTCATGAACATCTTCGTGACCGGCGCCGGTGGCTACATCGGCGGCTCGGTCGCGGCGGCCTTGCTGGCCAGCGGCCATCGCGTGCGCGGACTGACGCGCAGCGACACCAGCGCGAAGAGGCTGGCAGCGTGCGGCATCGAGCCGGTCATCGGCGCGCTGGACGATGCCGGACTGCTGGCTCGTGAGGCGCGGGCCTCCGACGGGGTGATCAACACCGCCAGCGCAGACCACACCGGTGCGGTCGAGGCCCTGATCACCGGCCTCGAGGGATCGACCAAGCCGCTGCTGCACACCAGCGGCTCGAGCGTCATCGGCGACGACGCCCGCGGTGCCCGCCTGTCGGAGCAGGTGTTCGATGGCGAGACGCCGCTGGTCGTCAACCCCGCCAAGCAGCCGCGCCGCGACATCGATCTGCGTGTGCTGGGCGCTGCGGCTCGAGGGGTTCGGTCGGCCGTCATCTGCCCCAGCCTCATCTACGGCGTGGGCAAGGGCCTGAACCCGCACAGCGTGCAGATTCCGTTCCTGGTCGACAACGCGCGCGCGTGCGGGAGGGTTCAGATCGTCGGCCCCGGCTTGAACGTCTGGTCGAACGTGCACATCGAGGACATTGCCGACCTGTACCTGCTGGCACTCGCCAAGGCGCCCGCCGGCGCTTTCTACTTCGCCGAGAACGGCGAGGCGTCGTTCGGCGAGCTTGCCGCAGCCATCGCGCGGCGGCTCGGACTGCCCGGCGTCGAGTCGCTGCCGCCCGAGGTGGCTGCCCAGCGCTGGGGCGAGTCCAAGGCGTACTTCTCGCTGGGCAGCAACAGCCGCGTGCGCGCGACCCGGGCCCGCCGCGAACTGGGCTGGACGCCGCGCCATGCTTCGCTCATCGACTGGGTCCTGGGCGAGATGCCCGTCGACCACGATCCCACTTCTGCATCCTGAATGAGGTTTTCCATGTTGCTCCAGGACAAGGTGTGCGTGATCGCCGGTGCGGCGTCGTTGCGCAGCATCGGCTACGCCACGGCGGAACTGTTCGCCGAACACGGCGCCAAGGTGGTGGTCGTCGATCTGCTGATGGACGAGAACTTGCTCGCGGCGATCAAGGCGTCCATCGAAGGACGGTTGCAGCGGACCGTGTCGGTGCAAGGATTGCGCTGCGACATCAGCAAGGCGGAAGACTGCGATCTGGTGGTGCGCCAGGTGCTCGAACGGCACGGCGCGATCGATTGCCTCGTCAACTCGGCCGGCATCGTCAGGACACAGTCGCTGCTCGACATCAGCGCCAAGGATCTCGACGTCATGTTCGACGTGAATCTGAAGGGCGCCTTCTACCTGTGCCAAAGCGTCCTGAAGGTCTTCGTCGAACGCCGGTCCGGGACCATCGTCAACGTGTCTTCGCTCGCCGCTCAGCGTGGTGGCGGCCTGGTGGGCGGCGCGCACTATGCCGCCTCGAAAGGCGGCGTGTTGAGCCTGACCAAAAGCATCGCGAGAGAGTTCGGCGCGTTCGGCATCCGCGCGAACGCCATCTGCCCCGCAATGATCGAGACGCCCATGCTCGATGGACTGTCCGCCGAACGGCTGCAAGGCATCGTCGACGGCATCCCGCTGAAGCGCACCGGCACGACGCGGGAAGCCGCCGGGGCCTGCCTCTTCCTGGCCTCGGAGCTCTCCGGCTATGTGACGGGCGCCGTCATCGACGTCAATGGCGGTAGCCACATTCACTGACGACCGGCGCAGTCCACGGCGCGAGGCGCCGCTGGTGGCACGCGCGACAAGGGCGGAACGGCTCCGAGGGCAATTCATGCTCCGACGGATCGGCGATCGGCCATGCGCTCTTCGCGCCCTCAAAGGCTCGCAGCGACTTCCCGAATCCGGAACTGCCTGGAGGGCGGGCAGGTGCGCCGGACACACGTCCGCGTGAGGTCTGATCAGCCCGATGCCTGTGCGAGCTCTGCCCTGAGTTCGTCGACGAACGCAATGGCAGCGGCGCTTCGATAGCTGCTGCGTCGCCAGACCAGCCCGGCGGGCCGCACCGGCTTCGGGTGGGTCACGTCCAGCAGGCGCACGCGTGCCGACCGCCTGGCCGAACGGCCGGGCAGGAATGCACTCGCCACCCCTTGTTCGACGACGCGCTGCAGCGCGTCGACCGAGTCGATCTCGACCACGATCTTCGGGCGAACGCCCGCCCGCGCGAAGTGCGCATCGAGCATGCGGCGTGTCGCGTAGCGTTTGCCGAGCATCGCCAGCGGCAGCTCGGCCAGTTCCGAGAACCTGACGGACCCCTGCTTTGCCAAAGGATGCGCGGCCGGTACCGCCAATCGCAGGACGTCGTCGAAGAGGTGCTCACCCATCACCGCGTCACCTGCGGTCGGGAAAAACGCGACACCCAGGTCGAGGCCTCCATCGGCGACCTGGGCCTCGATCTCGATCGCCGTGAGTTCCGCCACCTGCAGGCCAACGCCCGGATGCCCCTTGACGAATGCGGCCGCCACCTGCGGAATCAGGCCGGTCACGAAGGTGTGGATCACGCCCACGCGCAGTGAGCCCGTGGCCAGCGTGCGAGCGTTCGTCACCGCACGCTTGCCCTCCTCGACCTGCGCCAGCACGCCCCGCGCGTGGCCGAGAAGTTCGCGCCCGGCATCCGACAAGCGCAGGGTGCGGCCGATGCGTTCGAACAGCAGGCAGCCGACCTCGCCTTCTAATTGCGCGAGCTGATGCGACAGCGTCGATGGGGTGACGAAGACCAGTTCCGCTGCCCTGGCCATGGTGCCCGCGTCGGCGATCGCGACGAAGTAGCGGAGATGACGAAGCTCCATGAAAACCCTGAATATCAATCGATGGCATCGAACGATAGCAGACCGAAACTTCACTGGATCGATTCAGGCGTTGTCCCTAGTCTTCGTGCCGTTGCCCCTCAAAACCGAACCGGAGACACGCATGAGTTCGATCAGCTCCAACCGCCGCCGCTTCCTCATTGCCGCACCTGCGGCCGTTGCCGGGGCCGTCGCCCTGCCCTCGCACGCCAAGGGCGTGTGTCTGGTGACCGATGGCGACATCCTGGGCCCGTTCTACCGCCCTGGCGCAAAGGCCGCTGTGAAGCTGGCCGACGCCGGGGTCGAGGGCGAGCGCCTGGTGCTCACGGGCACCGTGCTGCGGCCCGACTGCAAGACGCCGGTGGTCGGTGCCAGCATCGACTTCTGGCACTGCGACCACAAGGGTGCCTACGACATCAAGACGCCCGACGAGAAGATTGCGCCCGAGAACTTCCGCTTTCGCGCCATGGCGCAGACCGACAAGAACGGCCACTTCGTGTTCGAGACCATCGTTCCGGGCCGCTACGGCATTCCACCGGGCCTCGAGGGTTTCGAGGCCTATGCGGGCCAGACGCGGCCGGGGCACTTCCACCTCACCGTGACCCACCCCATCTACCTGCCGCTGACCTCGCAGATCTACATGAAGGGCGACCCCTTCATTGCCAAGGATCCGTGGGCCAGGCACTCGAAGCTGGTCATGTCGGTCAAGAAGGGCGGCACCGGATCGACCGGCCAGGTCGAGATCGTGCTGGCCAACCGCCCTGGCCAGCGCCGCGCTTGAGCATCACCCGATGAAGCTTCATAGCATCGAGACGGTGCTGGTCGACATCCCGACCACGCGCGTCCACCACTTGTCGTTCGGCGCGATCACGGCCCAGAACTACGTGATCGTGCGCGCTCGCAGCGACGAGGGTGTCGTGGGTCTCGGTGAAGCCTCGACCATCGGTGGGCCGGCTTGGGCCGAGGAGAGCACCGAGACCATCAAGACCATCATCGACACCTACTTGACGCCGCAGCTGCTCGGCCGGGACCCGCGCGACCTGCAGGCGATGGCCGCATGGATGGACCGACTGGTGCGGGGCAATCGCTTCGCCAAGGCCGCGGTGGAGATGGCGCTGCTGGACCTGGTGGCGCGGTCGCTGCAAGTGCCTGCACACCGCCTGCTGGGAGGCAAGGTGCACGACAGCATCGATCTGGCGTGGACGCTGGCCAGCGGCGACACCGATGCCGACATTGCCGAAGGTGAAGCCAAGCTCGACGCTCGCCTGCACCACATTTTCAAGCTGAAGATCGGCGCCGGCGACCCGATGAACGATGTGGCGCATGCGAGCCGCATCGCACGCCACTTCAGCGGGCGTGCCCGCGTGCAGGTGGATGTGAATCAGGCGTGGGACGAACTCACCGCCACGCGCTGCATCGCCATGCTGGAGGCGGCAGGGGTCGCGCTGATCGAGCAGCCGGTCGTGCGGCACAACGTCGCCGCCATGGCGCGCCTGGCCGCACGTTTCGACGTGCCGATCATGGCCGACGAGGCACTCGGCACCCCGGCCGATGCGCTCAACCTGGTTCAACACGCGGCGGCCGACGTCTTTGCGCTCAAGCTCACCAAGGCCGGTGGCCCGCTGGCGACGATGAAGACCGCCGCCATCGCTGAAGCCGCCGGCATTCCGTGTTACGGCGGCTGCATGCTCGAGACGAGCATCGGCACGGCGGCCTATCTGCACACCTTCGTCGCCATCGGCGCCATCCGCATGGGCTGCGAACTGTTCGGCCCGCTGCTGCTCAAGGACGATCTGGTGACAGAGTCCCTGCAATACCGCGATGGCGCCATTCATCTGCACGAAGGGCACGGCTTCGGCGTCGAGATCGACCCTGACAAGCTCGCCCACTACCGCCGCGACCGCGCTCCGTGCGTCGCAGCAAGCAAGACCTGAACTGGAGACGCAAATGTTGTACCTCGTGCACATGCAGGTCGAGTTGCCGCCCGACATGCCCGCCCCTGAAGCCAACGAGATCAAGGCGCTTGAGAAGGCTTACTCGCAGGAGTTGCAGACTCGGGGCGCCTGGCCGCACCTGTGGCGCGTCGTGGGTGAGTATGCGAACTACAGCGTCTTCGATGTGGCTGGCCACGATGAACTGCACGCGTTGTTGTCGGGTTTGCCGCTCTTTCCCTATATGCGACTCAAGGTCACGCCCTTGGCCCGACACCCCTCATCCATTCGCTGAGACTTTGCCATGCCCGCACGCCTGCCCTCGAAGACCCTCGCCACACTCCTGCTCGGCGCCGCCCTGAGCCTGCCCGCGCACGCGGCCTATCCGGACAAGCCGATCCGCTGGATCGTGCCCTTCCCGCCCGGCGGTGCGATGGACGGCATCGCCCGCACGCTCGGCGAACAGTTGGCACGCAAGTTCGGGCAGCCCGTGGTGGTCGAGAACAAGCCCGGCGCCGGCGGCAACCTCGGCGTCGACTTCGTGGCCAAGGCACCCGCCGACGGGTACACCATGGTCATCACCTCGATCGGCATGGTGACCAACCGCCATCTTTACGCCAAGCTCAGCTATGACCCGCTGAAGGACTTCGCGCCTGTCTCACAACTGGCCGTGGTACCCAACATGCTGGTGGTCAACCCAGGCAAGGTGAAGGCACGCAACGTGCGCGACCTGATCGCCGAGGCAAAGGCCAAGCCCGGCAAGCTGACCTACGCATCGGCCGGCAACGGCACATCGATCCACCTGGCCGGCGAGTTGTTCACCGCGATGACCGGCACCGAAGTCGTGCACATCCCTTACCGCGGCAGCGGTCCGGCGGTGAGCGATCTGCTCGGTGGGCAGGTCGACATGATGTTCGACAGCGTTGCCTCGGCGCGGCCCCATGTGCAGGCGGGCAAGCTCGTCGCGCTGGCCGTGACGACATCGAAGCGCTCGCCCGCGATGCCCGATGTCCCCACAGTGGCCGAGGCCGGTGTTGCGAGTTATGACCTCTCGCCGTGGTTCGGCGTGTTCATGCCGGCCGCCACGCCGAAGGACGTGGTGCTGAAGATGAACGCGGCCTTGCTCGAGGCGATGAAGCTGACCGAGGTCAAGGCCCGCTTCTTCGTGCTCGGCGCCGAAGCCATCGGCAGCAGCCCCGAAGCCTTCGCCGCCACCCTGGTTGCCGAAAGTGCCAAGTGGGAGAAGTTGATCCGCGAACGAAGCATCAAGGCCGAATGAGCGGGCCGAACTGACAGCCGAACCTTCGCTGCCTGCCGGTGCCGAAGTG
>JANOXU010000107.1:0-4802 GCA_031418595.1 Burkholderiales bacterium
GATCAGGCCGGCGCGGCGTGCTGCTTCGCTCGTGTCCCCCGGAAGCGACCCTGCCGGGTCGCTTCCTACTCCATTAACTCGCTACGCAGCACGCCCCACCGTCCGGATCCTTCGGCAGCGGCTCTTCTCGAACGGTGGCCCCGTCACCACCGGTGCCGGCCGAGGGTGTTGGGCGGCCGGCGTAGCGAAGTAAAGGGGGAGGCAGTGGCCCGCCAGGGCCAATGCCGGAGGAGTGAGCCCGGACACAAACAGTCCAGTGGACTGTTTGTGCCTGGCGAACGCCCGGGGCTCTGCCCCGGGCATGAGCGTAGCCGGCCGCCCGACGCCCTCGGCTCGCGCAGATCGCGACGCTGAGTGCCTTGTCTTCGTAGCGCTCATCGCCCTGCCCGCGTCCCCAGCTTGAACCCGATCATCGCGCGAAGCTTGCTCGGCAATACAGGCTTGATGAGCAGATGGAAATCATGCTCGGTGGCTTCGTTTTCATGCCCGCCGATGGTGCTGCCGGTGACGATGATCGCCGGCAGGTGCGCCGCCGGCCAACCCGCGCGCAACGCGGCCAGCGCCTCCAGCCCGGTGCGCCCCTGCGGCAAGCGGTAGTCGACGATCAGCAAATCGGGCGCGGCACCCGGTTCACCGGCCAACCAGGCCTGCAACGATTCAACTGAGTCAAATGCCTGCACCTGCGCACCCCAGGCCTGCAGCAGCACCAGCAGGCCTTCGCGCACGCTGGGCTCGTCTTCCACCAGCACGAACTGGCGGCCCTGCAACGTCAAGCCCAAGGTGGGTTTGGGGCTCGGTGCCGGCATGTCAGTCGGCCGCGGCGTCTGGCCCACAGGCACCTCGAATGAAAACACCGTGCCGCGCCCCACCCGCGAGCGCACGGTCACCTCGGTGCCGATCAACCCACCCAGCCGTGCCACGATGGCCAGGCCCAGGCCCAGGCCCTTGCGGTGGTGTGCCTCCAGGGGGCGCTGGCTGTTGACCTGGTAGAACTCGTCGAAGATGCGCGGCAGCACGGCCGGCGAAATACCGATGCCGCTGTCCCACACCTGCAGCAACAGCTTGCCGGCGCGCGCTCGGCAACTCACCAGCACGCCACCGTCTTCGGTGTAACGAATGGCATTACTGAGCAGGTTGCGCAGCATGCGTTCGAGGATCACCGGGTCGGTGTGGGCCACGAAGCGTGCGCCGCGAAAGCTCACGCCCAGGCCCTTTTCAAACGCCACCGGCTCGAAGTGCAGGCGCAAGCGCGCAAACAGCTCGTTCATGCGCACCGGCGCGGGGTGCACTTCAACGCCGCCGGTGTCGATGCGGGTGATGTCGAGCAGCTCGCCGAACAGGCCTTCCAGCGCATCGACCGACTCGTTGATGCTGTTCACCAGCGAAGCCACCTCGGGGTCGTGCGCGCGCTGGCGCAGGGCCTCGGCGAACAGGCCCATGGCATGCAGGGGCTGGCGCAGGTCGTGGCTGGCAGCGGCAAAGAACTGGGTCTTGGCGCGGTTGGCCGCCTCGGCGCTGCGGCGCGCGCTTTCAGCCGCTGCCGCTTCCACCCGCAACTGCCCGGCCAGGCCGTCGGCATGCGCCTTGAGGTGGATGACCTGGTCGAGCGCGCTGCGCTGCATGCGGCCCATCAAAAACACGATGGCGAATTGCAAGCTCACGATGCCGGCCATCTGCCAATGCCAGGGTTGGCTGGTGTCGCTGGCGATGCGGGCGATCACCGGGCCCAGCACGATGATGATGAATACCGTGAACAGGCGCTGCTGCGTGGCCAGCAAAGCCACCGAGGCCACGCTGTAGCTGAACACGATGAGCACGATGGCCAGGTTGTGATACGGCGTGCCCAGACCCCAGAACAGCCAGCCCGCCATGCCCCACAGGGCGGCCTGGGCCAGCACCAGCGCCTTCCAGCTGCGGTGCCAGCGGTGCAGCAGTTCGTCGTCGGCATTGCGCTGGCGCAGGAAGCGCAGGTAGTGCGCCAGGCGCGCCAGCAGCAGCAGCGCCAGGCTGCCCGCCCACAGCGCCAGCACGCGCGGTTCGGCCAAGCCCGTGTAGACCAGCAGCACCAGCAACCAACCCACGAGGTTGCCGATCAGCGAGGCCGGCGTCTGTGTGAACAGCGAGCGCAGGTGGTCGAAGCGGCGATGGTCGGCGCCGGCGGCCTGGGGCGCGCCGGGGGCGGACATGTCAGCGGCCCTGGTCGCGTGCTGCCAGCGCGGCCTGCTGCTGCATCTGGCTCACGGCCAGCACGGCCTGGGTGCGTGAACTCACGTTCAGGGCGCGCAGCACGGCGGCGACGTGATCTTTCACCGTCTCGACTGAAACGTTAAGGTCGCGCGCAATCAGCTTGTTCGGCTTGCCTTGCAACAGCAAATTGAGCACATCGGTCTGGCGTGGCGTCAGGCCTACCGATTCGAGCGTGGGCACCTGCTGGTACGGCGTGCCATGGGCATGCTCGCTGGGCGTGTGCGGCATGTGTGCCGCGCGCGGGGCCGCCGCGGCGGCGCCAGCCGAGCGCGGTTGATCGAGCAGACCCAGCATCATGGGCGGCACATACAGGCCGCCGTTCATGACCATGCTCAGCGCCTCGCGCAACTGTTCGTTCGAGCTGCGCTTGGGCACGAAGCCCATGGCACCCAGGTCGATGGCACGAATGACATCGGCCGTGCGGTCGCTGGCCGACACCACCACCACCGGCAGCTCGGGGTAGGCGCCGCGCAGTTCTTCGAGCAGGTCAAAACCATCGGCGTCGCCCAGGGCCAGGTCGAGCAGCACCAGGTCGAAGTTCGCGTCTCGCTGCAGCACGGCACGCGCCGACTCGATGCTGTCGGCCGTGGCGATGGTGACGCGCGCGATCGAATCGATGACCTGCTTGAGCGCCGCCAGGATCAGCGGGTGATCATCGACCAGGAGGATCTTCATGACTTTGCGTTCATTCAGGTGTAGCGGCGCGACACGGTTTCGGCCACGCACACCGGTTTGGCTAAACCTTCGCGCTCGATGCTGACCTGCACCACCAGTTGCGCGCCGCCTTCAATGGGCTGGTACTCGAGCAGCGTGAAGTGCCCACGCAGCTTGCTGTTCACCGGCACCGGTGCCGGGAAGCGCACCTTGTTCAGGCCGTAGTTCACGCCCATGCGTACATCGCCCACGGCAAAGCCGCTGGCAAAGAGCTGGGGGATCAACGACAGCGTCATGAAGCCGTGCGCGATGGTGGTGCCGAACGGGCCTTGCGCCGAGCGCACGGGGTCGATGTGGATCCATTGATGGTCGCCAGTGGCTTGCGCGAACAGGTCGATCGAGGCTTGATCGACATCAACCCAGTCGCTCACGCCCAGGGGCTGGCCCACCAGGGCGGCCATCTCGGCCAGGGTCTTGAAGTGCGTCATATTGGTGGCCACCGCACGAGCGGCTTCTGCGGGTTGTGCGCGTCGCGCCGCCAGGCCACGATCACGGGCATGTGCGGGTGTGCAGCGGGTGGAACATGGCCGGCATCGTAGCCCGGCCATGCGGGCCGCTGCACAGGGCAAACCCAAGCCGGGGCAGCACAATTCGGCCATGTTTCAACCGTCACAACACGATGTGCGGCGCTTCTTTTGCGCCGCCTACGCGCGCCAGCTTCAGGGCCTGCCGCTCACCCCGATGGACGCGCAGGCCGCGCAGTGGATCGCCCTGCACCCCGAGCACCACGCCAAGCTGGCCGATGAAGCCGCGGCACTGGCGGCCGACTACACGGTCGAGGGCGGGCGCGCCAACCCGTTCCTGCACCTGTCTATGCATCTTTCCATCACCGAGCAATGCAGCATCGACCAGCCCACCGGCATCCGCCAGGCGGTGCAACTGCTGGCCGCGCGGCGCGGCTCGCTGCATGAAGCGCACCACGAAGTGATGGAATGCCTGGGCACGATGCTCTGGGACAGCCAGCGCAGCGGCCGCCCGCCGGATGGCCAGGCCTACCTGGAAGCGGTGCGCCGGCGGGCCACACGCTGAATCAGCGCGATCTACGCTGCCGGCAGCGGCGCCGCAGCGGCCTGCGCATCATGCTGCTCTTGCAGCAGCCGCCACATCACCTTGCCCGAGCCGCTCTTGGGCAGGGCATCAAGAAACACCACCTGGCGCGGCGCCTTGTACGCCGCCATGTGTTCGCGCGCCCAATCAATCACCTGCTGCTCGCTGACCTGCCCGCGCGCTTCACTGCGCAGCACCACCATGGCTTTCACAGTTTCGCCGCGGTAGGCGTCGCGCGCGGCGATCACGCAGGCTTCCTGCACCCACGGGCACTTGAACAGCAGCAGTTCAACCTCTGACGGCCAGACCTTGAAGCCGCTGGCGTTGATCATGCGCTTCAGGCGGTCGGTGATGAAGAAGTAGCCTTCAGCGTCCATGTGGCCCAGGTCGCCGGTGCGGAAGAACGGCTTGCCTTCGAACTCCACGAACGCCTGCGCCGTGGCCTCGGGCTGGCGCCAATAGCCTTTGAAGACCTGCGGGCCGTTGACGATGATTTCGCCTTGCTCGCCGGGCGGCATTTCTTGCAGCGTGAGCGGGTCCACCACGCGCGAATCGGTGCCGAAGATCGGCATGCCCAGGCATTGCAGCTTGGCCCGCTCGGGCGGGTTGTTGTGGCTGGGCGCGGCGGTCTCGGTCAGGCCATAACCTTCGGCGAAAGTCAGGCCGAATTCATCGATCAAGCGCTGCGCCACGGCCTGCGGCATGGCCGCGCCGCCGCCGGAAATGTTGCGCAGCGAGCTGAAGTCGAAGCTCTTGTAGTTGGGGCTGGCGAACAGGTCGATCACCATGGTGGG
>JANOXU010000108.1:0-106787 GCA_031418595.1 Burkholderiales bacterium
TCCCGCCCTGTCGCTGCGCGAGTGCATGCAACGATGGCAAGGCATCGCGGCGCGATTGCGCGAGGCGCCGCGCCTTCGTCCGTACCAGTGTGAGGCTGATTTCTCATGATACTTACGTTAGCGCTTATGCCCCTGGGGGGGCGGCCGAAGGCCGTAGGGGGGGTCATTTCACCCACGCGCCGCAAACAAGCCCTGCGGCTTGAACACCAGCACCGCGGCCATGAACAGGTACACCGCCATGGAAGCGATGGCCGGCCCGGCCGCGCTGGCCCATTGCGGGCTCAACACTTCGCGCAGCACATGCTGCAAGCCGGTGCGCCCGAGTGTGTCCACCGCGCCCACCAGCAACGCGCCGACCAGCGCGCCGCGAATGGAGCCGATGCCGCCGATGACGATCACCACAAAGGCCAGGATCAGGATGTTCTCGCCCATGCCCACCTGCACCGCCAGCAGCGGGCCCATCAACGCGCCGGCCACCGCACACAGCGCCGCGCCCAAGCCAAACACCATGGTGAACAGGCGCTTGACGTTGATGCCCAGCGCCTCGGTCATGACCCGGTTGGCCGCGCCCGCGCGCACCCAGGCGCCCATGCGGGTTTTGGCCACCAGGGCGTACATCAGCAGCGCCAAGGCCGCGCCCACGGCCAAGATGAGCAAGCGATAAGCCGGGTACTGAAAGCCGGGCAGCAGCTCCACCGGGCCATCGAGCGCGGCCGGCGCACTCAGCGGCAAGTCGTTGCCGAAGACCATCTTCACCCCGTCATTCAAGATCAAGATCAGCGCGAAAGTGGCCAGCACCTGGCTCAAGTGGTCGCGCGCATACAGCGTGCGCAGCAGCGTGGCTTCAATCAGCATGCCGAAGGCCGCCGTCAACACCACCGCGCCCAACACGCCCAACACGAACGAGCCGGTGAACGCCACCAGCCACGCCGCGCAGAACGCGCCCACCATGTACAGCGAGCCGTGGGCCAGGTTGATCATGTCCATCACGCCAAACACCAGCGTCAAGCCGGCAGCCAGCAGGAACAGCATCAACCCGAGTTGCAGGCCGTTCAGCGCCTGCTCCAGCAGCAAGACGCTCATTTCATGGCGCAGGCGCCCACGTAGGCATCGCCATGGTCCTTCAAGATGGGTTGGTTGAAGGACTTGTTGATCAGGCCGCCCTTGCCGTCAGACCCGATGGCGCGCACGTAATAGTTCTGAATCGGGTACTGGTTGGTGTTGAACCTGAAGGCGCCACGCACCGATTCAAACCGCGCCGCCTTCAAGGCCTTGCGCACAGCTTCGCGGTCTTCGAGCTTGCCTTTCACGTCGCGCACGGCGGCATTGATCAACTGCGCGGCGTCATAGCCCTGCGCCGCGTACACGGTGGGAATACGCTTGTATTCCTTCTCGAATTCGGCCATGAATTTCTGGTTCGCGGCGTTGGTGAAATCGGGCGACCAATGTGCGGTGTTGAACAGGCCGGACATGGCCGCACCCACCGGGCGGATCACGTCTTGGTCGGCGCTGAAGCCGGGCAACAGCAGGTTGATGTCTTTGCCCAGGCCAGCGCCCACAAACTGCTTGATGAAGTTGATGCCCATGCCGCCGGGCAAGAAGATGTATAGCGCCTGTGGCTTGGCGGCGCGAATTTCGGCCAGCTCAGCGGCGTAGTCAAGCTGCCCCAGCTTGGTGTAGTTCTCACCCACCACGCTGCCCTTGAACATGCGCTTGAAGCCGGCCAATGAATCCTTGCCGGCCTGGTAATTGGGCGCCAGCAGGTACACGCTTTTCATCTCGCGCTGGTTGGCAAACTGGCCCGCGGCCTCGTGGTAGGCATCGTTGGGCCACGACACGGCATAGAACAGCGGGTTGCAGTCTTTGCCGGCCATGGAAGACGGCGCGGCGTTGGGGCTGATGTACAGCGTGTTGTTGTCCAAGGCTTCAGGCAAGGCGGCGAGCATGATGTTGCTGAAGACCACGCCGGTCATGAAATCAACCTTGTCGCGCTTCACGTTCTTCTCGAACAACTGCTTGGCCACGTCGGGCTTGAACTGGTCGTCACTGACGATCACCTCGGCCGGCAGGTTGCCCAGCTTGCCGCCGTTGAGTTTGACGGCGAGCAAGAAGGCGTCGCGGATGTCCACGCCCAGCGCGGCGCTGGGGCCTGAGAGCGTGCTGACGAAGCCGATCTTCACCTTGTCTGCGGCTTGCGTGGCACATGCAGCCGCCAAGGCCATGACGGCTAACGTTGATTTGAGTGCGACAGAGCGATTCATGACAGTCCTTGTTAAACCCAGATTTGAATGACGTAGTCGAAAGCGGCCTGTGCATTGAACAAGTCCACGCGCTGCAGCTTGATCCTCAAAGCGCCATCGCCAGCGCGCACCAGGCTGTGGCGGTAGCTGCCGCCAAAGTGGCGAATGCTGTCGCGCCGCAGCTCCATCATGTGAAAGCGCGAACGCACTTCGATGTGATCTTGTGAAGAAGACTCGATCGCCGCGTGGCTGACCACATGGTTAGTCATCCACAGCGGCGCCTGCGACCAAGCATTCGGGTGGCTGACCCGGCCCTTGCGAATTTCCATCATCAGCTTGTCTTCGGCAAAGATCGAGGGCGAGCCTTCCCACTCGGTTTGCTCGGGGCGCGCGGGCATCCAGTAAATGCCTTCTTCAGTGAACAGGTCGATCCAGGCCTGCCAATGCTTGCCGTCCAGCAGCTCGGCTTGCAGGTAGAGCAGTTGTTCCACCTCGCGTTGCAGCTCGGCGTTCCCCGCCAACAAGCCACGCTGCGGCACGCTGCCATGCACCGCCACGGGTGAACGCGGCGAATGGCTGGGCTCGATGGCCTGGGCGCCGGTGGCCGCACCGGCCACGTTGCCGTCAATCACCACGTCTTGCGCCAGCAAGCGGCCCATGTCGGGGCCGGCTGTAGGAATGTTTTGCGACATCACGCCCCCGCCTGCATGTAGCGCCGCCAGGCCGCGAACTGGTTGCGCATCACCACTTCTGATGTGCCGTGGTTGGAATGCGCGACGCCTTTTTCATCCACCCTGTCGTCGCCAAAGTGGCGGTGAAAGCTGACCCAATCGCCGCCGTTGGAAGTGAGACCCCATTGCGCCTTGGTCCAGTTTTCAAGGTCATCGGCGTTGATCATGGTGGCCGGCGAATTCACCAGGTTGAAGTACCACAGGCTGCGCCGGTAAATGGCCTCGGGCGCGCCCTTCAGGCGGAAGTGCCAGATCTCTGACAGCGTTTTGTCGGGCGATATGGGCCGCAGGCAACGCAGTTGCTGCAAGGGCGATTGCACCGAGAGATACGGGTACACCAACACATGGTGGATGCTGCGCGACAGGTATTCCTCGGCCTTGCTTTCACCGTAGGCGGCCTTGAGTTGCGCCTCGTGTTCCAGCGTGTCGGCGTCTTGCGGGCGCAGGCCCATGTAGGCCTTCAAGATGCCGTGGCCCTGCGGGTAGTTGATGGTCTGCACGCTGTCCCACTGCTCAAAGCTCGACGCGAAGGTGGAGAGGTAGTGGTAGTACAGCGGCGCCTGGCCGTTCTGCTCTTTCAAGCGCCGCTCGACGCGGCCGGCGGCGATGCCGGTGGACTGGTGCGTCACCGACGGGTGCAGCGCATCGAGCTGGTTTTCCATGAAGAACTTCCAGTTCGATTGCTGCACCACGCGGTGGCAAATGGGCACCACTTCAACTTCGCCCACGGGGGAGCGATCACACATGTCATCGAACGCAATCTTGGCGTCGCCCAAAAACTCAAGCAGCGATGGGCCCTCAGCGGCCAGGCTGGCGAAGACAAAGCCGCGGTAGCTATCGACCCGTGCGGCACGCTTCATGTTGCAGTCGGGGTTGCTCTTGTCCATGCGCGTGCCTTCGTAGCCCTTGGCCAGCGGAATCGCGCGCACCTTGCCATCGAGGTGAAAGCTCCAGGCGTGGTACGAGCACACGAACGACGCGCCCGTGTTGCCCTGCAAATTGCCCACCACCTGCACGCCGCGGTGCGGGCAGCGGTTGTGCAGCACGTTGATACCGCCAGCAGCGGCGCGCACCATGATCATGGGCTGGCGGCCGATGGTCACGGCGGCATAGTCGCCCGGCTTGGGCACTTGCGATGCGTGCCCGCAATAGACCCAGGCACGCTCGAAGATGTGGCTCATCTCCTGGTCGAAAATTTGGCTGTCGGTGTAGACGCGCTTGTGCACGCGGTCGGGTTCCACCAAAGCTTGAACGTCCATCGTCATTTCCTATCTCGGGCAGCGCATCGCACACGGTGCGACAACCGTACTCGAAGGCCCGGCCAGTGAGTATCCGCGCCAGCCCTTAGCCGAGCGGTTGAGCAAGCTGCTACGCTGGAATCTGCATGTCCGCATCCACCCCTCGCTACGAACGCCCGGCTTCATTGAGCGAAGCCGCCGCCTTGCTCGCCCAGGGCGGCCTGCGCATGCTGGCCGGCGGCACCGATGTGTACTCCGCGCGCGTGGGCCAACTGCCACCGGCGGCCGTGCTTGATTTGAGCGCGGTGCAAGGGCTGCGCGGCATCACCCAGCAAGACGGCGGCTGGTGGTTCGGCGCCACCACCACCTGGGCCGATGTGCTGCGCGCACCGTTGCCTGCGCAGTTCAATGCACTGAAGCAAGCGGCGCGAGAAGTCGGCGGCGCGCAGGTGCAGAACATGGGCACGCTGGGCGGCAACCTGTGCCACGCCTCGCCCGCGGCCGACGGCACGCCCGTGTGGCTGGCGCTGGACGCGCAAGTGCAACTGCACAGCCAGCGCGGCAGCCGGCGCTTGAGCGTGGCGCAGTTCGTGACCGGGCCGCGCCATGTGGCGCTGGCGCGCGACGAGCTGCTAACCGGCATCTGGGTGCCACAAGGCAGCACGCGGGCGCGATCACACTTCAACAAGCTGGGCGCGCGACGCTATTTGGTGATTTCCATCGCCATGGTGGCGGTGGCGGTGGATGTGGATGCCGACGGCCGCATTGCCACCATCGGCGTGGCTGTGGGCGCGTGTTCGGCGGTGGCGCAGCGCCTGGTTGAGCTGGAAGACCGCTTGCGCGGCCGGCCCTTGCAGGCCTTGCTGAGCGTCGAGATTCAGCCGCGTGACGTGAGCAGCCTGCACCCGCTGGACGATGTGCGCGCCAGCGCGGCCTATCGCCGCGATGCAGTGCGCACCCTGGTGCAGCGGGCGTTGGCGGAGTTGGTGGAGTCGGTCGTATGAATGCACCAGAACAAGTTGCCACGCAACTGATCCGCCTGAACGTGAACGGCGCCGTGCTGCACCTGGCCGCCGCACCGGCGCAGCGCCTGTCCACCTTGCTGCGCGACGAGCTGAAACTCACCGGCACCAAGATCGGCTGCCACGCTGGCGACTGCGGCGCCTGCACCGTGCTGTTAGACGGCCAGCCCGTGTGCGCCTGCCTGGTGGCCGCCGGCCAGTGCGCGGGCAGAGGCATCACCACGGTGGAAGGTTTGGCGCAGGCCGACGGCACGCTGTCGCGCCTGCAACAAGCCTTCAGGTGCATGGGCGCGGCGCAGTGCGGCATCTGCACGCCGGGCATGTTGATGAGCGCGCAGGCGCTGCTGCAACGCACACCGCAGCCCAGCGAGGTGCAGGTGCAAGACGCCCTGGCCGGTGTGCTGTGCCGCTGCACCGGCTACCGCTTGATCATCGACGCGGTGTTGCTGGCCGCCGGCACGCAAGCCATCACCTTTGAAGCGCCCGCCGCCGGCCAGGCCGTGGGCGCCCGGCTGCCGCGGCTGGACGCTAACGCCAAGCTGCGTGGCACAGAAGCCTTCGGCGCCGACACCCTGCCCGCAAGTTGGCCACAAGGCGGCGTGAGCCTGCGCATCATTCGCTCGCCGCATGCCCATGCGCGCTTCACGCTGGGCAGCGTGGCGGGCTGGCTGCGCCACCACCCCGGCGTGCTGGCGGTGTTCACCGCGGCCGACGTGCCGAACAACGCCTTCGCCATCTTCGCCAATTTGCGTGACCAACCCGTGCTGGCGGATGGCCTGGTGCGCTTTGCTGGCGAAGCCGTGCTGGCGCTGGCCGGCGACGAGCCAGCCCTGCTGGCGATTGACGAACGCGAGCTGCCGATTCACTACGAACGGCTCAATGCCCTGGCCGAAATGCACCAGGCGCTGGCACCCGGCGCACCGGCCGTGCATGCCGCCTTTGCCGACAACGTTCTGTGCCGCGGCCGCGTGGTGCGCGGCAAAATTGAACCCGCGCTGGCGCAAGCGGCGCACCGCGCTGAAGCCGGCTTTGAAACCCGCGCCGTCGAGCACGCCTACATCGAACCCGAAGCCGGCTGGGCCGAGCTGTTGACCGACACCGAGCCGCCGCGCCTGCGCGTCTTCGCCAGCACGCAGACGCCCTACATGGACCGCGATGAGCTGGCACATGTTTTGGGCTGGGCGCCCGAGCGCATCCATATCGTGCCCTCGGCCGTTGGCGGTGGCTTTGGCGGCAAGCTCGACCTGGCCGTGCAGCCCTTGCTGGCCATCGCCGCGTGCAAGCTCAAGCGGCCGGTGCGGCTGGTGTACGAGCGGCCGGAGTCGATGCGTTCGTCCACCAAGCGCCACCCGGCGCGCATGCGCGCGGCCGCAGCGTGTGACGCGCAAGGGCGGCTCACCGCGTTCGACTTTCAGGGCGACTTCAACACCGGCGCCTACTCGAGTTGGGGTCCCACGGTGGCCAACCGCGTGCCCATTCACGCCTGCGGGCCTTACCGCGTGCCGCATGTGCGCGCGCTCACGCGCGCCGTGTTCACGCATGGCAGCGTGGCCGGCGCGTTCCGCGGCTTCGGCGTGCCGCAGGCCACGTTGTTGGGCGAGCTGTTGATGGACGAGCTGGCCGCGGCCAGCGGCGCGGACGCGCTGGAATTCCGCCACCAAAACGCCTTGCGCGCCGGTGACCACACCGCCACCGGGCAGGTGCTGCATGCCAGCGTGGGCTTGCAGGCCTGCTTGGTGGCGCTGCGGCCGGCCTGGGCACAAGCCTTGGCAAGATGCAAACAACACAATACACAGGACAGGCCGCGCAAGCGGGGCGCCGGCATAGCCTGCATGTGGTACGGCATCGGCAACACCGTGATCGCCAACCCCAGCACGGTGCGCGGCAGCCTGCGGTTGAACCTTGAAGGCAACGCCGAGCTGTTCCTTTACAACGGCGCGCAAGAAATCGGCCAGGGCACGGCCACCATCTTGCCGCAGATCTTTGCCGATGCCGTGGGCCTGCCTGTAGCGTGTGTGGAACAGGTGATGGGTGACACCGACCTGACGCTCGATGCCGGCAAGTCTTCGGCCTCGCGCCAAACCTTTGTCTCCGGCCAGGCCGCGCGCCTGGCAGGGCTGGACTTGCGGGCCCAGTTGCTTGAAGCCTTGGGCGTGGCAGAACCCGCCAACCTGCGGCTCGAAGGCTCCGCCCTTTTCGCCCATGCCGGCGGGCTTAACGTTTGCCTTGACTTGATCCACCTGCCGCGCCAAGCACAGGGCGACGTCTTCACCGGCCAGGGCCGTTTCGACCCGCCCACCGTGGCGCTCGATGCTGACGGCCAGGGCGTGCCTTACGCCACCTACGCCTTCGCCGCGCAAATTGCCGAAGTGGAGGTGGATGTCGAACTCGGCACCGTGAAGCTGCTGCACATCCACGCCGCGCATGACGTGGGCCGTGCCATCAACCCCACGCTGGTGGAAGGCCAGATTCACGGTGGCATTGCGCAAGGCATCGGCATGGCGCTGATGGAGGAATACGTCAACGGCCGCACCGACAACCTGCACGACTACCTCATCCCCACCGTGGGCGACGTGCCGCCGATCACCGTGCACCTGATCGAAGACCCCGAGCCGCTCGGCCCCTGGGGCGCCAAGGGCGTGGGCGAGCCGGCGCTGGTGGCCACGGCGCCGGCCATCCTGGCCGCGATTCGCCATGCCACGGGCGTGAAGCTGCATGAAGTGCCGGTGACGCCTTCGCGCCTGCGCGCGGCTTTGCTGGAGCTGAAGTGACGGCGCCCGACCTGCGTGGCGATGGCCAGCCGAATGTGCTGGCGCACTCCAAGACGCCAGAGCGGGTGAGCAGCGACAAGGTTCGTTGTGAAGCCTGCCCCGTGCTGTGCCAGATCAGCCCGGGCAAGCTCGGCGCCTGCGACCGCTACGGCAATGTTGAAGGCAAGCTGGTGCGTACCGACGTGGTGCAACTGCTGCGCCGGCCCGATGTAGCCGTGGTTGAAAACGAAACCGCCACCGCTGGCTGGAACGGAACGTTATTCGACGACGCTTCGGTCTTCGTCACCGGCAACGGCGCCACCACCACTTACCCCGACTACAAGCCCGCGCCCTTCATCGTCGCCAGCCAGCACCAGGGCGTTGACCTGGTGACCGTTGTCACCGAAGGCATCTTCAGCTATTGCAGCTTCAAGCTGAAGATCGACACCGACCGCTACCTCGGCCCGCAGCAGGCCAGCGTGCGCCACCGCGGCGAAGTGGTGGGGCATGTGAGCACCATCGAATACGGCTCGCAATTCCTGGCGCTGGGCGGCGTGCACCACCTCACCGGCGGCAGCAAGCGCGAAGGCCGCGTCAACTGCGAAATGATGCTGGCGCTGGGCAACCAGAGGTCAGTGGATTTGCAGATCGAAGGCGGCGCGGCGCTCACCGTGCAGGCCGGCCGGGCGCCGGTCGTTAACGGTACAGAAGAGCAGCGCATGCGCGTGGGCTGCGGCTCGGCTACCATCGGCATCTTCGCGCCGCAATGGGCCGGCCAGGTTGACGAAGTGGTGGTGGTGGACGACCACATCACCGGCGTGCTCAGCGAACACCAGGCCGGCAAGTGCCTGGGCATTCCGGCCAGCGGCATTCGCCTGCGCGGGCGCAAGAGCACGCCGGGGCGTTACTTCCAGGTGGCGCAGCCGGGCGCGGGCTGGGGCGGCACCGACATCACCGAGCCGCTGTCCATCATCGAAGAGTGGGACACGCGCTTCGCCAGGCCGGGCCTGCGACTGTTGATGGTCAGCACCACCGGCGAAGACAGCGCCTGGTTTGTGCTCGACGAACAGTTGCGCCCGCAACCCGCCGAGATGCCCGCTGCCGTGCGCAGCGTGGTGGCGCGCATCGGCGAAAACTGCGAACCCTCGCTTTGCAGCGTGCTCTATGTGGCCGGCGCCGGCGGCTCGCTGCGCGCCGGCGTCACCAGCAACCCGGTGCTGCTCACACGCGCCATCAAGCAAGCGCTGGTCAACGTCACCTGCGGCGGCGCGCCGGTGTACCTGTGGCCGGGCGGCGGCATCACGCTGATGGTGGATGTGGCGCGCATGCCGGCCAACAGCTTCGGCAGCGTGCCCACGCCGGCCATCGTCTCGCCGATCGAATTCACACTTCGGTTGAATGACTATGAGCGCCTGGGCGGGCACATGGGCCAGGTGCGGCAGCTCGATGAATTTCTGGCCAGCGAGCCGCACAAGCTGCTTGATGCACCGGCCGGCAACGTCTGGCCATTGACAGGCTTCAAAGTGTGAACAGCGCCACGCGCCAACGCCTGGACGGCGGGCGCTGGTTCCTGCAACACGGGCCGATCAACTGCGTCGTCTTTGCGCAAGGGCCGGCCGGCGCGGTGACCGCTGCTCATGAAGCAACCTGGCAACGCTTCGCCACGGTGTTAGCGGAACTGGTGAGCGAGTTGCCGCTGCTGAAAACCGACCTGCACGCCCACGGCGCCCCGCCCGTGCAAGGCCGCATCGCCCAGGCCATGGTGGCGGCCTGCCTGCCGCATGCCGCCAGCGCCTTCATCACCCCCATGGCCGCCGTGGCCGGCGCAGTGGCCGATGAGTTGCTGCGCCACCTGGCCGCCCCGGGCATCAGCCGCGCCTACGTGAACAATGGCGGTGACATCGCCCTGCACCTCACAGCAGGCATGCAGTGGGACGTTGGCCTCATTGCCGGCCTGCAAGCCGCGCCCAGCGGCCGCTTCACCGTGCAGTTTGAAGACGCCGCGCGCGGCGTGGCCACATCTGGCTGGCGCGGGCGCAGCTTTTCATTCGGCATTGCCGAAGCGGTAACGGTGCTGGCCGCCACCGCCGCCCAGGCCGACGCCGCGGCCACGCTGGTGGCCAATGCCGTGGATGTGTGCGATGCGCGCATCGAGCGCCGGCCGGCGTGCGAGTTGAAGGACGACAGCGATTTGGGGCCGCGCTTGGTGACCACGGCCGTGCCGACACTGGCGCAGTCCGAGGTGGCGGCGGCACTGGCCGCGGGTGCGCAGTGCGCTGCGCGCATGCGCCAGCAGGGGTTGCTGAGCGCGGCGGTGCTTTGCTTGCAGGGCGTGGTGCAGGTGGTTGAGACACCAACACTGATGGGGCACCGCTGAGCCGCAGGTGGGAAGCTTGGCGGGAGCTGCGTGCTGGCATTTCATGCAGGCAAGTTGAACTCCACATTGAAGTCATGACCAATCTCAGCATTCGCGGCCTCGACGACAAGGCGCTGGCCGCACTCAAGAAGCGTGCTGCCAAGGAGGAAGCCAGTGTCAACACCCTGGTGTTGCGACTGATCGAGCAAGGGCTGGGCCTGCGGCGTGCCAAGCCAGCGCTGACGCGGCACGATGACCTCGATGCTCTGGCCGGAAGTTGGCGCCAGAACGATGCCGCCGAGTTTGAACACGCGACGGCAGCGTTCAACAAGGTCGACGCTCAACTCTGGAAATAGGCGATGCGCCCGATCCTGCTCGACACCAACGCCTACACGGCCTTCATGCTCGGCGCGGACCCGGTGGTTGAGGTGGTGGCGCACGCCGAACGGATACTCCTGAACAGCATCGTGCTGGGCGAGTTGCTCGGTGGCTTTGCGGCGGGTTCGCGTGAGGCGAAGAAGCGCGCGGAGTTGGCGCGTTTCCTGGACTCCGCCCGTGTCGAAACCGTGCCCATCACGGGCCACACGGCCGACAGCTATGCGCTCATTTACGCCGCCCGGCGGCGCAAAGGCCAGCCGATCCCGACCAACGACTTGTGGATCGCCGCCAGCGCGCTTGAGCATGGCGCGGCGCTGCTCACGCGCGACGCCCACTTTGCCCAGATCGAGGGGCTGCGTTGTGGCCAGCGCCTGGAAGACTTTTTGCCTTGAGGTTAAGGTGATTGATCGCCAGATCGTTCAAGCGGGCCGCAGCGGCACGCCGGGCAAGCCCCATGCCCCCACCGCCCCGCCTGGGGCATGATCGCGCTTGGTCCCTCACTCTGCGGCACCCGCCGCAACCACACCCATGCTGTATCCCGCCCAAGGCAGCCAACCAGAAGTGAGCGTGCGCAAGTTCGTGCTCAGCGTTGAAGACGTGTGGCACGACGGCGGCCAGCGCCTGGCGCAGCCGTTGCAGCGCGGCTGGGTGGCGGCGGTCATCCACAACCCCTACGCTGGGCGCCATGTGCCAGACATTCAACCCTTCATGGAAGCCCTGAAGCCGCTGGGGCTGGACATGGCAGACCGGCTCATCGCGGCGTTAGGCGGCGCGCAGAGCATTCAAAGCTATGGCAAGGGTGGGCTGGTGGGAAGCGCCGGCGAAATCGAGCATGGCCATTTGTGGCACTTGCCCGGCGGTTATTGCATGCGCGATCGCATCGCGGGCTCGCACGCCATCGTGCCTTCGGCCACCAAGCTCGGTGCCATGGGGGCCAGCATCGACATTCCGCTGCACCACCGCGTGGCGGCCTATGTGCGCAGCCATTTCGACGGCGTGGTGGTGTGCGTGCCCGATGCACCGCGGGCCGATGAAATCATGTTCGTGCAGGCCATGGCCACGGGGCCACGCCCGCATGCACGGGTGGGCGGCCTGCAAGCCAGTGAAGTTGCGCAGTTTGATGGTCAACGCTAGACATCACTTAATCGAGCAGCAGCGATGAACACGATCCAACGCAGGGCTTTCGTCGGCGCCGCCGGCATCCTGTTGATGGGCCTGACCGGCGCGGCGCGCAGCGCGGGCACCATCAAGCCCGGCAGCAAGAGCGCGCTGCTGGTGATCGACGTGCAGAACTGCTTTGTCAGCGGCGGCACGCTGGCGGTGAAGGATGGCGAGGCCGTGGTGCCCATCATCAACAAGCTGGCCGGCGCGTTCGAAAACATCGTGCTGACGCAAGACTGGCACACCGCCGGCCATGTGTCGTTCGCCTCGGCGCACAGCGGCAAGAAGCCGTTCGAGACCACCCAGCTCAGCTACGACACCCAGGTGCTGTGGCCCGACCATTGCGTGCAGGGCACGGCTGACTCCAACCTGCACAAGGACCTGGCATTGCCGAAGGCGCAGCTCATCATCCGCAAGGGCTTTCATCAAGACACCGACAGCTATTCGGCGTTCATGGAAGCCAACGGCAAGACCAGCACCGGCCTGGCCGGCTACTTGAAGGCGCGCGGCATCAACCAGATTTATGTGTGTGGCCTGGCCACCGACTTTTGCGTCGCCTGGACGGCGCTGGATGCGCGCAAGGCCGGCTTTGCCGCCAGCGTGATCGAAGACGCCTGCCGCGGTATTGACCTGAACGGCTCGCTCAAAGCGGCCTGGGCGCAGATGACCAAGGCCGGGGTCAAGCGCATTCAATCCTCAGACATTGCCGTCTGACATTTATTTCCACAGGAGAAACGTTCCATGTTCAAGCCCTTGTTTGCCGCCACCGCGCTGGCCCTGCTTTGGCAAGTGCCGGCCGCGGCGCAAGACACGCTGAAGATCGGCGAGATCAACAGCTACAAGGCGCAGCCGGCCTTTCTGGAGCCGTATAAAAAGGGCTGGGAACTGGCCGTGGAGGAAGTCAACGCTTCGGGCGGCGTGCTGGGCAAGAAGCTGCAAGTCATTTCGCGCGACGACAACGGCAACCCGGGGGATGCGGTGCGCGTGGCCGAGGAGCTGGTGTCGCGCGAAGGCGTGGCGCTGATCACCGGCACGTTCCTGTCGAACATCGGCCTGGCGGTGACCGACTTTGCCAAGCAGCGCAAGGTCTTTTTCCTGGCCGCCGAGCCGCTAACGGACAAGATCACTTGGCAGAACGGCAACCGCTACACCTTCCGCCTGCGCCCCAACACCTATATGCAGGTGGCGATGCTGGTGCCCGAAGCGGCGAAGATGAACAAGAAGCGCTGGGCCATCGTCTACCCGAACTACGAGTACGGCCAATCGGCCGCGGCCACCTTCAAGGCGATGCTGAAGAAGGCGCAGCCCGATGTGGAGTTCGTGGCCGAACAGGCGCCGCCGCTGGGCCGCCTGGACGCCGGTGCCGTGTCTCAAGCCTTGGCCGATGCCAAGCCCGACGCCATCTTCAACGTGCTGTTCGGCGCCGACCTGTCGCGCTTCGTGCGCGAAGGCAACACCCGCGGCCTGTTCAAGGGCCGCGAAGTGGTGAGCCTGCTCACCGGCGAACCCGAATACCTCGACCCGCTGCGCGATGAAGCGCCCGTGGGCTGGGTCGTCACCGGCTACCCGTACTACGGCATCCAGACGCCCGAGCACAAGAAGTTCTTCCTGGCCTACTACAGCAAGTACAAGGAATTCCCCAAGCTCGGCTCGGTGGTGGGCTACACCACCATCTGGTCATTGGCTGAAGGGCTGCGCAAGGCCAAGTCGGCCGACACTGAAAAGCTCATCGCTGCCTTCAAGGGCCTGAGCCTGATGTCGCCTTTCGGCCCCATCACCTACCGCGCCAGCGACCATCAATCCACCATGGGTGCGTACCTGGGCAAAACCCAGCTCGAAGGCGGCAAGGGCGTGATGGTGGACTACCGTTACCTCGACGGCGCCAAGTACCTGCCCAGCGCCGATGAAGTGAAGTCATTGCGGCCGGCAGATTGAGCCCGCGCTGGCTGATTTGTTGACGGCGGGAAGATGGCCCTGTCTTCCCTGCTGCTGCAAACCCTCACCGGGCTGGCAGCCGCCTCGTCGCTGTTCCTGGTGGCCAGTGGCTTGAGTTTGATCTTCGGCGTGACGCGCATCGTCAACTTCGCGCACGGTTCGTTCTACATGCTCGGGTTGTACGCGGCCGTTGCCTTCACTGAAACGTTAGGCAATGGCCCGCTGGGCTTCTGGGGCGCGGTGCTGCTCGCGGCCGCTGCGGTGGCGCTGCTGGGCGCGGTGGTGGAAATGCTGGTGCTCAAGCGCCTGTACGCCGCGCCCGAGCTGTATCAACTGCTGGCCACCTTTGCGCTGGTGCTGGTGTTCAAAGACCTGGCCTTGAAGCTGTGGGGCCCGGAAGATTTGCTCGGCCCCAAGGCGCCGGGCTTGAAGGGCGCCGTCGAGCTGATGGGCAAACCCTTCCCAAGCTACGACCTGTTGCTCATTGCCATCGGCCCGCTGGTCTTGCTGCTGCTGTGGCTGCTGCTGGCGCGCACCCGCTTCGGCCTGCTGGTGCGAGCGGCCACGCAAGACCGCGACATGGCCGCCGCTTTAGGCGTGAACCAACGCTGGCTGTTCACCGGCGTGTTTGCGCTGGGCACGTTTTTGGCCGCGCTGGGCGGGGCCTTGCAGATGCCGCACGAACCCGCCAATTTGGCCTTGGATTTGGCCGTGGTCGGCGAGGCCTTCGTGGTGGTGGTGGTTGGGGGCATGGGCTCGATTGGCGGCGCCTTCGTGGCCAGCTTGATCATTGCGTTGGTGAAGGCGTTTTGCATCGCTGCCGGCTCGATCGACTTGTTTGGCGCGCCCTTCCCCTTGAGCAAGCTCACCTTGGTGGCTGAATTCCTGGTGATGGCCGTGGTGCTGGTGTGGCGGCCCTACGGCTTGTTCGGCAAGCCGCAAGGCGCGGTGCGCGCGCACGCCGCCATCGACCCGCCGCTGCGCCGCCTGCCGCGGCTGTGGCAGGTGCTGGGCGCTGTGGCGCTGTTGGCCCTGGCGCTGCTGCCGTTGCTGCACGGCAGCTACCCCTACCTGGCGGTGTTGATGATCGACCTGCTGGTGGCCGTGTTGTTCGCCGCCAGCCTGCACTTCCTGATGGGCCCGGCGGGCATGCATTCATTCGGCCATGCGGCCTACTTCGGTCTGGGCGCATACGGCGCCGCGCTGGGCTTGAAGGCGCTGGCCTTGCCGATGGAAGTGGCGCTGTTCGCCGCGCCGCTTTTGGCCGCGCTGGGGGCCGTGGTGTTCGGCTGGTTTTGCGTGCGCCTGTCGGGCGTGTACCTGGCGATGTTGACGCTGGCGTTTGCGCAGATCGTCTGGTCCATCGTTTACCAATGGGATGCGCTCACCGGCGGCAGCAACGGCTTGCTGGGCATCTGGCCATCTGAATGGTTAGCGCCCAAGCCGGCGTACTACCTGCTCACCCTGGTGTGCGTGGTGGCGGGCTGCACGGTGCTGGTGCGCGCGCTGCACGCGCCGTTTGGCCTGGCGTTGCGCGGCGCGAAGGATTCACCGCTGCGCGCTGAAAGCCTTGGCATCCATGTAGCGCGGGTGCAGTGGCTGGCCTTCGTGATCGCCGGCACCCTGGCAGGCCTGGCTGGCGCCTTGTTTGCGTTTGCCAAGGGCACCATCTCACCTGAATCGTTGGGCGTGGGCAAGTCGGTTGACGGCCTGGTAATGGTGCTGCTGGGCGGGGTGCAAGCGGTGAGCGGCCCGTGGGTCGGCGCGGCGCTGTTCACCTGGCTGCAAGACAGCCTGATGCGCGACACCGAATATTGGCGCGCCCTGCTCGGCGCGGCCATGCTGGCCATGGTGCTGGTGTTCCCGGCGGGCGTGGCCGGTGGTGTGCGCAAGCTGGTGTTGCGGGAACCCAAGTGAGGCGCCCGGTTTCAATGCACGCGCAGCGGGCCGAGCGCCGGGCCGCCCCAAGCCGGCCCGCAATCCCCTCGGGGGATCGGCGCGTGTACCCATGCGCCGAGGGGCAGTCATGAACCCGCCCTTGCTCGCGGTGCGTGGCCTGCGCAAGGCCTACGGTGGCGTGCAAGCCGTTTCAAACGTTGGCTTTGATCTGCACGCCAGCGAGATGCTGGCCTTGATCGGCCCCAACGGCGCGGGCAAGACCACCTGCTTCAACTTGCTGAACGGCCAGGCCGTGGCTGACGCCGGCTCGGTGCTGTTGAACGGCCAGGAAGTGTTGGGCCGCAAGCCGCGCGAGATCGCCCGCCTGGGTGTGGGCCGCACCTTCCAGATCGCCGAGGTCTTTGCCTCGCTCACGGTGCTTGAAAACGTGCAACTCGCCTTGCTCGCGCACGCGCGCCAGCACTATCGCCTGTGGCGCAGTGCGCGCGGCCAGCAGCGCGCGCAGGCGCTCAAGCTGCTGGCTGAAGTGGGCATGCTGGCGCAGGCCGAACGCGCCATGAGCGTGCTGGCCTATGGTGATGTGAAGCGGGTGGAACTGGCCATGGCACTGGCCCATGCGCCGCGCCTGCTGTTGATGGACGAGCCCACCGCCGGCATGGGCGCGGCCGAACGCCACGCGCTGATGGCGCTGACCAAACGCCTGGCGCACGAGCAGCACCTGGCCGTGCTGTTCACCGAACACAGCATGGACGTGGTGTTTGCGCATGCTGACCGGCTGCTGGTGCTGTCGCGCGGCGAACTCATCGCCCAAGGCCCGCCGGCCGCAGTGCGGCAAGACGCCAAGGTGCGCGAGGTCTACTTCGGCATGGGGACGACATTCCATGTCTGAGGCCATGTTGGACGTGCAGGGCTTGAGCGCCTGGTATGGCAAGGCGCACATCTTGTCTGAGCTGGATTTGAACGTGGCCAGCGGCGAATGCGTGGCCCTGATGGGCCGCAACGGTGCGGGCAAGTCCACCACCATGAAAGCACTGATGGGCCTGGTGGCGCTGCGCAGCGGGCGCGTGCAGTTTCGCGGCCACGAGGTGGCCAGCTGGCCCACCCACCGCATCGCGCGCGCCGGCCTGGGCTGGGTGCCTGAAGACCGGCGCATCTTCACCGAGCTAACGGTTCGAGAAAACTTGGTCGTGGCGCGCCAGCCCAAACGCGCGGGCGCGCCGTTCTGGGACGAAGCCGCGGTGTTCGAACTCTTCCCCAACCTGGCCGGCATGGCCACGCGCAGCGCCGCGCGCATGAGCGGCGGCGAGCAGCAGATGCTGACCATTGCGCGCACGCTGATGGGCCAGCCCTACCTGCTGCTGCTCGATGAACCCAGCGAGGGTGTGGCGCCCTTGATCGTGGAGCAAATGGCGCGCACCATCAATCGGCTCAAGGCGCAGGGCCTGGGCGTGCTGCTTTCCGAGCAGAACATTCACTTCGCACGCCTGGTGAGCGAACGCGCACTGGTGCTTGAGAAAGGCGAGTTGCGCTGGGCCGGCACCATGGCAGGCTTGATGGAGGACGAAGCGGTGCAACGAGACTTTTTGAGCTTATGAGCGTAGCGGGCATTGACGTTGGCGGCACCTTCACCGACCTGATCTGGTTCGATGAACTAACGAATGAGTTGCGCCTGGCCAAGGTGCCCACCACGCCCGACAACCAGGCCGGTGGCGTGCTGGCCGCGCTGGCCGCGGCGAAGGTGGATGTGAGCGCGCTGCAAGCCATCGTCCACGGCACCACCACCACCACGAACGCGATGCTCGAACGCAGAATAGCGCCGGTGGGCCTGATCACCACGCGCGGCTTTCGTGATGTGCTGGAACTCGGCCGCCGCACCCGGCCCACGCCCTATGGCCTGAAGGGCCGCTTCACGCCGCTGGTGGCGCGCCACTTGCGGCTGGAGGTGGACGAGCGGCTCGATGCGCTGGGCAACGTGCTCACGCCGCTGAACGAAGACCAGTTGCGCGCCGCCGTGGCCACCTTGCTTGAGCGTGGCGCCGAAAGCGTGGTGATCCACTTCCTGCACAGCTACCTCAACGCTGCACATGAGCAGCAGGCCGCGCAGGTGGTGCGCGCGCTGTGGCCCAACCCGTTCGTCACGGTGGGCCATGAAGTGGTGGCCGAGTACCGCGAGTACGAACGCGGCGTCACCGCGGCCGTGAACGCTGCCGTGCAGCCGGTGCTGCACCGTTACCTCGAACGTTTGCGCAGCGAGCTGGCAGCGCAGGGCTACGCGCGCGAGCTGTTGGTGATGCAGGGCAACGGCGGCACGGTGGCCAGCGCGCTGGTGGCGCAGGCGGCGGTGAACACGGTGATGTCAGGTCCGGCCTCGGGCGTGGTGGCCGCGGCGGCCACCGCGGCGCAAGCCGGGCCGCAGTTCGCCAACCTGGTGACGTATGACATGGGCGGCACCAGCACCGACGTGGCCCTGGTGCTGAACGGCCAGCCCACGGTGAGCAGCGAGCTTGAACTCGAATACGCCATGCCGATTCATGTGCCGATGGTGGCTGTGCACACCATCGGCGCGGGCGGCGGCTCGCTGGCCATGGTGGATGCTGCCGGCATGCTGCGCGTGGGCCCGCACAGCGCCGGCGCGCAGCCCGGGCCGGTGGGCTATGGCCGCGGCGGCACGCGCCCCACCATCACCGACGCCAACCTGGTGCTGGGCCGGCTGGACCCGGCACGTTTGTTGGCCGTGCCCAACCCGGCGCCGCTGGCCACGCTGCATGAAGCGCTGCTGCAACATGTCGGCCGGCCCTTGGGCCTGGATGCCGTGCAAAGCGCGGCGGCCGTGCTGCGCGTGGCCAACGACAAGATGGCCGGCGCGATTCGCATGGTGAGCCTGTCGCGCGGCCACGACCCGCGCGACTTTGCGCTGTTTGCGTTTGGTGGCGCCGGCCCGCTGCATGCCTGCGCGCTGGCGCGCGAGCTGGGCCTTCCCAGGGTGCTGATTCCGGCGCGGCCGGGGCTGACCAATGCCCTGGGCTGTGTGCTGGCCGACTTGCGCCACGATTTCGTCAACGCGCTTAACGTTTCACTTGATTCACTGCCAGAAGGCCGCCTGGCCGCCGTGCTGGCGCAGCAGGTGGCCAGCGGCCGCGCGCTGATCGAGCGCGAGCAGGTCAGCGTGCAGGCGGTGCATGCGCTGCACCGCGCCGACATGCAGTTTCAGGGCCAGAGCCATGTGCTGGCGGTGGCCCTTGACGACCCACAACTCAGCGTGGCCGCGCTGCGCGCCAAGTTCGAGGCCGCCTACTGGCAGCGCTTCGGCGTGGCGCTGCCCGAAATTCGCCCCGTGCTGGTGAACCTGCACACCGCCGTGATCGGCCGGCGCGCGGCCATGCCGCTGGCGCCGCTGATGCCGGCCCTGCCCGGCGCCACGCTGGCCGGCGCACAGCGCGCCGTGCGGCCGGTATGGTTTGAAGGCGGCTGGCTTGACACGCCCGTGTTCAGCCGCGAAAGGCTGCCGCGCGACGCGCGCATTGCAGGCCCGGCGATCATCGAGCAGCTTGATTGCACCAGCGTGCTGGAACCCGGCAACCGGGCGCACGTGGACGAATTGGGTAACCTGGTCGTGGCGGTGTGAGGCCGCCTCAACGTTGGCCTGCGCCGGTGGGCCACACCGTACCCTGGTTGCCCGCCGCCACCGCTTGCACGCCCTTGTTGACGAAGCGCTGCAGCCGCTTGCCTTCATAGGTCTCGGTGGTGTACAGGTTGCCTTTTGAATCAGCCGCGATGCTGTGCACGCCATAGAACTGGCCGGGCTGGCGGCCACCGTCGCCGAAGGCGGTGACTTCTTGCAGCGTGTCGCGCAGCACCACGCGCACCACCTCGTTGGTGCCGTCAGCCAGGTAGATGTACTTTTGCTGCGCGTCTTTCGAGAAGGCCAGATCCCAGGCTGAACCCGAGCCGAGCGTGTTCTTGGCGAATTGCGCCTCTTTCACGAAGGTGCCGTCGGGGTTGAACACCTGGATGCGGTTGGCCTGGCGGTCGCACACATACACCAGGCCGTCGTTCGTGCGCTCAACGCAATGCACCGGGTTGCGGAACTGCTTGGGCAGCGGCGCGGCGGGGTCGTATTTGCCCAGGTCGGCGTCGTCGGGCTTGTTGCCGTAGGCGCCCCAGTAGCGCTTCAACTTGCCGCTGTCGGCGTCGAGCACGGCCACGCGCTTGTTCTTGTAGCCGTCGGCCACATAGGCCTCGTTGGTCTTGGGGTCGACCCAGATCTTGGCCACGCGGCCAAAGTGATTTGGATCGTTGCTGCCGGCGGTGCTGCCCAGCTTGCCCATTTGCAGCAGGAACTTGCCGTCTTTGGTGAACTTGAGCACATGCGCGTCTTTCTCGCCGTTGCCGCCGATCCAGACATTGCCTTTGTGATCAACATGGATGCCATGGTTGGACTGCGGCCACTCGAAGCCTTCACCCGGCCCGCCCCAGGCCCGCACCAGGTTGCCGGCGGCATCGAACACCAGCACCGGCGGCGCGGCGGCGCAGCATTCCCCCACCTTCAGCTCCAGCGCACGTTCGTTGGCATGCAGGGTGTCGCGGCCACGGTGAATGATCCAGACATGGTCTTGCTCATCCACCCACACGCCGATGGTCATGCCCAGTACCCAGTGGTTGGGCAGCGGCTTGGGCCACAGCGGATCCACCTCGAACTTCGGTGCCTGCACCGTGTTGGCCTGGGCTTGCGCGCTGGTTTGCAGCCAGGCCTGGCCGGCACCCAGCGCAGCAAAAATCACGGCCGATGCGGCCAGGATGGCCAGGCGTGGTGAAGGGTTCATGGTGTCTCCCGGTTGCGTGCGCGAAGCTGGCTTGCCGGTGGTTTTGGCCAAGCGCGATGCGGCCATTTTGAGAGGGTCTTTGCCGGCTGGCATCGGGCACGACCCTCAGCCAAGATCAGGCCATGGCCGGCCCTTCAACCCGGCAGCGAGGTGTGGATGAAGGCCTGGTTCGAGTTTGACTGCACGGGCCTGATGCGCGGCTTGCGCGCGGCGGCGGTGTGGGCCGCGCTGCTGTGCGCCGCCGGCCTGGCCGCGGCGCACGACCTGCCCAGCGATGTGCGCGTGCAGGTCTGGGTCAAGCCCGAAGGCACGCAGTTGTTGCTGTGGGTGCGCGTGCCGCTGGGCGCGATGAACGAAGTCGACCTGCCGCTGCGCGGGCCGGGTTACCTCGATCTGGCGCGCGCCGACGCGGCCTTGCGCGTGGCTGGCGAACTCTGGTTCGCCGACAACTTGAGCCTGTTCGAAGACGGCCGCCTGCTGCCCCGCCCGCGGCTGCTGGCCACCCGGGTGGCGCTGGCTGCCGACCGCATGCCGGCCACCTGGCCCGAAGCAATGGCGCAGTTGCGCCGGCCCGCTTTGCCGGTAGAGAGCGACCTGTACTGGAAGCAGCAACAGTTCGATCTCTTGCTCGCCTACTCGATCGCTGCACAGGACGCTGCCTTCGCCATCGAGCCGCGCCTGGCGCGCATGGGGCTGCGGGTCGCCACCACGCTGCGTTTCACGCCTGCCGCAGGCCCCGAGCGCGCCTTCGCGTTCCATGGCAACCCCGGGCTGGTGCAGCTCGATCCGCGCTGGCACCAGGTGGCGCTGCGCTTCGTGCAGCAAGGCTTCTGGCACACCCTGGAGGGCAGTGACCACCTGCTGTTCCTGGCCTGCCTGGTGCTGCCGCTGCGCCGGCTGCGGCCGTTGTTGGTGATCGCCACCGCTTTCACCGTGGCGCATTCGCTGACGCTGGCCGCCACGGCATTCGGCCTGGCCCCCAGCGGGCTGTGGTTCGCGCCGCTGGTGGAGACCTTGATCGCCGCATCCATCGTCTTGATGGCGCTTGAAAACCTGCTGGGCACCACGGCGCGCCGGCGCTGGCGCGCGGCCTTCGTCTTCGGCCTGGTGCACGGCTTTGGCTTTGCGTTCGCGCTGGGCGAGACGATGCAGTTTGCCGGCGCGCACCAGCTCAATGCGCTGCTGGCCTTCAACCTCGGCGTTGAACTGGCGCAGGTGGCCGTGCTGCTGCTGTGCGTGCCGCTGTTCAACGCTGTGCTGCGCCGGCTGCCGCCGCGCAGTGAAGGCGTTGTGCTGATGCTGCTTTCAGCGCTGCTGGCCCACACCGGCTGGCACTGGTTGCAAGAGCGCTGGGCGGTGTTGGCCAAGTTCCCGCTGCCGCTGCTGGACGCCGCCAGCCTGGCCACGCTGCTGCAATGGCTGATGGCCGCGCTGGCCGCGGCCCTGCTGCTGTGGGCCGCCGAGCGGCCGGTGCAGCGTTGGCTAAAGGCCGAGCATTGAGCCCGCGTTTCAGGGCGCCACTGCGCGCAGGCGCAGCACCATGCGCCGCGCGGCGAGGTGGGCGTTGTAGTACGCGGGCACGAACTGGGTTTCAGTGAAGCCCAGGCGTTGATAGAAGGCCAGGGCCGGCGCGTTGTCGGCGCGCAGCTCCAACCCGATCAGCTCCATGCCGGCCACCTGGGCCGATTCAATCAGCCAGTGCATCAGGCGCTGGCCGATGTGCCGGCGCTGCTGCGCCGGGCGCACGCACAGCAGCGACAGGTGGGCCCGCTCGGCGCCGAACTGCATCACCGCAAAGCCCTGCAGGGCCGTGGCGTCGTGGGCCACCAGCACCATGGTTTGGGCATCGTTGATGAACGCGGCCATGCGCTGCGGCGTGTAGCGCCAACCCAGGCCGGCCTCGATCAACTGACGCGACAGGCCGGCCAGCACCGCCGCCTCGGTGGGGTGGGCCGGGCGCAGCAGCGTGGGGCAAGCATGTTGCATCAGCAGTTGGCGGTGTTCGGTTGAGCCAGAGCCGTGCGTGGCACGCATGACACGCAGTGTGCGCTGTCGCACAGACGCTGTGCCGCGGGCTGCATAGGCTCTTGGGCAGTGTCGCAGACTCAGCAAACCTCACAGGAGTACATCATGTCCCTTCGCACCTCGATGCTCATCGCCATCACCGCCGCGGCCTGGTTCGGCGTTGCCGGCTGCGCGGTCACGCGCGGCCAGGAGACGGTGGGCGCCTACATCGACGACACCACGATCACCACCCAAATCAAAGGCCGTTACGTCGAGAACAAGGCCGTCGATGCCGCCAGCATCAAGGTTGAAACGCTCAACGGCACGGTGCTGCTGACGGGCTTCGCCAAGAACTCGGCTGAGAAAGAAACCGCCGGTACGATCGCGCGCGGCGTCAACGGCGTGAAGTCGGTGCGCAACGACATCGCCGTGCGGCCCTGATTCATCGCGGGGCTGGCGCCCATCCGCTCGTTGCAGGAGGCAAACATGAACTCGAACCGGATCGTGGCCCTGGTGCTCATTGCCGTGGGCGTGTTGGCGCTGGCCTACGGCGGCTTCAGCTACAACAAGGAAACCGTGGGCGCCAAGCTCGGGCCGATCGAGCTGAAGGTGACGGAGAAGAAGACCATCAACGTGCCGATGTGGGCCGGCGTCGGCGCCATCGTGGCCGGCGGCTTGCTGCTGGTGCTGGGCGGACGTAAAAGTTAACCGCGTCGCACACGTGTGGCGCGACTCGTTGGGCATGGTGGCGCGGTGACGTCGCCGCACGAGCCCCAGCACGAGCACCCGCCCACGCTGCTCGAACAGCGCAGCCTGCTGGCGCTGCTGGTGGCGGTGTCGGTGGCCCTGGTGTGGATCCTGCTGCCTTTCTACGGCACGATCCTGTGGGGCCTGGTCATCGCTCTGCTGTTCGCACCGCTGTTCCGCTGGCTGTTGCCGCGCATGGGCCGCCGGCGCACCTGGGCCGCCTTGCTCACCCTGCTGGTGGTGCTGGTGCTGGTGATCCTGCCTTTGGCGCTGGTGACCGTGGCCCTGGCGCGCCAGGCCAGTGGCGTGGTGGAGCAATTGCAGTCGGGGCAGATGAACCCCACGCAATACTTTCGCAGCATGTTCGACGCGCTGCCAGCCTGGGCCATGACCTGGCTCGACCGCTTCGGCCTGTTCGACTTCAACACCGTGCAGCGGCGGCTGACTGCCGCACTGTCGCAGGGCAGCCAGTTCATCGCCACGCAGGCCCTGGGCATCGGCCAGAACACCTTCGAATTCTTCGTCCATCTGTTCATCACCCTGTACCTGGCGTTCTTCCTGATCCGCGACGGCGACAGCCTGGCGCGCGCGATCCGCCATGCCATTCCGCTGGCGCCGGCGCACAAGCGCGAGTTGATCGGCAAGTTCGCCGTGGTGATTCGCGCCACCGTCAAAGGCAACCTGGTGGTGGCGGCGCTGCAAGGGCTGTTGGGCGGCCTGGCGTTCTGGTTTCTCGACGTCAACGGCGCGCTGTTGTGGGCGGTGTTGATGGCCTTCCTGTCGCTGCTGCCGGCGGTGGGCGCGGCGCTGGTGTGGGGCCCGGTGGCCGCGTACTTCCTGCTCACCGGCGCATGGTGGCAAGGGCTGGCGCTGGTGGCCTGGGGCGTGCTGGTGATCGGGCTGGTGGACAACCTGCTGCGCCCCATGCTGGTGGGCAAGGACACCCGGCTGCCCGACTATGTGGTGCTCACCGCCACCCTGGGCGGCATGGCAGTGTTCGGCATCAACGGCTTCGTGCTCGGCCCAGCCATCGCGGCCATGTTCATCGCCGTGTGGCACCTTTACACCAGCACGCGCACGCCCGAGTCGTGAGTCGTGAGTCGCGCCGGCGCGGCGTCAGGCCGCCCAGCGCCAGTCGCGCACCTCGGGCAAGTCGTCGCCGTGTTCAGCGATGTAGCGCTTGTGGCGCTCGATGCGCGCGGCGTGGCGCGCGCGTGCCGCCGGCACCTGGCCGGCCAGGCGCGGGATGCGGCAAATCGCATCCAGCTCCAGTTGATAACGATCCAGGTTATTCAGCACCACCATGTCGAACGGCGTGGTGGTGGTGCCCTCTTCGCGGTAGCCGCGGACGTGGAAGTTGACGTGGTTGCGCCGCCGATACACCAGCTTGTGAATGATGGCCGGGTAGCCGTGGAAGGCAAAGATCACCGGCGTGTCGGTGCCGAAGAGTTGGTCGAACTCAGTGTCGCCCAGCCCGTTCGGGTGCTCTGAAGGCGGCTGCAAGACCAGCAGGTTGACGACGTTCACCACGCGGATGCGGATGTCGGGCACCGCCGTGCGCAGCAGCGTCACCGCGGCCAGCGTTTCCAGGGTGGGCACGTCGCCGGCGCAGGCCAGCACCACATCGGGCGCTGCCGCGCCGTCGCAACTGGCCCAGGCCCAGGCGCCCACGCCCACGGCGCAGTGGCGCGCCGCCTCGTCCAGGCTCAACCACTGCGGCGCCGGCTGCTTGCCGGCGATGATCAGGTTCACCCGGTTGCGGCTGCGCAGGCAGTGCTCGGCGACGCAGAGCAAGGTGTTGGCATCGGGCGGCAAATAGATGCGCACCACATCGGCCTTTTTGTTGGCCACGTGGTCGATGAAACCGGGGTCTTGATGCGAAAAGCCGTTGTGGTCTTGGCGCCAGACGTGCGAGGTGAGCAAGATGTTGAGCGACGCGATCGGCGCGCGCCAGGCGATCTGGTTGCACACCTTGAGCCACTTGGCATGCTGGTTGAACATCGAACCGATGATGTGGATGAAGGCCTCGTAGCACGAGAACAGGCCGTGCCGCCCGGTGAGCAAATAGCCTTCGAGCCAGCCTTCGCACAGGTGCTCGCTCAACACTTCGAGCACGCGGCCGTTGGCGCTCAAGTGGTTGTCGCCGTCCTGCACGCCGTCGAGCCAGCGTTTGGCGGTGACTTCAAACACCGCGTCCAGGCGGTTCGACGCGGTCTCATCAGGTCCGAAGAGCAGGAAGTTGGCGGCGTCCATGTTCAACGCCATCACATCGCGCAAGAACGTGCCGAGCACGCGCGTGGCCTCGGCGTTCACCGCGCCGGGCGCGGGCACGGCCACGGCATGCGCTTGGCAGCTCGGCAAGGCCAGCGGGCGCAACAGGGTGCCGCCGTTGGCATGTGGGTTGCACCCCATGCGGCGCGCACCGCTCGGTGCCAGCGCCGCCAGTTCCTCGCGCAGGCTGCCGTGCTCGTCGAACAAATCCTGCGGCCGGTAGCTGCGCAGCCAGTCCTCGAGTTCCTGCACCTGCGCCGGCGTCTTGAACTCGGCCAGCGGCACCTGGTGCGAACGCCAACTGCCTTCGACCGGCTGGCCGGCCACGAACTTCGGCCCGGTCCAGCCCTTGGGCGTGCGCAACACGATCATCGGCCAGCGCGGGCGGGTGAGCGGCTGGCCCGGCGCACGCAAACGCGCCTCGAACTGAATGTGCCGAATCTGCGCCAGTGCGGTATCGAGCGCGGCGGCCAGCGCCTGGTGCACCCGCGGCGGGTCGTCGCCCTCGACGAAGTGCGGCTCGTGGCCGCAGCCGCGCATCAGGTCGCGCAGTTCTTCCTGGCTGATGCGCGCCAGCACGGTGGGGTTGGCGATCTTGTAGCCGTTCAGGTGCAGGATGGGCAGCACCGCGCCATCACGCGCCGGGTTCAGGAACTTGTTGGCATGCCAGCTGGCCGCCAACGCGCCGGTTTCGGCTTCGCCATCACCAATGATGCAGGCCACGGTGAGGCCCGGGTTGTCGAACGCAGCGCCGTAGGCGTGGGCCAGTGAATAACCGAGTTCGCCGCCTTCGTGAATGGAGCCCGGCACGTCGGCCGAGACATGGCTGGGCAGGCCCTGCGGCCACGAGAATTGCCGGCACAGCCGCTGCAGGCCATGGCGGTTGCGTTCGACGCCCGGGTAATGCTCGGTGTACGAACCTTCGAGGTAACTGTGCGCCACGATGCCCGGCCCGCCATGGCCGGGGCCGACGATCAGCAGCATGCTCAGCTCGTTGTCCTTGATCAGGCGGTTCAGGTGAACGTAGATGAAGTTCAGCCCCGGCGTGGTGCCCCAGTGCCCGAGCAGGCGCGGCTTGATGTGCGCCAGCGCCAGCGGCACTTCGAGCAGCGCGTTGTCGCGCAGGTAGATCTGGCCCACCGACAGGTAGTTGGCCGCGCGCCAGTAGGCGTGCATGCGGCGCAAGGTGTCGGGGTTCAGCGGCGTGTGCATGGCACGGGCTACTTCTTCCCCTTGCCGCCGTCGCCGCCGTCGTCACGGCCCTGGCCGCGGTCCTTGTCCTTGTCCTTGTCCTTGGCCTTATCTCTGTCCTTGTCCTTGTCCTTGTCATGGCCCTTGGCCCGGCCCGGGTTGTCGTCGCGCCCCTGGCCTGGCGGCTGGCGCGGCGGGTCGCCACGCATGTCGCGCGGCGGTGGGAGTTGGCGTGGCGGCGGCAAGGCGGCGCGCGGCGGCGCTTGCTCCTGCACGGGCTGGCGCACGTCGCGTGACCCCTGACGCGGTTCGTAGCGCGGTTCATCGCGGGTGTCGTAGCGGGGTTCCTGGCGCGGGCGATAGCGGTAGTGGCGATCCTGCAATTCGCGCTGTTGTTCGGCCTGCTGCGGGTAGCGCTCGCCGGAGTACTGGCGCTGGTAGACGGGCAGGGGTGCTGGCGCGGGCACATTGCGGCGGTCCCACCGATCCCAGCCACGGCGCTGGCGCGACCAATCATTGCCCCAGTGATCGCCCCAACGCGGCGGTGCCGCCGCCTGCCAACCGCGGAAATACGGTGGCGGGTCGCGGTAGTAGCGCACCGGGATGCGCAGCACGTACAGCGGCACGGCGTGCGGCGGCACGGCGTTCCACGGGCCGTCGTACCAGGCGCTTGAATACCAGTCGTCGTGTTGGAAGACCCAGTAGCGGCCGTTGTAGAAGAAGTAGTTCGCCTGCAAGGCCGGGGCGTAGTACACGGGGTAGTTGGGCACGCGCACGAACTGCGGATACGCCGGCAGGTTGATGCCGATGCTCACGCCGGGCAAGGCCACGCCGATGCTGAGCTGCGCGCCAGGGGCGCCGCCGCACGACAGCGCGAACGCCAGCGCGATGGTGGCGTGACGCAGGCGGTGCAGCGGGTGCAGGAAAGTGGCCATGGTCGATGCTGGTTTGCCACGGCAGCCGCAGTCTGTGCGCTGGCGCACGCAGGCTCATCGCCTGCTTGTGCCCTGCGCCATCGTCAAGGCGCGTCGGGGGTGTGCGCGTCAAACACCAGGCTGAAGCCCAGCGCGATGAACACACCCAGGCACAGCGCGGTGAGCACATCAGATGGCCAATGCACCCCCAGCACCAGGCGCGACAGCGCCACCAAGCCGGCCCAGGCCAACGCAACGGCCAGCGCTGCGCCCCCCGCGCGGGGCCACAACCGCGACACGCACAACGCCGCGGCGGTGGCGAAGGCCGCGCTGGCCAGCGTGTGGCCGCTGGGAAAGCTCGAGCCCCAATACCACTGCGTTGACCACAGCTCAGGCCGCTCGCGCATGACCAGGCTCTTGAGGGCATAGATCAGCAGGATGGCGCTGAGCATCGTGGCGGCCATCAGCCAGGCCTCGCGCGCACGCTTGGCCTGGCCCAGTGCGGCCACCGCGGCCAGCGTGGCAGGCAACAGAAACGTCGTCGCGCCACTGAGCGTGAGCGCGCTGAAAAAACCGCTCAGCGAAGGCGGCACCAGGCCGTGCAGCCACCACAGCAAGGCGGCGTCGACCGGGCCGGCCTCCTTGCTGAGCACGTCTTCGATCAGTTTGATGGCGGTCATCACCATCACCAGCGCGCCCAGCACGCTCAGGCGCCGGCGCGTGAACTGCGCAGCCCAGCCGGGCTGGCGCCGGCGCGCATAGGCCCCCAGCAGCCGGTATGCGCCGTAGCTGAAGAAGGCCAGCTTGGCCAGGTCGGCCAAGACCTCGAGCCACAGCGGCCAGCGGCTCACGCCTGACCCGCCGCGCGGGGCAGGCCGCGTTCGCCCCGCGCCTCAGGCCTGCGGCCCGAGGCCAGCGCGCTCAGCGAAAGAAGAAGTAGAGGATCACCAAGACGATGGCCGGCACACCCAGTACCCAGCCGATCAAATACTTGCCCATGACTCACTCCAAACGTTGTGTGCCGCCAGCGTAGCGGCCATGCCGCGCGCCGGCGCCGGGCCGGCGCCGCGTGCGGGCGTAGGACGAGTGCGCGTCGGCGCGCCGGCCGAGCGCTGTGCCGGGTGCAGCGCACGTTCACGCCACCAGCGCAAAGTCGATGAAGCCGCGCTCCACATCGGTGGCCACCAGTTCCACCTGCACGCGCTGGCCGATGTCGAGTTCGTCCACCCGCCCGTCGAGCTTGCCTTCCACCGGCGGCGTGAAGGTGCGCACCCAGGTGTTGCCCTTGGAGTGGCCGGTGACGATGGCGTCATAGCGCTGGCCGATGTGCGCTTCAAGCAGCAAGGCCGCTTCGCACTTGCGCAGCTTGCGCTCGACCTTCTGCGCCGCGTCTTCCTGCGCGCTGCAATGTGCCGCCAGCTCGGCCAGTTCAGCGGCGCTGTAGGGCGGCGCGCTGCCGGCTAACACGGCCTTGAGCAGGCGCGAGGTGATCAGGTCCGGGAAGCGCCGGTTCGGCGCCGTGGAGTGCGTGTAGTCACGCAGCGCCAGGCCGAAGTGGCCCACCGGCGCGGCGCCGGGTTGCTGCACCACGTACTCGCCCGCGCCCATGAGCTTGACGATGACCAGCGACAGGTCTGGAAAGCGCAGCGGGTCGGCCTGGCGGCGCTGGGCCAAAAAGGCTTCCAGTGCGCGCGAATCGGGCTCGTCGGGCAGGGCTTGGCCATGCTTGCGCGCCACTTCAACGATGCGCTGCCAACGTTCGGGCGAGCGCACCACGCGCTTCAGCAACGGGCCGCCGTGCTCGGCCAGGAAACGCGAGGTCGCCTGGTTGGTGGCGATCATGAATTCCTGGATCAACTGGCGCGCGCGGTTTTGCACCTGTTGGCGAATCTCAATCACGCGCTCGCCCTGGTACACCGCGCGCGGCTGCAAGGTTTCGAATTCGAGCGCACCTTCAGCGCGGCGGCGCGCGCGCAGCCGCTGGGCCACCTCGTCCTGGCTGCGCAGTTGCTGCGCCAGGCCCGCCACCGCAGCGGCGGGCGGCGGCAGCGCCGCGCCGCCTTCAAGCCACGCCGCCAGCGCGTCATACGCCAGCTTGGCCTTGTTGTGCACCCGCGCGCGCTGCACCGTGGCTTGCGTGACGGTGGCGTCGGCAGCGATGGTGAGGGTGGTGACAACCGCCAGCCGCTGCTGGCCCGGGTTGAGCGAAGTCAGGTCGGTGGACAAGCGCTCGGGCAGCATCGGGAAGATGCGCGCGGCGGTGTAGACGCTGGTGGTGTTGTGGCGCGCATGGTCGTCAATGGGGCTGCCTTTGGCGACCAGCACATCGACATCAGCCACGGCCACCAAGACCCGCATCGCGCCACCCGGCAGCGGCTCGCAGACGGTGAGCTGGTCGAGGTCGCGCGAGTCGTCGTTGTCGATCGAACACCAGGGCAGCGCGGTGAGGTCGGCCACGCCGGCCTCGGCCCGCGGCGGCAGCGTTGCACCCGCGCCGTGCAGGCCGGCCAGTTGCTGCGCCACGGCGGCTGAAAACTCGGGCTTCAGGCCGCGTTCGACCATGGATTCAGTGGCGATGCGCACCAGGTCGGCACGGCGCGAGGTGCTGGGGGGGTTCATGGGCAGGGCCTTTCACTGCGGACTGCGGCACAGCGCGCCGTGCCGCGGCTGCGGCCTGCGGTGCGTGTCGTCATGCCCGCCAGCATAGGCCCGCCACCGATTGCAGTTGAAACCCGCTCGCGTGGCGCTGCAACGGGCGCGATACGCGGCGCGGCCATCCTGCTCAGCCTGAACCACCGCTCGAGCACCGCCATGAAACGCCACGCCCCCACCCTGTTGTTTGCATTGCCCCTGCTGGTGGCGCTGCTGTCGGTGGCGGCACTGAGCCTGGTCACCGTGCCCGAACCCGTGCCGCTGGTCACGACGCTGGCTGATGCCGATCTGGCCCATTGGCTGGGCGCTGACTGGGCGCACATCGACCTGACCCAGAAGTCACCCCAACGTCCGCAGGTGACGTGGTCTGTGTTGCGCGCCTTGGGCGCGCAGGTCCTGCGCCTGCTCGCGGCCCGCGCGCAAGCCGGCAGCGCAAGCGCCAGCGGCGGCTTGGCGGTTGACGGCTAAGGCCGTCTGCCCTATCACGCCAAGGCCTTACAAGGCATAACTGCCCGCTGGAGCCGCCATGCAAAACGCCGCCCACTTGCTGAGCCCGCATGTGCTGGCCGTCGACGACGACCCGGCGGTGCGCCAACTGGTGAGCGAATACCTGGCAGAAAACGAGTTGCGCGTCACCGCGGTGGCTAGGAGCCTGTCGGGCTTTGGGTCGGGCCCGCGCCGAGGTGAGTTGCCGTGCCAGGCTAGGCGCCAGCGAGGCGTGTGGCGGGGCCACACAACGAGCTGGCAACGACGCTTGGCGCGGCAAATCACCTCGGCCCTTCGGGTTGGGCCTGCAAAGGGGCTGAGCCGTCGCAAGCAAAGCCTCGCTGTGCCGCCAGGCACAGCTGCGTTTTGCGCCAGGGCACTGAGGCCCTGGCCCTCGCCAGGCACAAACAGTCCACAGGACTGTTTGTGTCCGGGCTCGGCCTAGGCTGAGCCCCTTTGCAGACCCAACGCGGGCCCGACCCAAAGCCCGACAGGCTCTAGGAGCGGCGCAGGCACTCAACGCTTCTCGTACTGCTGCTTGCCGAACAGCACCTCGCGTGCCTTGTCGTCGACCAGCGGCTTGCGTCGATCGGCCAACACCGCCACGCCGCGCTGCACCGCGGGGCGGGCCGCTACTTCGTCGAACCAGCCTTTCAGGTTCGGGTAATCGTTCCACTCGATGCCCTGGTTTTGCCAGGAGCGCAACCAGGGGAACACGGCCATGTCGGCAATGCCGTAATCGGCGCCACCCAGGTAGCGGCTCTTGGCGATGCGCTTGTCCATCACGCCGTACAGGCGCTTGGCTTCGTTGGTGTAGCGGTCAACGGCGTAGGGGATTTTTTCCGGCGCATAGATGCGAAAGTGGTGCGCCTGGCCGAGCATCGGGCCCACCCCGCCCATCTGGAACATGAGCCACTGCAAGACCTCGTAGCGCTGGCGCGTGCCCGCGGGCAGGAAGCGGCCGGTCTTGGCCGCCAGGTACAGCAAGATGGCACCCGACTCGAACAGGGTGATGGGTTCACCGTCAGGGCCATGCGGGTCGCGGATGGCCGGCACTTTGTTGTTCGGGCTGATGGCGAGAAAGTCGCTACTGAATTGCTCGCCCTTGCCGATATCCACAGCAGTCGCCCGGTAAGGCAAGCCGCATTCTTCCAACATGATGTGAACCTTGTGGCCGTTCGGGGTGGGCCAGGTGAAGACTTCAATCATCGCGGGCACCTTGCTCTCTTGAGAACTGTATTGAACTGCTGCAACGCACTCTAAACCATGCTCCATGCCCTGACGCGTTGGTTCAAAGCCGCCCCCAAGCCCGCCGCCGGCTGGCCCGAGGTGGCGGCTTGGGCCGTGGCGCATGGCTGGGTCTTTCGCGGCGTGCGTGAAAGCGACGGCTTCGTGATCGAAGGGCGCAGCGGCGCCATGCCCTGGCGTGTGGAGTGGGGCCCGTCGCAGCGCGCCTACATCGACGGCTTCGAGCTGCGCTTTCGGGCGGAATTGCCGGTGCCCGGCGAGATGCAAGTGCTGCTGCTGAGCCGGCCGTTGATGGAGCTGATGGAACGCACCGTGTTCGACCAGTACATCGAAGGCGTGCAAACGCGCATCGACACCGAGATCCCGCCCGAGATGCGCTGGCTGGTGATGTTTCCCAAACTCGGCACGGCCGAGCTGAAGACGCTGCGCGAAGGCTACGCCGCCGTCACCAACCACAAGCCTTGGGCCACGCAGTGGCTGGGCGCACCACTGGCCACGGCAGTGAAGGCCGCGCCCTTGCCGCCGGGCGTGCCGCTGGTGCTGATGGTGGCACGTGCGCGCCTGAGCATCCGCACCCCGCTGACCAGCCCCACGCCAGCGCTGCTGGAAAGCTGGATGAAATTGTTCGACGTGGCGCTGCGTGAAGCGCGCCGCGCAGCGGCCGAAGAAGGCAGCGGCACGGTTGCCAGCACCCAGCCCAGCATGTGGGCCAGCTCAGGGCTGCCGGTGCCGGCGCCCCAGGCCTGTGCAATTCGCAGTTAGGCGCCCAGCGCCGCGGCCGCGCTCAGGCGCCGAGCTTGCCCAGTTCGAGCTTGGCGATGGCGTTGCGGTGCACTTCATCAGGCCCGTCGGCCAGGCGCAGCGTGCGCGAATGGGCGTACAGCATGGCCAGCGGCGTGTCGTCGCTCACGCCCATGGCGCCGTGCGCCTGGATCGCCCAGTCGAGGATCTTGCCGGTGATGATGGGGGCCACCACCTTGATCATGGCGATCTCTGCCTTGGCACTCTTGTTGCCGCCCTTGTCCATCATCCACGCTGCCTTCAGCGTCAACAGCCGGGCCTGGTCGATCATGCAGCGCGCCTCGGCAATGCGCTCTTGCGTCACGCCCTGTTGCGCCACGGTCTTGCCGAAGGCCACGCGCTTGGTGGTGCGTTCGCACATCAGGCGCAAGGCGCGCTCGGCCACACCGATCTGGCGCATGCAGTGGTGAATTCGCCCAGGGCCCAGGCGGCCTTGGGCGATCTCGAACCCGCGCCCTTCGCCCAGCAGCAAGTTGCTGGCCGGCACGCGCACGTTGACGAAGTCGACTTCCATGTGGCCGTGCGGCGCGTCGTCGTAGCCGAACACGCTCAGCGAGCGCAGCACCTTCACGCCCGGCGTGTCCATCGGCACCAGGATCATCGACTGCTGCGAATGGCGCGGCGCGCTGGGGTCGGTCTTGCCCATGAAGATCAGAATCTTGCAGCGCGGGTCGCCGGCGCCGGAGGTCCACCACTTGCGCCCGTTGATGACGTAGTTGTCGCCATCGCGTTCGATGCGCGCTTCGATGTTGGTGGCGTCTGACGACGCCACGGCCGGCTCGGTCATGGCGAAGCCGCTGCGGATCTCGCCGGCCAGCAGCGGTTCGAGCCATTGCTTCTTGTGCTCGGCGTTGCCGTAGCGTTCCAGCACTTCCATGTTGCCGGTGTCGGGCGCCGAGCAATTGAAGACCTCGCTTGAATGCGGCACCGCGCCCATGATCTCGGCCAGCGGCGCGTATTCCTGGTTGCTCAGGCCGGCGCCGGCGCCACTTTCGGGCAGGAACAGGTTCCACAACCCGGCCGCCCTGGCCTTGGGTTTGAGTTCTTCGATGATGGCCAGTGGCGTCCAGCGCTTGCCGGCCGCGGTGTTGGCTTTCAGGTCGGCATCGAAGCGGTGCTCGTTGGGGTAGATGTGCTCGGCCATGAAGGCATTGAGCCTGGCTTGCAGTTCGCGGGTGCGGGGGGAATATTCGAAGTCCATCGTTTTCTCCGGTTGAATTCGGTGTTCGAGTTAACTGAAACGTTGGGCACTGGCCCAACCCATACCCGCCAGGGTGCTCACGCCCAGGGTGGCGCGCTGCGCGTCGGCGCTGGCGGCGGTGCCGTCGGCCACGCGCTTGACGATGCCTTGCAGAATGGCTGCCAGGCGGAACATGTTGTAGGCCAGGTAAAAGTCCCACTCGGCGTGCAGGGCCGCCGCGTCATGCCGGCCGGTGCGCTCGCAATAGCGGCGCACGTATTCGGCCTCGCTGGGGATGCCCAGCGCCGCATGGTCCAGGCCGCCGATGCCGCGGAACGTGCCGGGTTCGATGTGCCAGGCCATGCAGTGATAGCTGAAGTCGGCCAACGGGTGGCCCACGGTAGACAGCTCCCAGTCGAGCACGGCCAGGATGCGCGGCTCGGTGGGGTGGAAGATGACGTTGTCGAGCCGGTAGTCGCCGTGCACCACCGCGACCTGCGTGTCGTCGCGCGCCAGCGCCGGAATGCGCCCGGGCAGCCATTCGATGAGGCGGTCCATGGCGGCGATGGGCTCAGTGGCCGAGGCCACATACTGTTTGCTCCAGCGGCTGATCTGGCGTTCGAAGTAGTTGCCCGGGCGGCCGAAGTCGGCCAGGCCCACGGCGGCCACATCCACGTTGTGCAAGGCGGCCATGACGCGGTTCAACTCGTTATAAATGGCGCCGCGTTCGTCTCGCGTCATGCCGGGCAGCGCCTGGTCCCACAGCACCCGGCCTTGCACATACTCCATCACATAAAAGGCGCGGCCGATCACCGCTTCGTCGGTGCATAACAGCAGCATGCGTGCCACCGGCACGGCGGTATCGGCCAGCGCACCCATGACGCGGAATTCGCGCTCGATGGCATGCGCCGAAGGCAGCAGCCGCGCCACCGGCCCGGGCTTGGAGCGCATCACATACGAGCGCCCCGGTGTGTTGAGCTTGTAGGTGGGGTTGGACTGCCCGCCCTTGAACTGCTCCACGCTCAGCGGCCCGGCAAAGCCGTTCAGGTGTTGTTCGAGATAGGCCTGCAGCGCCAGGGTGTCGAAGGCGTGGCGCTCGGCCACGGCCTTGGTGCCGGTGAACTGTTCCATGGCTAGTTCTTTCCCTTGGTCAACGCTCGGCGAATTGCAGCAACAACTCGCGCGACAACACCACCAGCCGCGTCGGCTCCACGCGCACCGCACCTTCGCGCTCGAAGCCTTTCAGCTCCTGGTTGACGCGCTGGCGCGAGGCGCCCACCAGTTGTGCCAGGTCTTCCTGCGCCAGTTGCAGCCCGATGCGCACGGCGTTGCCGTCGGCCTGGCCGAAGTTCTTGGCCAGCAGCAAGATTTGCTTGGCCAGCCGGGCTTGCAAAGGGCGGGTGTTCAGGTCTTCGAACTGCGTGAACATCAGGCGCAGGCGGCGGCAGTTCAGGCGCAGCAGCGCGTCGTACAGCTCGGTGTGCTGGCGCAGCAGCCAATTGAAATCGGGCTTGCGTACGCTCAACAAGGTGGTCACGCCATGGGCGTCGGCATCGTGGGTGCGCGGCAAGCCGTCGAACAAAGCGATGTCGCCGAACCAGGTGCCGGGCTCCACGTAGGTGAGCGTGACTTGCTTGCCGGCCAGTGACACCGAGCCCACCCGCACCGAGCCGCGGGCCACGCCGCACCATTCTTCGGCCGCCGCACCGCGCGCCGCCAAGGGGGCGCCATCGGCCAGCCGGCGCACCTGTGCGCGGGCCAGGATGTCTTCGCGCAAGGCTGCTGAAAGCTTGGAGAACCAGACGCCCGCCTCTATGGTTTGCTTCTCGTCGATTGTAAGAACCGCTGAATTCATGGCCTGTCCCGGCTGCGACAGCAGCCCGTTGCGGCGCATTCTCCACGAGGGCTGCGGCCGCGCACGGCACAGCGGCGCACTGGTGGGTCATTCGGGGTCTTTTCGCGCCATCGCCAGGCGCAGCGCGCCGATAGAGTGCTGGCAAAGATGCCCCTTCTGGCCACTGGATGAACATGCGGCTGCCGCCTTTGACACTGTTAAGCCTTGCTGCGTTGGCCGTGACCACTCCGTGCCTCGGCATGGGCCTGGGCAAGGCGCCGCAGACCGTGGTGCTCGGCCAGCCGCTGAACCTGGTCGTGCCGGTGCTGCTGGACGCCACGGAAACGCTGGTCAACGGCTGCGTGCGCGCCGAGGTGTCGTTGGGCGACACGATGCTCAGCCCGACGGCGGTGCAGGCACTGATCGAGACCAGCGGCGAAGGCGCCACGTTGCAGCACGTGGTGCGGGTGCGCACGCATGTGGCGGTGGAAGAACCGGTGGTCACCGTGCAGTTGGCGCTGGGCTGCCCAGCGCGACTGACACGCAAGATCGTGGCCTTTGCCGACCCACCCGAGCTGACGCACTTTGCCCTGCCGGCCACGCCGCTGCCGGCCCTGGCGGCGGCTGAAGCAGTACCTGCCGCGCTGGCCGATGCGCCGGCGCGCGTGGCTGCCCAGGCTGCGACCCGGCCCGTTGCGCAGGCCGCGGCCAAGCCGGCCAAGGCCGTTGCCGCGCCCAAATCGACGCCGGCCGTGGCCGCCGCGCCGGCGGCCAAACCTGCCGCTACACAGGACAAACCCAGCTTGCGTCAGGCCGTGGCCGCCGCCGCGCTGACCCGGCCTGAGGCCAGCGCCGCAGCGGTTGAAGCCGCAGCGCAGAGCACTGAAGCAGCAGCTGCGGCAGGCGGTGACGCGCCGCAGGCCAGCTTGGGCCCGCGGCTGCGCCTGGACACGTTTGCGGTGGCGGCGCGCAGCCCGGTGATCACCGCGGCGCGCGACCAGGTGTTGGCCAGCGTCGAGGCTTCCGCCGTGGCGGCCGTGGCCGCGTCGGACGCCGTGGCATCGATCCAGCAAGACCGGGTCAAGCTGCTGGAGCGCGACCTGAAGAAGCTGCGCGCCGAGGCGCAGGCCAACCGTGACTTGGCGCGCGGCATGCGTTCGCGTTTGATCGACGCCGAGACGAACAGCCAGTTCACCCCCGTGCTGGGCGGCGCTGCGGCCTTGCTGCTGGGCATGGCCGGCTGGCTGGCTTGGCGCCTGCGCACCCTGCAGCAGGAAAAGAAGAAGGCTTGGTGGAACGCCCAGGCCGGCATGACCGAGCCTGACTACGGACGCGTGGAGCCGCGCCCCGAGGGCGAGGTGATTGATGCCGCCGCCCAAGTGCTGCCAGACGTTCACGCGCCGCCCTTGATTGCCGCGCCGACGTTGCCCGCGCCCAGCAGCGAGACGGCCGACCAGGACGCGCGGGCGAGCCGCAGGTCCGACGATGACAGCGCGGTTCAGGTGATTGAAAACGCGGCCAATGAAGTGTCGATCGATGAACTGATTGACCTGGAGCAGCAGACCGATTTCTTTGTCTTGCTCGGGCAAGACGATTCGGCCATCGACCTGCTGCTGTCGCACCTGCGTGCCACCGGTGGCTCGGTGCCGATGGCGCACCTGAAGCTGCTGGAGGCGTACCACCGCAAGGGCGATCAAACGGCGTACGAGCGTTCGCGGGCGCGCATGTCGCACCAATTCAGTTGTGAAACGCCCGAGTGGGCCGCCGAGTTCGGCGCGGGCCAGGGTTTGGATCGAGAGATTGAATTGTTGGATCGTCTCGTGGCCTGTTGGCACCAGCCGGCACTGGCGATGGCCGAACTGCAAGCGCTGATGGTGGGCATGCGTGCAGGCAAGCTGCTGGAGTTGAATGCCTACCGCGAAGCTTTGCTGCTTTATTCAATCTTGCGCGACGTGCTGGAGCATGCTGAGGTGCCCGCGCGCGTGGTGCCGCAAGGCCTGGCCGGGTCAAGGGTGGCGACGCTTTCGAATGCGGCGCCGGCCGCGCCTGCACTGGACAGCCGCAGCCTGGAATTCGATGTCGAGCCGTCTTTCCTGAGCCGCGCGGCCGACGCGCCCGGTGCTGGCCAGCACGGGCTGGGCGCGGTGGTGCACACCGAGTTGCCGACCATCGACATGCCGGATGGCGACGCCGCAGCGAGCGAACACACGGCGACCCAGCCCTACCTGAACATGGACTTGCCCGACCTGGAAATGGGCGCCCTTGACGACGAAGCACGCGAGTTGCATGACCAGGCCAACGCAGTGCGGCTGTCGGGGTTTGTCGACCTGGATCTGACCGAAGTCGGCGACCTTGCACCGCGTTCGCGCCTGGGCGAACTCAGCCTGGAGCCCAGGCCACCGCGCAGCGCGCAGGGCTGACGGGCGCGGCGCAAACAATCAGAGTCGCGCTAAGCGCGGGAACGCACAGAGTCGCGCTAAGCGCGGGAACGCACTGCGTCGCGCTAAGCGCGCGAGTGCTCAGAGTCGCGCTAAGCGCGCGAGTGCCGCATCCAGTGTCTCATCGCGTTTGGCAAAGCACAACCTGGCGATGCCTTGCTCGAAGCCGCCTTCATAGAACACTGAAAGCGGAATCGCCGCCACGCCGACTTCGCGTGTTAACCATTGGCAGAAGTCAGCCTCGTTCAAGCTGCTGACGGCGCGGTAATCGACGCACTGGAAGTACGAACCCTCGCTGGGCAGCAGCTTCAGGCGTGTGCGCGCCAGGCCGGCGCGAAAGCGGTCGCGCTTGGCTTGGTAGAAGGCGCCCAGGTTGAGGTACGGCGCGGCGTCGGCCATGTAGCGCGCCAGGCCATGTTGCACCGGGGTGTTGACGGTGAACACGTTGAACTGGTGCACCTTGCGGAACTCGGCCGTCAGCGCCGCGGGCGCGGCCACGAAGCCCACTTTCCAGCCGGTGACGTGGTAGGTCTTGCCGAAGCTGGAAACCACGAAGCTGCGCGCGGCCAAACCCGGCAAGCTGGCCGCGCTGATGTGCGGCGCGCCGTCGTACACCATGTGCTCGTACACCTCGTCAGAAATGAGCAGCACCTCGGTGGGCACCAACAAATCGTTCAAGCGGCGCATTTCAGCCGCCGTCCACACCGTGGCGCTGGGGTTGTGCGGGCTGTTGATGATCAGGCAGCGCGTGCGCGGCGACAGCGCGGCTTCAATGGCGGCGAAGTTGGGCCGAAACGTGCCCGGGGTGAGCGGCACGCGCACCACCTTGCCGCCGGCCAGCTCGACGTTCGGGATGTAGCTGTCGTAGCAGGGCTCGAGCACGATCACCTCGTCGCCCGGGCGCACGCAGCACAGCACGGCGGTGAGGATGGCCTGCGTGGCGCCGGCGGTGATGGTGACTTCGCTCGCCGCGTCATAGTGGTGACCGTACAGCGCTTCGACCTTGCGCGACACCGCTTCGCGCAACGCAGGCACCCCGGTCATCGGCGGGTACTGGTTCAGGCCCTCGCGCATGGCCTGGCTGACGTCGTCCACCAGCCGCGGGTCGCATTCGAAGTCAGGAAAACCCTGACCCAGGTTGACGGCACCGGTCTCGGTGGCCAGCGCCGACATCACGGTGAAGATGGTGGTGCCCACCTTGGGCAGCCGGGTGGGCAGGGCGGGGGTCTTGTTCACGGCTTGGTTCATGTCACTAAAGCTGATAGGAATCAGGTTCGCCGCCGGCCATGGCGCGCTCGATGAGCGCGCGCGTGAAACGCGGCGACAGCAATTCGGCGAAAGCGTAAACGAACAAACGCAGGTAGGCGCCGCGGCGCAGGGCGATGCGCGACACATTCACACCGAACAGGTGACCCGCCGGGCGCGACACCAGGTCACCACCGGGCGCATCGTCGCGCACCGCCATCTCGGCCATGATGCCCACGCCCAGGCCGATGCGCACATAGGTCTTGATCACGTCGGAGTCGATCGCCTCCAGCGCCACCATCGGCTTCAGCCGCCGCTGCGCGAAGGCCGCGTCGATGCGCCGGCGCCCGGCGAACGACGGGTGGTATGTGACCAACGGCTGCGCGGCCAGTTGTTCCAACGTCAGGCGCTCAACACCGGCCAGCGGGTGCTGCGCCGGCATCACCACCACATGCTGCCATTCGTAGCAGGGCAGGGTGACCAACTGCTCATGGTCTTGCAGGCTCTCGGTGGCCAGGCCGATGTCCGCGCTGCCGTCCACAAGCATCGCCGCCACTTGTTCGGGCGTGCCCTGGTGCAGCACCACCTGCACCTTGGGGAAGCGCTTGCGCAACAGCGCCACCGGCCCGGGCAGCACGTAGCGCGCCTGCGTGTGCGTGGTGGCGATGCTCAGCGTGCCTTGCTCCTGCATGGAAAACTCGTCGCCGATGCGCTTCAGGTTGGCCAACTCGCCCATGATCACTTCAATCGACTTGAGCACCTGCAAGCCCGGCTCGGTGACGCGGCGCAGCCGCTTGCCGTGGCGCGCAAAGATGTCCACGCCCAACTCTTCTTCGAGTTCGATGATGGCCTTGCTGATGCCGGGCTGCGAGGTGTGCAGCGCCTTGGCCGTTTCAGTCAGGTTCAGGTTGCGCCGAACGGCCTCTTGCACAAAGCGGAACTGATGCAGGTTCATGGCGCGTTGCCCAGGGCGTTGCACGCGGCGCTGGCCATGGCAGTGATCACGCCGGCGTCTTCGCCCACCGCAGCTTGCAGCCGCCAGGCCACCGTTGGGTACGCTTGCGTCAGTTGCGCCAGCAGCGCGGGCACGTCTTTGCGCACATGGCCGCCGGCGCCCAGGAACAAGGGCAGCACGGTCACCCGGGTGCAACGCTGGGCCACCAGCGCGGCGCCGGCTTCAAGCAGGGCCGGCGCCATGAATTCAAGGTAGGCCAGGCGCACCGCCACGCCGGCCTGGCGCTGGCGCACCTGCGCGGCCACGGCCTCGAACGGCGCGGCCCAGGCGGCGTCGCGTGCACCGTGCGCCAGCAAAATCAGGCCTTGGCTCATCTCTTTAGTTAGCAGGGTGGGTCAGCGGTAGCGCACCAACCAGGTGAACGCGGCCATGCTGAGCAACAGGTAGATGAAGCTGGGCGTGGCGGCCACGACCCAGGGCGTCCAGCTGTTGAGCAGCCCGACATGGCCGGCCACGTTGTTGAGCAACACGAAGCTGATGCCCAGCATGATGCCGCCAAACACCTTCAGGCTTACGCCACCGGCGCGCGCATGCAGGTAGGCGAAGGGCAGGGCCAGCGCCACCATCACCAGGCAGGCCAGCGGGTAGATGGCTTTTTTCCAGAACTGGATCTGGTAGCGCTGCGAGGCTTGTTCCTGGTCGCTCAGGTGCGCGCTGTAGCGCCACAAGTCCAGTGTGGTCATGGTGCCCAGGGGCAGCACGGCCGCGGCCACCACGTCGGCGCCCAGGGTGCTGGGCCAGGCCAGCTCGGCCACCACCTGGTGTGCCACGCGCGCTGGTTGCAACGGGTCTTCCACCCGCGCGTCCACCGGCCAAGTGGTGAGCTGCACCTCGTTCAAGGCCCACTGCCCGTCGGCCTGCACGCGCCCGTTGTTGGCCGCCACGCGGCGCAGCAAGCGGCCGTCGCCGTCGAACTCGAAGATGCGAATGCCCTGCAAGCTGCCGCCTTCACCGGCCCCGGCCACGTTCACCGAGTAATGGCGCTCGCCCTGCGGCGTGCTGCGCTTTTCTTTCAGCCAGGCGCCGCTGCGCCCCAGGGTCAGGCCACCGCTCACGCCGGCTTTGATCAACACCGCCTGGCGTTCGCTGAACGGCGCCACCACATCGCCCACCACGAAGGTGAACGCGCTGAACACCAGCCCCAGCACCGCCAGCAGGCCCAAGGCGCGCAGCGGGCCCAGGCCGCCGGTGCGCAAGATGGTGAACTCGCTGGTTTGCGCCAGCCGCGCCATGGAGTAGATGGTGCCGATGAGCACCGTGATGGGCAGCAACTCGTACAAGTGGCCGGGGGCCTCGAACAAGGACTTCAACGCCGCGGCCCACACGGTGTAGCCGGCGCGGCCGACCTTGTCGAGTTCATCGACGAAGTCGATGAAGTAGAACAGGCTCAAGAAGGCCACCGACACGAAGGCCACCGAGGCCACGATGTCGCGGTAAAGCAGGCGGCGAACGGTCTTCATGCCGCGGCGCGCCTGAAGCGCAGGCGCAGCGGCTGGGCGACCAAGGCCCGTTCGCGCCACCACATCAGCACCCAGGCCAGCACGAACGTGCCGCCATGCAGCACCAGCAACGCCGCGCCTGCGCTCAAGCGGCCCGAGGCCACCCAGGCTTGCGACAGGTTGATGAGGTTGTAGTAGATGACAAAGCCCAGCAGCGCGAACAACAGGTTCCAATTGCTGGGCCGGCGCGGGTTGCTGGCCGACAGCCCCACCGCCAAGAGCAGCAGGTTGCCCGCGGCGAACAGCAAGCCCATGCGCCAAGCCAGTTCACCCTGGTTCTTTAGCGTGGGGTCGCGCAGCAGGTCGAGCGTGGGCGTGGCCTTGGGCGGGCGGGCCTGGGCACGGCGCACGGCGCGTTCGTTGGCCAGCACGCGGTAGCTGTCGAAGCTGCTCAGGGTGTGCTCGCCGCTGCGCAAATCGGTCTCATTGCGCTGGCCGCGCTCGAGCACCAGGAAGCGCTCATCGCCCTCGGTGTCGAGGTGCCCGCTGCGCGCCGAGGTGACGGATTCGGTGTTCTTGAGATTGTTCAGGATGAACACGTTGCGGCCGTTCACGGCGTCACCGCCATCGCGTTCGATGAAGAAGACGCGCTGGCCGTCACTGCTGCTTTGGAACACGCCCGGGGCGACGCGCGAAAAGTCTGAACGTTGCTCATAGCGGTCGCGCAGGTCGCTGCTGTTCTGGTTGCCCCAGGGCCACACCAGCAGCACCAGCGCGGCCACCACACCGAGCACCGGCCAGAAGGCACGCAGCACCGGGCGCACCAGGCGCATCAAGCCCACGCCGCTGGCAAACCAGATCACCATTTCGCTGTCTTTGTACATGCGCGACAAGGTCACCGTCACCGCGATGAACAGCGACAAGCTCAACATGGTGGGCAGGTGGCCCAGCGCGGTGTAGCTCAGCAGCAGCACCACGTCTTGCGGCGCCACCGAGCCGCTGGCGGCCTGGCCCAGCGTGCGCACCAACATCATGGTGATAACGATGGTGAGGATGACCACCAACGTGGCGCCAAAGCTGCGTGTCAGCTCTTTGCGCAAAGACGAATCGAATAGCATTCAAGCCTTCCTGAACCGGGGCGGATTATGGACTTCAAGACCCTCGTCAAGCCTGCTGCAGGCTTGCACGACATCGCGGCCGATGCCTTGCTGGTGGTGGTGGGCAGCGAGGCGGCGGCCAAGGCCCTGGGCGGCGCCGTGGGGGAGGCTTTGCGCGCTGCGCTGCGCAGCGAAGACTTCGCGCTCAAGCCGGCGCGCTGCGTCTACCTGCACCAGGTGGCCGGCGTGAAGGCCGCGCGCCTAACCTTCGTGGCCACCGGACAAGGCACCGCCAAGGCCTTCAAGGCGGCCGTGGCGGCCGGGTTGGGCGCACTGAAGAGCGGCGGCGCGCGGCATGTCTGTGTGGCGCAGGCGGGCGATGAGCTTGATGCCGCGCAGGCCGAAGCTCTGGTCGCCGTGGCCGCGGATGCCACCTACGTTTACCGCGCCACCAAACCAACTGCTGCACAGGCCTGGAAGCTGCAGCGCGTGAGCCTGGTGTGCAGCGCGGCCAACCAAGGGGCGGTGCAAGCCGCGTTGCAGCGCGGCCAGGCCATTGCCCAGGGCGTGGCCCTGGCGCGCGAGTGCGCCAACCGGCCCGGCAACCATGCCACGCCCAGCTATCTGGCTGACCAGGCACGCAAGCTGGGCAAGCAGCACGGCCTGAAGGTGCAGGTGCTTGAGCGCGCTGGGGTGGCCAAGCTGGGCATGGGCTCGTTCCTGGCCGTGGCGCAGGGCTCGGCGCAGCCGCTCAAGTTCATCGTCATGCAGTACCAAGGTGCGGCCAAGAGCGTGGCGCCGGTGGTGCTGGTGGGCAAGGGCATCACCTTCGACAGCGGCGGCATCTCCATCAAACCCGCCGGCGACATGGACGAGATGAAGTTCGACATGGGCGGTGCGGCCAGCGTGCTGGGCACTTTCGCCGCGGTGGCGCAGCTCAAGGCCAAGGTTAATCTGATCGGCCTGATCCCGGCCTGCGAGAACATGCCCAGCAGCACGGCCGTGAAGCCGGGCGATGTGGTCACCAGCATGTCGGGCCAGACCATCGAGATCCTCAACACCGATGCCGAAGGCCGGCTGATCCTGTGCGATGCGTTGACTTACGCCGAACGTTTCAAGCCGCGTGCGGTGGTCGACATCGCCACGCTCACGGGGGCCTGCGTGGTGGCGTTGGGCCATGTGCGCTCGGGCCTGTTCAGCACCGACGACGCCCTGGCCACTGCCTTGCTGGAAGCGGGCCAGGCGGCGCTCGACCCTTGCTGGCGCATGCCGCTCGATGATGAGTACGACGAAGGCCTGAAGAGCAACTTTGCCGACGTGGCCAACGTGGCCGGGCGCGCGGGCGGGGCCATCACCGCGGCCATGTTTCTCAAGCGCTTCACGGCCAAGTTCAACTGGGCTCACCTCGACGTGGCCGGCACGGCCTGGAAGTCGGGCACGGCCAAGGGCGCGACCGGCCGGCCTGTGGGCCTGCTGACGCACTACGTGCTGGCGCAGGCGCGCTGACGCCGCATGGGCCAAACCTTGCATCAAGCTGCGGTGGTGGAGTTCCACACCGGTGTGGCCAATGCGTTGCACTACACCTGCCGCCTGCTGCGCAAGGCCTGCCAGCAAGGGGCGCGGGTGGCGGTGCTGGCACCGCCGCCCACGCTGGCCGCGCTCAATTCGCTGCTGTGGACGTTCGAACAAGGCGAGTTCGTGCCCCATGTGGCGCTGGCCGCCGGCGTGAGTGAAGCCACCTTGCGTCGCACGCCGGTCTGGCTGGCCGGCGACTGGTTGGGTTCGGGGCAGTGGCATGACACGCCCGAAGTTTTCGTCAACCTGGGCCTGCCGTTGCCCGCCGAGCCGGTGCAAGGCAAGCGCCTGATTGAAGTGGTGTCCAGCGCGGCCGACGAGGCGCGCGCCGGGCGCCAACGCTGGCGCCAGTATGTGGCGCAGGGCGTGGCCGTGACGCATCACAACAAGGCGGTTGCATGATTCCCATGCCGGCCCTGCCGCCGCAGCACCTGCCGGTCTTGACCGAAGTGCTCGATCTGCCGACCCAGCCGCTGCCGCGCCAGCCGCTGCGCTGGCAACCGGCGCCGGCCGCAGCAGGCATCGAAGAGGCCAGGCTGGTCAACCAGGTGCTGGCTGATGTGCAACAGCGGGTCGACAACATGTTGGAGTACAGGCTGCGCGAAGCCCTGGCACCGTTGCTGGCGCGCTACGCCGATGATCTGGTGGCGCAGGCGCGCGATGAATTGGCGCGCACCCTGCGTGACGTGGTGGCGCGCGCCGTGGCGCAGGAACTGGGGCGTTTGCGCAACGTGGCCGGGCCAACGGGGCGATGAAACGCAACCCGCGCTCACCCTGATTAGCGCGAGTCGTTGTTTCGCGTATCCTCTTCCGTTACCCTTTTTTCACAGGATATGGCATGAACAAGTTCACTCTCTCATTGGCCGCTGCAGCGGTACTCGTGCTTGCCGCTTGCGGCAAAAAAGAAGAACCCGCCAAGCCCGCGGCAGCTCCGGCGGCTGCCGCACCGGCTAGCGATTTGGTGGTCAAGATCGGCCACGTGGGCCCGACCAGCGGTGCCATTGCGCACCTGGGCAAAGACAACGAGAACGGCGCGCGCATGGCGATTGACGAGCTCAACGCCAAGGGCGTGATGATCGGCACGGCCAAGGCCAAGTTCGAACTGTTGGCTGAAGACGATGCCGCTGACCCGAAGCAGGGCACCGCGGTGGCGCAAAAGCTGGTCGATGCCAAGGTCAACGGCGTGATCGGCCATCTGAACTCAGGCACCTCCATCCCAGCCTCGCAGGTCTACAGCACCGCCGGCATCCCGCAAATCTCACCTTCGGCCACCAACCCGAAGTTCACGCGCCAGGGCTTCAAGACCACCTTCCGCGTGGTGGCTGATGACGTTCACCTGGGCGGCACCCTGGGCCGCTACGCGGTGAAAGAAATGGGCGGCAAGAGCATCGCCGTCATCGACGACCGCACGGCCTACGGCCAAGGCGTGGCCGATGAATTCGAAAAGGCCGTGGCCGGCGCCGGTGGCAAGACCATCGCCCGTCAGTTCACCACCGACAAGGCAACCGATTTCACCGCCATCCTGACTGCTTTGAAGAAGGACAAGCCCGACGTGGTGTTCTTCGGCGGCATGGACGCCGTGGCCGGCCCGATGATCCGGCAGATGAAGCAGCTCGGCATCAACGCCAAGTTCGTCGGCGGCGACGGCATCTGCTCGGGCGAGCTGCCCAAGCTGGCCGGTGGCGCCATGGCCGATGGCCAGGTGGTGTGCGCTGAGGCCGGTGGTGTGGAAGGCGAGCAAAAGACCGGCATGGAAGAGTTCAAGACCAAGTTCAAGGGCAAGTTCAACGCCGACGTGCAGGTCTATGCACCGTATGTGTATGACGCACTGAACGTGATGGTGGCGGCCATGGTCAAGGCCGGCTCGGCCGACCCGGCCAAGTACCTGCCCGAGCTGGCCAAGACCGAAGGCTACAAGGGCGTGACCGGCAACATTTCGTTCGACGAAAAGGGCGACGTGAAGAACGGTGCCCTCACGCTGTTCACCTACAAGGCCGACAAGCGCGACGCCATCGCGGTGGTTCGTTAAGCTTCAGCACGGGCCGGGCGGCAGCACGGGCCGGGCGGCAGCCCGGCACGTCAGATCAAGACGCCTCGCAAGAGGCGTTCTTTTTTGCCTCAGCGGTGTGGCTCCTGCAGCAGTGCCAGGCTGTGCGCATGCAAGACGTAGCGGCCCTCATGCTGGCCAGCGGCTTGGTCGTCGCCGCTGTCGAGCAGGCTGTGCCAGGGGCCGGCCGGCAGCATGAACGGCGTGTCTTGCGCGCCGGCATTGAACAGCCACAGCAGGGCCGCTTGGGGGCGGTTCAAGCGCATGCCCAATACGCGCGGATGCTGGGTGTTCCAGTCGGGCGGCTGCATTTCTTGCCCATCGCCGCGCAGCCATTGCACATCGGGCCGGCCGCTTGGCGTGGCCGCGCCGCTGAACCAGCGCTCGCCCAAAGGGTTGAGCGTGCGGCGCAGCGCAATCAAGCGGGCGCTGTAGGCCAGCAAGGCCTCGTCAGCACCGGCCCAGTTGAGCCATGACGTGGCGTTGTCCTGGCAGTAAGCATTGTTGTTGCCGCCTTGCGAGCGGCCCAGTTCGTCGCCCGCACACAGCAAGGGCGTGCCCTGAGCCAGCACGGCGCAGGCCAGCAAGGCACGCTGCAAGCGCGCACGCCGGGTGTTGACCGTGGCGTCGTTGCTGGGGCCTTCGTGGCCGCTGTTCCAGCTCAGGTTGTGGCTGTGGCCGTCGCGGTTGTGCTCGCCGTTGGCGGCGTTGTGGCGCTGGTTGTACGACACCAGGTCGCGCAGGGTGAAACCGTCATGCGCGGTGATGAAGTTGACCGATTCGCCCGGCGCACGACGCTGCTTGTCAAAGCGGTCTGAAGACGCGCACAGCCGCATCGCCAATTCACCGCGCGTGCAATCACCACCCAGCCAGAAGGCGCGCAAAACGTCGCGGAAGCGGTCGTTCCACTCCAGCCAGCCGGCCGGGAAGTGGCCCAACTGGTAGCCATTCGGTCCCAGGTCCCAGGGCTCGGCGATGAGCTTGGTGCCGGCCAGCACCGGGTCTTGCGCCAGGGCCTTGAAGAACGCGGACGTGTTGTCAAACGCATCAGCCTGACGGCCGAGCACCGGGGCCAGGTCGAAGCGGAAGCCATCGACGTGCATGTCCTGCACCCAATACCGCATGCTGTCCAGCACCATTTGCAGCACGCGCGGGTGGCCCAGGTTCAACGTGTTGCCGCAGCCGCTGTAGTTCAGCTCATGCGCTGCATGGTTGGGGTTGAGGCGGTAATAACTGCTGTTGCACAGGCCACGCCAGCTCACGGTGGGGCCGCGGTGGTCGCCCTCGGCGGTGTGGTTGAACACCACATCGAGGATGACCTCAATGCCCGCGGCGTGCAGGCTGCGCACCATCTGCCTGAATTCATCGCGCGGCGCGGGGCTGCTGGCCAGGCGCGGCTCAACGCAAAAAAAGCCCAGCGTGTTGTAGCCCCAGTAGTTGCTCAAGCCCAGGCCTTGCAGCCGCTCTTCATCGAGATGCTGGTGCACCGGCAGCAGGCTCACCGCTGTGACGCCCAGGCGCTGCAGGTGCGCGAGCGCGGCCGGGCTGCCCAGGCCGGCATAGCTGCCGCGCAGGGCCTCGGGCACGCCAGGGTGTTGCATGGTGAAGCCGCGCACGTGCAGCTCGTACAGCACGGTGTCGCGCAGTGGGCGGTGTAGCGGCGTATCACCCCGCCAGTCGAAATTGGCGGCAACCACCCGCGCCTTGAGCGCAGCGGCGGCGTTGTCGCGCGCATCCAGCACATCGGGGTGGGCGCTGTCGTGGCCACCCTGCGCAGCGGCCCAATCCCACTGGCCCACCGTTTCGCGCGCGTAGGGGTCGAGCAGCAGCTTGTGCGGGTTGAAGCGCAGGCCCAGCGCGGGCTGCCAGGGGCCATGTGCGCGCAGACCGTAGACCAGGCCGGCGCCGGCGCCGCGCAAGTGGCCGTGCCAGATATCGGCGCTGCGCGCGGGCAGGGTGTGGCGTGCCAGTTCATGCGTGCCGGTGTCATCAAACACGCACAGCTCGATGGCCGTGGCATGTGCCGAGAACACGGCGAAGTTGACACCCGCAGCATCGGCGTGCGCGCCCAGCGGCCAGGCGCGGCCGGGCTCCAGCGCCGGCTGGTGCAGCGCTGCGCTACCGGGCTTCAGGCGGTCCATTCGAGCATCAGGCAAGCCAGCGGCGGCAGGTTCAGCAGCACCGAGTCGGCGCGCCCATGCCAGGCCTGCGGTTCAGACTGCACCGCGCCGAGTTCGGCCCCGATGTTGCTGCCGCCGTAATACTGCGAGTCGGTGTTGATGCGCTCCACCCAGCGCCCGCTGCGCGGCACGCCCACGCGCCAGCCGTGGCGCACCACGGGGGTGAAGTTGCACACCACCAGCATGCGTGAATCTTCAGCGCGGCCCTTGCGCACGAAGGCCAGCACGCTGTGCGCAGCGTCGTCATGGCTGACCCACTCAAAGCCTTCGGGCGAAGTGTCGAGCTCATGCAGCGCCCTGCTGCGCTTGAGCAGCAGGTTCAGGTCGCGCACCAGGCGTTGCATGCCGGCGTGGCCCTCCAGCGCCAGCAGGTGCCAGTCGAGGCTGCGTTCGTGGCTCCATTCTTGTTCCTGGGCGAACTCACAGCCCATGAACAACAGCTTCTTGCCCGGGTGGCCGAACATGAAGGCGTAATAGGCGCGCAGGTTGGCCAGTTGCTGCCAGCGGTCGCCCGGCATCTTGGCCAGCAGCGAGCCCTTGCCGTGCACCACTTCGTCATGCGAAAGCGGCAGCACGAAGTTTTCACTCCACGCATACACCAGGCCGAAGCTCATCTCATGCTGATGGTGCTGGCGGTGGATGGGCTCGCGCGCCAGGTAGCTCAGCGTGTCGTGCATCCAGCCCATGTTCCACTTGTAGTGAAAGCCCAGGCCGCCGGCGAAGGTGGGGCGCGAGACACCGGGGAAGGCGGTGGATTCCTCGGCAAAGGTGGCCGCCGTGACGCGCTCGCCGCCCACCACTTCATTGATGCGCTGGAGCAGGCTGATGGCTTCGAGGTTTTCGCGCCCGCCGTGGGCATTGGCAATCCATTCACCAGCCTTGCGGCTGTAGTCGCGGTAGAGCATCGAGGCCACGGCATCCACGCGCAGCCCGTCGATGCCAAAGCGTTCCAGCCAGTACAGCGCGCTGCCGATCAGAAGTGCGCGCACTTCGTTGCGGCCAAAGTTGAAGATCAGCGTGTTCCAGTCGTTGTGATAGCCCTCGCGCGGGTCGGCGTATTCGTACAGGTGCGTGCCGTCGAACTGCGCCAGGCCGTGCGCGTCGGTGGGGAAGTGCGCGGGCACCCAGTCGAGGATCACGCTCAAGCCGGCCTCGTGCGCGCGATGCACAAAGCGCTGCAAACCTTCGGGCGGGCCGAAGCGCGCGGTGGGCGCATACAGGCCCAATGTTTGGTAGCCCCAGGAACCATCGAACGGGTGTTCGGTGATCGGCATCAGCTCCAGGTGGGTGAAGCCCATGCCGGCGGCATAGGGCACCAACTCCTCGGCCAGCTCGTCCCAGGTCAACCAGCGGTCGCCTTCTTCGGGCTTGCGCTTCCACGATGCCAAATGCACTTCGTAAATCGAGATCGGCGCGTCGTGCCCATTGGCACGGTGGTGCTGCATGCGCTGCGGCTGCACCGGGGGCAACGCCGCCACGATGCTGGCCGTGGCCGGGCGCAGTTCGGCGGCGCGAGCCATCGGGTCGGCCTTGAGTGGCAACAGCTTGCCCTGCGCATCGAGCAGCTCGAACTTGTAGCGCGCGCCCAGGCCCACGCCGGGGATGAAGATTTCCCACACGCCGCACTCGCGGCGCAAGCGCATCGGGTGGCGCCGGCCGTCCCAACTGTTGAAATCAGCCACCACACTGACGCGCGAGGCATTCGGTGCCCACACGGCAAAGGCCACGCCAGCAACGCCGAGCATCTGGCGCGGCTGCGCGCCCAGCACTTCGAACGGCCGCAGGTGGGTGCCTTCGGCCAGCAGCCAGGCATCCACTTCGCCCAGCACGGGCGGGAATCGGTACGGGTCGTCTTGCAGGCTGACCTGGCCGTCGGCCCAGGTGACCTTCAATTGATACGCCGCTGTTGACGTGATGCGCGCTTCGAACAAGCCGTCTGCACGCGGCGGCAACTTAACGGCCTGCTGGCGGTCTTCGAACACTGCCGCCACGGCCTGCGCGCCGGGCAAAAAGACGCGCAGCCAGCGCTTGCCGGCCACTTCGGCATGCCGGCCAAGCACCGCGAACGGGTTGGCATGGCGCGCCTGCGCCAGGGCTTCGATGTCGGCCGCGGCGAGCATCCTTCAGCGCTCCCCGGCCACCTTCCACACGCGCGCCGCGTACTCGCCAATCGTGCGGTCAGACGAGAACGCGCCCATGCCGGCCACGTTGGCAATGGCCATGCTCACCCAGGCCTCTGGCTGGCGGTACAGCGCATCCACCCGCGCCTGCGCGGCCACGTAGGCGTCATAGTCCGCCAGCAACTGGTAGTGGTCGCCGCCGCCCAATAACGAATCAATCAAGTCACGAAAGCGTTGCGGCTCGCCGGGGCTGAAGGCGCCGTTGCCGATGGCGTCCAGCGCGCTGCGCAAGCGCGCATCACTTTCATAAAACCGCCAGGGCTGGTAGCCGGCCGCGCGGCGCGCCGCCACTTCATGTGCGAGCTGGCCGAAGATGAAGATGTTGTCGCTGCCCACGTTCTGGCGCAGCTCGATGTTGGCGCCGTCGTCGGTGCCAATGGTCAGCGCGCCGTTCAGGGCCAGCTTCATGTTGCCGGTGCCCGAGGCCTCGGTGCCGGCGGTGGAAATCTGCTCGGACAAATCGGCCCCGGGCATGATGGTCTCGGCCACCGAGACGCCATAGTTGGGCACGAATACCAGCTTGAGCTTGCGGCCCACGCGCGGGTCGTTGTTGATGACCTGGCCGGCATCGTGAATCAGCCGGATCACCTGCTTGGCGCTGTGGTAGCTCGACGCCGCCTTGCCGGCGAAGACCACGGTGCGCGGCACCCAGGCCGCATGCGGGTCGGCCAGGATGGCCTGGTAGCGCGTCACCACGTGCAACACATTGAGCAACTGGCGCTTGTATTCATGGATGCGCTTGACCTGCACGTCGAACAGGCTGGCCGGGTCCACGTCAACGCCGGTGGCTTGCTTGATCAAGCGTGCCAGGCGCAACTTGTTGTCGTGCTTGGCCGCCGCAAAGCGCTGGCGGAAGGCCGCGTCCGCAGCCAACGGCTTGAGGCGTTGCAGCTCATCGAGCCTTAACCGCCAGCTTGAGCCGATGCTTTCATCGAGCAAGCCACTGAGCCCCGGGTTGGCCTGCGCCAGCCAGCGCCGCGGCGTCACGCCGTTGGTCATGTTGGTGAAACGCTTGGGCCACAGTTGCGCAAAGTCGGCAAAGATGGTTTGCGTGAGCAGTTGCGAATGCAGCGCCGACACGCCGTTCACGGTGTGGCTGCCCACCACGCTCAGGTTGGCCATGCGCACCCGGCGCTCGCCGCGTTCGTCGATCAGCGACAGGCGGCTCAAGGTGCCGTTGTCGCCCGGGTGCAGCGTGGCCGCGGCGTCGAGCATCTCTTGGTTGATGCGAAGAATGATCTGCATGTGCCGCGGCAGCACTAGCTGGATCAGGCTGAAGGCCCAGGTCTCCAGCGCCTCGGGCATCAGTGTGTGGTTGGTGTAGCTGAACACCTGCTGCGTGGTGGCCCAGGCCTGGGCCCAGGGCAGGGCGTGGTCGTCGCACAGCACGCGCATCAGCTCGGCCACGCCGATGGCTGGGTGGGTGTCGTTCAGATGAATGGCCACCTTGTCGGCCAGGTTGGCCAGGCTGCCGTGTTCGCCCAGGTGGCGCGCCACGATGTCCTGCACCGAGGCGCTGGTGAAGAAGTATTCCTGGCGCAGCCGCAGTTCGCGCCCGGCCGGTGTGCTGTCGTTCGGGTAGAGCACCCAGGAGATGTTCTCGAACTGGTTCTTCACCTCGGCGGCGCGCGCATAGTCGCCACTGTTGAAGGCGTTCAGGTCGATGTGGCTGGGCGCGGCGGCCTTCCACAGCCGCAAGGTGCTGACCTTGTGCGTGCCATGGCCGGGCACCACCATGTCAAAGGCCTTGGCGCTGACTTCAGCGGCCGCGCGCCACACAGCACGCTCGCCCTGCTGCTCGACCCAGCCGCCAAAGCGCACCGGGAAATGCACGTCAACGCGCGGGAATTCCCACGGCGTGCCGTCGGCCAGCCAGGGGTCGGGGTGCTCGACCTGGCGGCCTTCGTGAATGCTCTGCGCAAACATGCCGTATTCGTAGCGAATGCCATAGCCGAATGAGGGCAGGCCCAGCGTGGCCATTGAATCCAAGAAGCAAGCGGCCAGCCGCCCCAGGCCGCCGTTGCCCAGCCCGGCGTCGGGCTCCAGTGCGGCCACGTCTTCGAGCTTGGCGGCGTGGGCCTGCATCGCGTGGCGCGCTTGGGGTTCCAGCTCCAGCGCGGCCAGCGCGTTCGAAAGCGTGCGGCCGATCAGAAACTCCATCGACAGGTAGTTCACGCGGCGTTGCCCGCGTTGCGCGGCCTGCGTGGCCACCCAGCGGCGCGACAGTTCCGGGCGCACCACCTGGGCCACTGCGGCCAGCAATTGCGCCGGCGTGGCCTGCTCGGGGCCCACGCCCACTTGGTGCAGAAGTTGAAAATCGAGATCGGCGATAGCGCCTTGTTCAGGCGTAAATGAACGGGTATTCACCACAGCGACGCCAGAGTTGAAGAATGGCAAAGTATCGCTGCGCTGAGCGCTTGAAATATGAGCATGAAGCGTGGCGTTCACCGCGCTGTTGGGGCGACCCGACTACGTAGTCGGCGCCCAGCATCCACCTGACACTGACCGGAAAGCCGCCCATGCCCAACCTGGATCTCGCCCGTGGCCTTGACTTGCCCAAACGCTCCGTGGCTCTGGTGCTGGCCGGCGGGCGAGGCAGCCGCCTGCACGCGCTGACCGATCGTCGCGCCAAGCCAGCGGTTTACTTCGGCGGCAAGTTCCGCATCATCGACTTTGCGCTGAGCAACTGCCTCAATTCGGGCATTCGCCGCATCGGCGTCATCACGCAATACAAAAGCCACAGCCTGCTGCGCCACCTGCAACGCGGCTGGGCCTTCATGAAGACCGAGATGAACGAGTTTGTCGACCTGCTGCCCGCGCAGCAGCGCCAGGGCGACGAGCGTTGGTACGAGGGCACGGCCGACGCGGTGAGCCAGAACCAGGACATCCTGGATGGTTACGACGCCGACTACGTGGTGGTGCTGGCCGGCGACCACATCTACAAGATGAACTACGCCGTCATGCTGGCCGACCATGCCGCGCACGGCCGGCCGTGCACGGTGGGCTGCATCGAGGTGCCGCGCAGCGAGGCGCAAGCCTTTGGCGTGATGGGGGTAGACGAAGCGCGCGTCATCACCAGCTTCACTGAAAAGCCCACTGAACCCGCCGCCATGCCGGGCAAGCCGGACAAGTCGCTGGCCAGCATGGGCATCTACATCTTCGATGCCAAGTACCTGTATGAACAGCTCAAGCGCGACATGACCGACCCCGGCTCGTCGCACGACTTCGGCAAAGACATCATTCCCCATGCGGTGCGCAACGGCTGCGCGGTGGCGCACCCGTTCAGCATGAGTTGCGTGGGCCAAAAGCCCGGCATGGAGGCCTATTGGCGCGACGTGGGCACGATCGACGCCTACTGGGACGCCAACATCGACCTCACCGCCACCGACCCGCTGCTCGACATGTACGACCGCAGTTGGCCCGTCCTGACCTACCAGCCGCAGCTCGCGCCGGCCAAGTTCGTGCACAACGCTGACGACCGGCGCGGCATGGCCATCGAGTCGCTGGTGTCGGGCGGCTGCATCATTTCCGGGCGGCTGTTCCGCTCGGTGCTGTTTTCCAGCGTGCGCGTGCATTCGCATTCACTGGTGAACTGGTCGGTGCTGTTGCCCGGTGTGCAGGTGGGCCGCGGCGTGCGGCTGCACCAGTGCGTGGTCGACCGCGGGTGCGTGCTGCCTGATGGGCTGGTCATCGGTGAAGACGCGGCGCTGGACGCGCAGCGTTTCTTCGTCACCCCCAAGGGCGTGACCCTGGTCACCCAGACCATGCTCGACAAGCTGGCATGAAGATATTGCACGTTGGCGCCGAGGTCTTCCCACTGGTCAAGACGGGCGGGCTGGCCGATGTGCTGGGCGCTTTGCCGCAGGCGCTGGTGGCACAGGGCGCGCAAGTGCGGCTGCTGCTGCCGGGCTTGCCGCCCATCATCGACGCACTGGCCGGCGCGCACGTGTTGTGCGACCTGAGCCCGGCCTTTGGCGCGGCCCGGGTGCGCGTGCTGCGGGCGCAGATTCCGGTGCTGGGCCTGCCGGTGTATGTGGTGGACGCACCGTTTTTCTACCAGCGCCCAGGCGGCCCTTACCAGGCCGATGACGGCAGCGAATGGAGCGACAACCTGCAGCGCTTCGGCCTGCTGGGCTGGGTCGCCGCGCAACTGGCCTGCGGCGCGGTGGACGCCGATTGGTCGCCCCAAGTCGTGCACGCCCACGATTGGCATGCGGCGCTGGCCTGCGCCTACCTGGAGCCGCTGCACGCGGCACGCAGCGTGGCCACCGTGTTCACCATCCACAACCTGGCCTTCCAGGGCTTGTTCCCGCTGCAAGACGGTGCCTTGCTCGGGCTGCCGGCGCGCTTCATGCAGCCTTCAGCACTCGAATACCACGGCCAGCTCTCGTTCATGAAAGCCGGGCTGAAGTTTGCTGATGCCATTACCACCGTGAGCCCCAGCTACGCGCAGGAAATGACCACGGCCGAATTCGGCGCTGGCCTGGACGGCGTGATCCGCAAACGCGCGGCCGATGTGACCGGCATCCTCAACGGCATTGACACCGCGGTGTGGAACCCGGCCAGCGACCGCGCCTTGGCCCAGACCTACAGCGCCGAGCACCTGGCCGGCAAGGTGGCGTGCAAGGCCTCCTTGCAGCGCGAAGCGGGTCTGCAAACAGACCCGCGCCAGCCGCTGCTGGCCATGGTCAGCCGGCTGACCATGCAAAAGGGTGTGGACCTGGTGCTGGCCGCCATGAGCCGCTTCTTGCAGCAAGGCGTGCAGCTCGTGGTGCAAGGCAGTGGCGATGCCGCCTTGGTGGCTGCGCTGCGCGACCTGGCCACTGAGCACCCGGGCCAGGTGGGCGTGTTCGTGGGCTACGACGAAGCGCGCGCGCACCGTGTGATGGCGGGTGCCGACATGATCCTCGTGCCCTCGCGTTTCGAGCCCTGCGGCCTGACTCAACTCTACGGTTTGCGTTACGGCACGCTGCCGGTGGTGCGCCGCGTGGGCGGCCTGGCCGACACGGTGGTCGACGCCAGCGACGCCGCGCGCCGCGCGCACCGCGCCACGGGCTTTGTCTTCGATGAAGCCACGCCCGTTTCGCTGGCCCTGGCACTGGAGCGCGCCCTGGCCTGCTGGCACGACGCCAGCGGCTGGCGCGCCTTGATGCACACCGCCATGGCGCGCGACTTTTCATGGGCCGGGCCGGCGCGTGAATACCTGGGGCTGTACCAGAAGCTGGTGTTGGGGCTGTCGCGCGCTGCGGCGCCGGGTTAACCTGTTTGCGCCTGCGCTGCCTGTCAGCGCGCCATACAGAAGGGGATCCACCATGCGCCAACCTGGGCAGCCCGAAGCCACAAAGCCGCGCGAAACCATCGAAACCATGGCTGATGCCGCGCCGATCACGCGCCGGCGCTTCGTGCGCAATGGCACGCTGGCCGGGGCTGCCTTGGGCCCGCTGGGCCTCGGCCTGTCCGCCTGCGGCGGCGGCACCACACCCGAAGGCACGTTCGGCCACGGCGTGGCCAGCGGCGACCCGCTGGCCGACCGCGTCATCCTCTGGACCCGCGTCACGCAAAGCAGCAGCAGCGCGGTCGACGTGGGCTGGGAGATCGCCCGCGACCCGCTCTTCACCAGCCTGGTGGCATCGGGCACCGCCAACACCAGTGCGGCGCGCGATTACACGGTCAAGGTTGACGCCAGCGGCCTGCAGCCGGCCACCACCTACCACTATCGTTTCCGTTTCGGTGCCGAGCTGTCGCCCGCAGGGCGCACCAAGACCTTGCCCATTGGCGCGCTCGGTGCAAACGCCCAGGTGCGACTGGCGGTGATGAGTTGCGCGGCCTACCCGGTGGGCCAGTTCCACGCCTACGCCGACGCCGCTCGGCGCGGAGACATCGACGCCGCCGTGCTGCTGGGCGACTACATCTACGAATCCGACCTGAACCGTGGGCTCGAATTTGCCTCGCGCCTGCTGGGCCGCAACTGGGAACCCGACCGTGAACTGATCACGCTGCAGGACTACCGCGATCGTCACGCTTTCTACCGCGGCGACTTCGACCTCAAGGCGATGAACGCCGCGATGCCGGTGATCGCGGTGTGGGACGACCACGACCTCATCAACGGCATCTGGCGCAACGGCGCGAGCGCGCACGACCCGAGCAAGGGCAGCTTCAGCGCGCGGCGCGCAGCGGCGATGCAGGCGTTCCAGGAATGGTTGCCGATGCGCCTGCCCGACCCGGCGGCGCCGGCCAAGATCTACCGCCGCTTCGACTTCGGCAACCTGGCCACGCTGCACATGCTCGACGCGCGCGCCATCGGCCGCGACCAGGAAGCCTCGCGCGCCGACCACCTTTCCGGCGCCACCGCGAGCCCGACGCGCCAGATGCTGGGCGCCGAACAGTCGGCCTGGCTGGATGCTGGGTTGCAGTCTTCCAACGCGACCTGGCAACTGCTCGGCTCACAGGTCTGGATGGGGCGCATGCACCTGCCGGTTAGCGTGCTCGACAGCTTCAACGAAGACACCATCGCCGCCTTCTTGTTGGCGCAGTCCACACCGCCGGCCTTGCGCAGCGCGGCACAACAGGCCCTGGTCGCGCAGCCGCGCGTGCCGTTCAAATCGGATACCTGGGACGGCTACCCCGCGGCGCGCGAGGCGGTGTTTGCCACCGCGCGCCGGCTCGACAAGAACCTGGTCGTTCTGGCCGGCGACTCGCACAACGCCTGGGCCAGTGACCTGAAAGACGCCAGCGGCGCTGCGGTCGGGGTCGAGTTCGCAACCCCTTCCGTCACCTCGGCCGGGCTCGAACTCGAATACCCGCGTATCACCCGCCAGTACCTGGCCGAATCCTTCGTCAAGATGGTGCCCGACCTGCGCTACGCCGAGACCAGCGACCGCGGCTATCTGCTCGTCACGCTCACGCCGGCGCAGGCGCGTGCCGACTGGGTCTTCGTCGGCTCGGTGTTCGAGAACGACCTCAGTTCGAGCGTCGGGCGCAGCCTGGCCACGCTACCTGGTGCGGCCAACCGCAGGATCACGGAGGTTTGAGAGGTCAGCGTGCAGCGCTGCGGCGGCGCCAAGTCGATCGACCAGCAACGTAACATCCGCCCGCCAACTTGACATTGCAATTCCGATGCCGCCGCGCCGAATCGCCACCTCCACGGGCCTCGAATGATCACGCGGCGCAGGCTCGCGATTGCAAGCGGCGTTGCGCTGCTGGCCTCGTACCCGCCGGCCCGCAGCCAATCGACGCCGCCCACGTTGCGCCGGGTCGGCAGCCTGTCGATCACTTCCATCACCGGATCGCAGCGTTTCTACGACGCGTTCAAGCTCGGCATGCACGACCTCGGCTGGCGCGAGGGCGGCAACGTCGAATACCGGTTCCTGTTCGCTGACGGATACGTGGAACGCCTCGATGCGTTGGCGCGGGAACTGGTTGCACAGCGGGTCGAGGTGATCGTGGTCGGCCCGCCGCAAGCCGCCCGCGCCGCGCAACAGGCCACGTCGACCATTCCGATCGTGATGGCCAACGTGTCGAACGCGGTAGGCAACCGGTTCGTTGCGAGCCTGGCCCGCCCGGGCGGCAACATCACCGGCGTGACGGCGCAAAACGAAGTGGTGCTCGCCAAGCTGATCGAACTGCTGCACGAAGCGGTGCCGGCGGCGCGGCGAATCGCCGTCGTGCTGAACGAAACCAATCCGTCGCATGTCTCGTTCTGGGCCGCCGCGCAAGGCGCCGCAGCACAGCTGCAGTTGCTGGCGGTGCGGGTGGTGGCCAGTGCGCCAGGGCAAGTTGATGCCGCGGCCGCGCAGATTGCCGACGCCCGGGTGCAAGTCGTGGTGGTGGTGGCCGACGGCATGTATATCCACCATCGCGCGGCCCTGGAGGCACGGCTGCGCAACACCGGGCTGCCGGTGGCGTATGCCTTGCGCGAACATGTGCTGGGCGGCGGCCTGCTCAGCTACAGCGCCGACATCGCCCGCAACTATCGCTATGCGGCGGGCTATGTCGACAAGATCCTGAAAGGCACCAAACCCGCTGACCTGCCGGTCGAGCAGCCGACGCATTACGAATTGGTGGTCAATCGGGTCACTGCCAAGGCGCTGGGCATCACGCTGCCGCGCTCGCTGCTGCTGCGCGCCGACGAGGTGATCGAATGAAGCGCCGCGGCGCCGTGATCGGCCTTTTGGCGCTCGGCCTGACCACGCCGCTGTCCGTGCAAGCCCAGCCGCAGGTGGGCAAGACCTTCAAGATCGGGCTTTTGCTGCCAACCGACGGGCCGATGCCGCTCGACCTGGTCCGCCAGGATCAGCTGCGTGCCCGGTTGCGCGAGCTGGGCTGGGTCGAGGGCAGGAACCTGGTGATCGAAACCCGCCATGCGGGCGTGACGCCGCAGCGCCAGCGCGAAGCCGCGGCCGAACTCAAGGCGCTCCCGGTGGCGCTGATCCTCGCCTCCGGCACCATCACCATCAACGCCGCGCGAGGTGGTGCTCCCGGCGTTCCGGTCGTCATGGTCAACGCCGGCGACCCGCTGGGTTCGGGATTCGTCGCAAGCCTGGCGCGGCCGGGCGGCGACCTGACCGGAACCTCGTCGGCCGGCGAAGAACTTCTGCCCAAGCAACTCGAGTTGCTGGCGTCCGCGCTGCCGCATGTCAAACGCTTCGGCGTGCTGATGAACCGTGCCAACCCGGCGAACGGGTTCTTCTTCGACGCGCTGTCCATGCGAGCCAGGCAACTGGGCTTGCAGCTCGACCGGATCGACGTGGCGCAGGCGGCCGAACTCGAAGCCGCGATCGCGCGTGCCAAGGGTGGGGCACTCGTGGTTCTGGGCGACCCGATGTTCGGCCAGCAGCGTTCGCTCATCGTCGAGACGACGCTGCGTTTGCGCGTTCCGGCCATCTTCGGTGGCCGCCCCTACGTGGCCGCCGGTGGGTTGATGTCGTACCTTTCGGCAGATGCCTGGCATTGGCGCAGCGCTGCGGCTTATGTGGACAAGATCCTGAAGGGCGACAAGCCGGCCGACATCCCGGTCGAGCAACCGACCCAATTCGAACTGATCGTCAACCTGAAGACCGCGCGCGCGCTCGGCCTGACGATCCCGCAAGCGCTGCTGCTGCGGGCCGACGAGATGATCGAGTGAAGCGGCGTCTGTTGGTGGTCGCGGGCGCGACCACGCTGGGTACGGCCTTCGTCGTGCCGCATGCCCTCGGGCAGACGGCCAGGCAGCCACGCCGGGTCGGGTTGCTTGGGACTGTGGGCACGCCGTCTGCCAGCAGCAAAACCTTGCAGACGCTGCGCGACGGGTTGCGGGACGGTGGGCATGTCGAAGGCCGCGACATCGTCATCGAGGCACGTTATGCCGCTCGTCCCGAGGAGTTTGCCCGGCTTGCCGTGGAGCTCGCTGCGCTGAAGCCCGCGGTGATCATCGCGTTCGGGCCGGTCGCCAGGGACGCCGCGCTCGCTGCCGACCAGAATGTGGCCGTCGTGACGACCAGTGCCGAGGCCGTCGGAGTGGGTCTCGCGACGAGTCTTGGGCGTCCGGGCGGCAGGGTGACGGGGATCAGCATTCTCTCCGCGCCGCTGAATTCCAAGCGCCTGGAACTGCTCGCCGAACTGCTTCCCAAGGGCAGCGCCGTTCTCAACCTCGGCGAACCCTTCGCGCGCGACGATGCCATGCTGTCGGTCGAGGCCGCGGCTCGCTCGCTCGGGCTGGTCGCACACGCGGCGTATGCATCAACGTCAACCCAAGTCGACGCGGCACTCGCCAGCGCACGCCAGCTCCGCGTGGCGGGGATCAACGTACTCAGTTCACCCTTCCTGCATGCCAACCGCGCACGCATCATCGATTTTGCGGCCCGGGCAAGACTCCCCACCATCTATCAGTGGTCGCAAAGCGCTGAGGAGGGCGGTCTGATGGCTTATGGCCCGCAACGCGTTCCGATGGATCGGCAGCTCGCCAGCCTCGCCGCACGCATCCTCGACGGCACCATGCCCGGTGACTTGCCCGTCGAACAGCCGACCCGGTTCGAGCTGGTCATCAACCTGAGAACCGCCAAGGCGCTGGGCATCACCGTCCCGCGGTCGCTGCTGCTGCGCGCCGACGCGGTGATCGATTGATCACACGGCGCGACGTGCCCTGTGCCCGCGCGGTCTTCTTCGGTTCGCCGCCAGCACAGCATCAACCGCCGTTCTCAGGCTGATCAAGCCCGGGTCAGCAGTGCCCGCGCCTGGGTCAGCAGGCGCACGGCGCCCAGCGCTTCAAAGGCCTGCGCGGCCTGGCTCAACGCCGGCCTGTCGCCCGCGCCCAGGCGCGCGATTTCGAGTTGCGCGCGCGCCTGCTCGAAGCGCATGTCCATCGCCTGCGCCAACTGCAAGGCCTGCTGCAGGCTGGCCAAGGCCGCTGCCGCATTGCCCTGGGCCGCGTGCAGCCGCCCGGCCAGCAGCGCGGCGCGCGGGCGCACGTTGCCGAAGGTGCGTGCCAGCTTGGCCAGGGCCTTGCAGCCGCGCTGCGCTTGGGCCAGCCGATCGGCCCGCGCTGCGCCGGCGCCATCAAGCAAGTCGATGAAGACCTCGGTGGCGTTGGCACCGAACGCGACCCAGTAGTAGCCGGCCGGCGCATGGTGAGTGATGGCGTCGAGCACGGGGCGCGCCGCGGCGGCGGCGTCATAGCTGCGGCCCTGGCGCAGCCGCACCTGCGCGGTGGCTTGCAACTTGTCCAGCGTGCTGCTGCCGTCGGTGGCGGCGGTGGGCACGGCCAAGGCGCGTTCCAGCACGGCGGCCGCCTCGTCATCGCGTTCGCTCATCAAGCAGGTTTCGACTTCATCGAGCAAGGCCCAGCACAGCATTTGCTGGTTGCCCTTGCGCAGCGCCAAGGCGCGCTGGCGCTCATAGGCCGAAGGCGCGGCGGTAAAGTCACCGCTACAGGTATACAAGGCCGCGCGGATCGACAGCACCTCGCATTCGAAGTTGAAGTCGCCCAGTTGCTGTACCCGTTGCAGCGCTTCAGTGTTGGCCGCCAAGGCGCCGGCCCAGTGCCCGGCCTGCGCCTCGGACAAGGCCTTGTTCGACCAGACATAGGCCGCTGCCGCGGCCTGACCGCCATGCTCGGCCATGTCGATGGCGCGCCGGCCATACCACTGCGCCCAGGCCGGCTTGCCCATGAAGCCGCACAGCGTGCCCATGTTCGACAGGTTGCGTGCCAGCGTCGGCGAGGGGCCGGCCTGCTCGCCGACGTTCACGCCACGCAGCGTCACGTACACCAGGGCGTTGGGGTTGGCGCCGGCCAGGTAGTAGATCTGGCTGAGCATGCGGTAGGCGTCGGCGGCTTCGTCCAACACTTCGTGCTCGCCGGCACGCCGGCCCAGGAAGCGCTGCGGCCAGATGCGGTGGGCGATTTGCCGCGTCAACGCGCGCGCCAGGCCGCGCGCCAGTGCAAGGCCGCCGGCCGGAACCGGCCAGTCGAGCATGCCCGCCACGCTTTCAGCGTGCTGGCGGCTGCGCTGCAAGTCGCCGAGAAAGTAGGTTGCAGTGGCCAGGCCTTTTTGCCAGCGTGCGCGGCGTGGCGCGTCGGCGGGCGCAGCGCCTTGTGCGTGCAGCGCCACGGCTTGTTCGAAGAACTGCAAGGCCTCGCCAAAGGCGCCGTTGCGCAAGGCCTGTTCGCCCGCCAGTTCAAGGTAGTGCAGGGCGCGCTCGGGGGCGGCGGCGTGGCCCCAGTGGTGGGCGAGCAGGGCGCTTTGTGCCGCCAATTCCTGCGCGTGATGCTGTTCCAGCCACTGCGCCACGGCGTGGTGGATGGGTTGGCGCTGCGCCTGCGGCATCAGCTCATACGCCACGTCGCGGGTGATGGCGTGCCTGAAACGCCAGGCTTCGGGCGTGACCTCAGCCGGCAGCGTGAGGTTCACGCTATGCAGCCCACGCAGGTTGTCATGCGCCTGGGATTGCTCGTCGCGCTGCGGCAGGGTGTCGCTCACCGTGCGCAGTGTGAAGCTCAGGCCGATCACCGCCGCCACCTTCAGGCACAAGTGCTGGCCGGGGGTGAGCCGGTCGATGCGGCTGAGGATCACGCCTTGCACGGAATTGGGCAGCACCAGCGTTTTCAGGTCGCCCACTTCGCAGCGGCCTTCGGTCACGCGCAAGCTGCCCGATTCAAGCAGGCTTTGCAGCAGCTCCTCGCAAAAGAACGGGTGGCCGGCGGCGCGCTCCTGCACCAGGTTCAGCAGCGCCGGCGGCACGGCGTGCAGGCCCAGGCGCTGGGCGATGAGTTGGCCCATGTGCTCGCTGGCCAAGGTGTCCAGCCTCAGCACCTGGCAGCCCGGCAGTTGCTCCAGGCGGGCGAACTCAGCGCTGTCGGCGCCACTCAGCGGCCGCGTGGTCACCACCAGCATCAGCGTGCCGGCCAGCGTGGCCGCGTCATGCAACACCGCCCAACTGCTGCTGTCGAGCCAATGCGCGTCTTCCAGCACCAGCAGCGTGGGCGTGCGCGCCGCTTCATGCGCCAGGATGGCGGTGAGCAGGCGGCGCGTGTTCTCGGCGCGCACGGCGCCGGTGAGCTGCGCAGTTAATGGGTCTTCCGGCAGCGCCAGCCCGAGCACGCTGCCCAGCAGCGGCGCCAGCCGGGCCCATTCGGGCAGGGCCTGCATGTACTGGTTCACGCGCTGCGCCACGTCATCACGCGCCGCGCCGCCGTCCACCCCCAGCAAGGCGCGAAACACCGGCTGCCAGGCGAAATACGCGGTGGTGGATTCGACGGCACCGGCCGCGCCTTGCAGCACGCGCAGGCCTTGCGCCTGGGCCTGCTGGCGCGCTTCAGCCACCAGCGTGGACTTGCCCAGGCCGGCGTCAGCATGAATCAGCGTCAACGAGCCTTGATGCGCTTGCTGCAAGCGCTGTGCGGCATCACGCAAGAGTTGGCGTTCAGCCTCGCGGCCCACGGGTGCGCGGTGTGCGGTGTGCGCCGCCTGGCGTTCGGCCAAGGGCAGGTAGGAGCGCACCGGCTCGCTGCGCCCCTTCACCACCACCGCGCTGAGTTCGCGCAGCTCGTAGCTGCCGCGCAGGGCCTGCATGGTGGCGTGGTCGATCACCACTTGCGCACCCTGGTTCACATTGGCCATCCGCATCAAACGCGCGGCCAGGTTGATGACGTCGCCGCGCACCAGGTATTCCCGGCGCAGGTCGCTGCCGAAGGCGCCGCAAAACGCCCGCCCGCTGGCGATGCCGATGCCGCACTGCACGCCCAGCTCGATCAAGGCATCGTGCAGCGTGTGCGCGGCGCGCACGGCACGGCGCGCGTCGTCTTCATGCGCCCGCGGCGGCAGGCCGAACACGGCCAGCACCATGATGCCTTTGTCATCCACATCCACCCGCACCGTGCCCTCGAAGCGCTGCACCACCTGCTGGAAGGCGGCCACGCTGCGCTGCGTGCGCTGCACGGCCTCGGGCTGGTCGTCATTCAGCGCCGGCAGGTCGGCCAGCAACACGGTGACGTTGCGCACCTCGGCCAGCCACTCGGCCGTGGCCGCGCCGCGTGCCAGCACCGCAGGCGGCACATAGGGGTGCAGCAGCGTGGCGTCGTGGCTGGACAGCGGCAGCGCTGCATGTTGGGCGGCGGGCACCTTGGCCAGCGGCGTGAGCAACTCCACCTGGCCACCGGGCAGTTCACGCCCCGCATGCGCGGCGCTGATCAGGCCCCAGGCCGGTGCCGACAGGGCCACTGCGCCCGGTGTGCAGGCGGCCTCGGCCGCTGCTGCGTCATGCAGCGCCGGGCCGCTGGCCACCAGCTCCCAGCGCCCGCCCACGCCGCCCACCAAGCCCAAGCACAGTGGCCCGGCACTCAGGCCGATGCGGGTGTGAAAGCGCCGGCCGTGGCCGGCTTCGCGCTCATGCAGCCGGGCCTGCACGCTCTGCGCAGCCGCGGCGGCCAGCAAGACGGTGTCATGCAAGGTGGCGCCGGGCAACACCGGCCAGTGGCACAGGAAGGCATCGCCGGCGATGCACAACACATCGCCACCGTGGGCGATGACCTCTTCGCTCAGGTCGATGAAATAGCGGTTCAGCACCCAGGTGAGTTCTTCCAGGCCGCCGGGGCCGCTGCGCGTGAAGGCCTCGACCAAAGCGGTGAAGCCCTGAATGTCACTGAGCAGCAGCACCGCGTCTCGCAGGGTCACTTCGGGTTGCGCGATCGCCGGCCCCTCAACCAAGCGGTTAAGCAGCCGGCGTGGCAAATAACTGGCGAGAGATTGGGGGCTGTGATTCATGAGCTTGCAGCGGATTCTCATCCCCCCTAGAACCTATTGAGCTAGTGGTTTGCAATGGCGCGGCGTGCCCACGTGCTGCACACAATGCGCGCCACCTGCAACCTTGGCAGGCTTGGAGAACACGCATGCCCACGCCCACCCACACACCTGCACAGACCGCCACCGCCAAGGTCTACGACCACGGTGACCAGGCGCTTGAAGAACAGATGCAGCGCGGCCTGAACCTGTTCTTGCGGCTGAAGAACCCGGCGCAGATGCCCGCGCTCCTGATGGCCATCAAGGCGCACCAGCCGGCAGTGCGCGAGGCCCTGGCCAACCTGCACTATGTGCACTTCGCGCGCTTCTTGCCCACGCAAGATTTCGGCACGCTGATCGTGGTGACCGAGTACGACGGTGACTTGAAGTCCTACATCATGGATTTCGTGGCCGTGATGGGCGACATCTTCACTGCCATCCTCGAATTCATTCAAGACGCGCCGCGCCTGCCGGTACAGAAGTACCCGCAGGACTTCTGGGCCTTCGTTCAAGCCAACAACATGGAGCAGGTGCAGCCCTGGTCGGCGTACAAACAGTCGACGGTGATCGAGCTTGAAGGCGGCAAGCGCAGCTTGCCCGCGCCGGTGCCCGATGCGCCGGCCGCGCAGCTCGACCTGAGCGACATTCAAGGCAACATCTTGCGCGGCTACCGGGTGCACTTTGCGCGCCACTTTGCGCTGCAAGTGCAAGACGCCGCACTGGCGCGCCGCTTCATCGCTGGGGTGGTGGGCGGCGACGAAGCACGCTTTCCGCAAATCACCACTGCCGAGCATTGGCAGCAGCGCCCGGAATACTTCCTCAACCTGAGCCTCACCTGCGACGGCCTGGCTGCGCTGGGCGTTGACGCCGCGACCCTGGCCTTGTTCCCGCAGGCCTTTCAAGACGGCCCGGCCAAGCGCGCTGAAGACCTGGGCGACGTGGGCAGCAGTGCGCCGGCGCAGTGGCGCCTGGGCGGGCCCGGTGCGCCGGTGCACCTGCTGGTTTCGCTGTTCACCGACGAACACCGCGCCGCCCACCTGGCCCAGCGCAGCAGCCAACTGCGTGCCTTGTTTGCCGGCCACGGTTTGCGCGAAATCTCGTGCCACGACGCCTGCGCGCTGCCCGAAGGCAAGGTGCACTTCGGCTACCGCGACGGCATTGGCCAGCCGCGCATTGCCGGCACGCCAGGCAAGCTGGCTCCCGACATGCAGCCGGCCAGTGCGGCCGGTGAGTTCTTGCTCGGCAAGGACTACATCAACCAGTACGGCGGCAACTTTGCGGGCGACCTTCCCAGCAGCCTGGTGGACAACGGCAGCTACGCTGCGCTGCGCCTGCTCAAGCAAGACGTGGTGGCGTTCGAGGCGGCCATCGCCGAAGCCGCTTCGCGCAGCAACATGGACGCCGAGCTGATTGCCGCCAAGCTGATGGGCCGCTGGCGCGATGGCTCACCGCTCACATTGGCGCCGCTGGCGCCACAGCCGCACATGGCGCCCGAGCACATCAACAAGTTCGACTTCGCGCCCAACACGGCGCGGCCCGATTCGTTCGACGATTCAAAAGGCCTGCGCTGCCCGATGGGCTCGCACATCCGCCGCCTGAACCCGCGCGGTGCGCTGGTGACGGGCAAGCCGCACAGCCGGCGCATCATCCGCCGCGGCGTGCCTTATGGCCCGGCGTATGACCCGGCCAAACCGAACGACGGCATCGAGCGCGGCCTGCTCGGGCTGTTCATCTGCGGCGACCTGGAAATGCAGTTCGAATTTCTGGTCAAGGTGTGGGCGAATGACGACCTGGCGAGCGCCGGCATCCGCAACACGCGCGACCCGCTGCTGGGCGCGCAGCCGCCCGAAGGCGGCAAGTTCGAAATCCCCACTGACGATTCGCGCCACCCGATCCGGCTGTACTTGCCGCGGCTGGTGCACACGCAGGGCAGCTTGTATGTGTTCATGCCCGGCATCGGCGGCCTGCGCCATCTGGCCGCGTTGTCGGGCACGCCATGATCAACCCGCGCCTGGCCGCGCAAATCAAGGCCTTGGTGGGCCAGGCTGATGCGGCCAACGTGCCTCCAGGCCTGCTGGCCTGGTGGGGCCGCGCGGTGTTGCCAGGCGGCGAGCCAGGTGCGCCAGGCTTGAGCCAGCCGCAGTTTGAAAGCCTGTATGGCGTGTTGCAGCAGGCCGCGCTGGCACCGTGTGTGTTGCCGCAGCTGCTGGCATTGAAGGCGCCAGCCATGGCCATGCGGCCCGATGCCGAGGTGCCGGTGGCGTTGGTGAACTTGGCCTATTGCACTTGGCGCGGCGAGTTCGCAACACGGCTCGACCAAGCCGCCGCGCAGGGCAGCTGTCTGGCCGAGCCCACGCCGCAACTGCGCGATGTGATCGACACGCGCCGGGTGTTCATGGCAGCACCCTTGCTGCACGACCAATGGGGTCAGGCGGTACCGGCGTTTCGCGGCAGCACGGTCAGGTTCGCGTTCGACGCCCGCTTCATGGTGCAGGCCGCGGGGCAACAGCCGCCGGCGCAGTTCGAGTTCGATGCCGGTGATGGGCGCGGTTATCAGGTGGTGCGTCTGGGCGGCACGGCGCGCGCCAGCTACGGGCCGGCAACGGCGGCCGCATGCAGCGTGCGCCTGGTGGTGAACGGCCAGGTGCTCACCGCCGCCTTCAGCCTGCCGTTAAGCACCCAACCCGCGGCACCGGTGCCCAGCGAAACATGGGCCTTGAAAGCGGCCAACGGCAGCACCGGCACGGCTTACGTTTACTTCGGCGCCGGGCATGAAAAGCTGACGCATCCATTGATCATGGCCGAGGGCTTTCCGGGCGGCTATGCCAGCGACTACCTGTACGACACGCTCAACCAGCACGGCACCGCCGCGGCATGGCGCGCGGCGGGCCATGACCTGGTGATCCTGGGTTTTGGCAACGGCATGGCGCGCATCGAGGCGAATGCGCAGGTGGCGCAGGCCTGCATCGAACAAGCCATGCAGCGCACGCCCAACCCGCTGGTGGTGGGCGGGGTGAGCATGGGCGGGCTGGTCACCCGGCTGGCGCTGGCCACCATGGAGTCGCGCGGCCAGGCGCACCAGACGCGCACGTTTCTCACCATCGACGCACCGCACGCCGGTTCGCACACCAGCCTGGCCGTGCAGTGGTTTGCGCAGACCTTCAAGACCGCCAGCCCCACGGCCGCGCTGTTGGCGGCCTTGCTCGACTCGCCGGCCAACCAGCAGTTCGTGACGCGCTGCCTGGTGGCTGGGCAGGTGGTTGAAAGCCCGCTGCGCACCGAACTGCTCAACACGCTGCGTGAGGTGGGCAACTACCCGCAGCTGCCACAACGCCTGGCCGTGGCCAGCGGCGCGGGCGACGGCTGCGCCGTGCTGGCACCGGGCAGCCTGATGCTCAGCTGGCAAGGCAGCGCCTTCGCCCACGCCGAACTGCACGCCCTGGCTGCGGGCGGCGAACAGGCCGTGCAGGCCAGCGGCTACAGCCTGCTGGCCGATGGCAACACGGCCCCAACCCTTCTCGGCGCAGACACTCAGCCGTGGGAGGGCGCACCCGGTGGCCAGAACCAGTACAACCTGATCGCTGCCGCCATCGCACGCAGCCTGGCGTCAGGTGAGGTGGCCGTGCCGGCGCCACAGGTGTGCACCGTGCCCACGGTGAGCGCGCTCGACCTGAGCTGCGGGCCGTTCGAGCCTGTGCCCCCACCCGGCAGCGGCGCTTCGCCGTTTCATGACTACATCTGCTGCGAGACCAACCAGATGCATTTGCAGTTCACGCCGGCGGTGAGCCGCTGGCTGATCGACCGCCTCGGCGACCCGCGCCAACTTGCCCGATAGGCCCCATATGACCACCCCCTTCGACCCCACCGCCTTCAACCCCCACGACCCGGCCTTCATCGCCAACCCCGGGCCCACCTACACGCAGTTCCGCGAACAAGCGCCGGTGGCCAAGGTGCATGTGGCGCTGCCCAACGGCTTTGTGCTGTACGACGCCTGGTGGGTGTTCCGCCATGCCGACGTGCAGACCGTGCTGCGCGACAAAGACCTGTTCCTGAAGAACGCCGCCAACGCCGCACCTGCACCCGGGCCCTTCGGCGTGCTCGAGAACCTGCCCAAGGGCATTTTCTCGATGGACCCGCCGCGCCACGACGTGCTGCGCCCGATGCTCGACGCCATGCTGGCCCAGGCGATTGAACAGGTGCCCGCTGTGACCGCCGAACTGGCGCAGCCCTTGCTGCAAGCCGCGCGCAAGGGCCGGCGCATGGAGCTGGTGAATGCCTATGCCATGCCGCTGCCGTCGAGCGTGTTGATGAGCGTGCTGGGCCTGCCCAAGGAGCATTGGGCCGGCGTGGAGCAATGGGTCAGTGCCATCCTGGCCGGCAACGACTTCACGTCACCGATGGCGCAGCGCCTGGGCGCCGGCACTTGCGCCATGGCGCTGGGCGGCTACTTCGCGGCGTTGATGCGCGGCTGCCCGGTGAAGGCCCATGCCGGCGGCATGATGGACTTGATGTTGAGCCAGGGTGTGCCGCAGGGCATGACGCCGGACGAGATCCAGATGACCTCCATCAACCTGGCCGTGGCGGGGTATCTGTCCACGGTGTTCCTCATCGCCACCGGCACGTGGAGCCTGCTGCAGCAGCCCGATCAACTGGCGCTTCTGAAAGCGCGCCCGGAACTGATGCCCAACGCCGTGCAGGAAATGGTGCGCCTGGATTCACCCGTGCAGGTGACCGACCGCGTGGCTGCGGCCGACACCACGCTGGGCGGCGTGGCGATCAAGGCGGGCGAGCGCATCGGCGTGGTGGTGGGCTCAGCCAACCGCGACCCGGCAGTGTTCAAGAACCCCGATCAACTTGACCTGCTGCGCGACACCGACGGCCACGTGGGCTTTGGCGCTGGCATCCACTTCTGCCTGGGCGCACCACTTGCCGAAAAGGTGGCGCCGGTGGCCTTCAAGGCGCTGTTTGATGCGTTCCCGGATCTGCGGCTCGATGGCCAGCCACAGTGGATGACCGATCCCTACCTGCGCAGCGTGGCCAACCTGCCGTTGGCGTTTGGCTGAGGCCTGGTTAAACGACCATGCCCTTGATGTTCAGCCCAGGCACGGTGCGCCGCGCCGGGTTCTCGTTGCCAAATACCTCGGCCGCACCCGGGCGCTTGAGTTGGCTGGCCAAATCATCGAGCGCGTTGGCCAGGCGGTCGGCCAGGCCCATGGCACAGGCGATCAGCCACGAGCCGGTGCCGTGGTCTTCGCCGCTGTCTTGGTCGAGAAAATGATCTGCCGCGCGTGCGGCCGCATGGAACTGGTGCGCCAGCGTGCGCAGCTTTTGCAGCGGGTGCATCAAGCCGGTTTCGGGCGGGCGGTCTTTCAGGCCCTTGGCCAACACATCGAGTTCTCCGGCCACTTCCTCTGCCACCGTGAGGCAGATCGAGACCAGCCATGACGCCGTTTCGTGGTCTTGTGCGCTTTCTTGCGCCACAAAGTGGTCGGCCGCGCGAGTGGCCGCGCGCACCTGGTGCGCCATGCCGCCCAGGCGGCGCAACTGCTGGTAGTGCTCGTCGCCATTCTTGACGCCGGACGCTTTGGCCATTTCGGGCGGCTCAGTGCCCAATACGGTCGTTCGCTTGTCGTTCATGGGTCACCTCACAACCACGGGGATGGCATATTTTCGGCTCGCTGGGGTGGCAGCAATACAGCGCTGCCGGCGCCACGCTGCCAACTGTTCACGTGCAGCGCGTGGCGGAGAGGGCGGGATTCGAACCCGCGGGGGGTGATTAGCCCCCACACGCTTTCCAGGCGTGCGACTTAAACCGCTCATCCACCTCTCCCGCGGCGGCTTCGCAAGCAGCGTGCGAAGCGGGAAATTCTAGCCCGCGGTTCAGCCCGCGCTTCAGCCCGCAATCACCGCTTTGTTGCGCAGCCACTCCAGCAGCACGTATTCGAGCGCACGCTCGTGGGTGCATTCCAGCACCACCGGCGGCGCGCAACCTGCTTCATAGGCCTCGCGCCAGCGCAGCGCGCACACGCACCAGCGGTCGCCTGCGGCCAGGCCGGGAAAGCCGGCCTCGGGGCGGGCGCGGATCAAGTCATTGCCGCGCTCGACCTGGAAGTTCAGGAACGTCAGCGTCATGTGTGCGCAGATCACGTGGCTGCCGGCGTCGTGCTCATCGGTGTGGCAGCAGCCGTCGCGATACCAGCCGGTCAGTGGGTCGAATGAACAGGCCTGCAAGGGCCCGCCCAAGACGTTGCGCGCAGGGGTCATGGTGTCGCAGGCGGCTTCTTCATCAAGGCCATGGCCGTGCCGATCAGTGCCGACACCTCGCTCATGTTGCCCGGCACGATCATGGTGTTGTTCTTCTGCGCCAGTTGCGCATAGGCCTCCACCGCCTTTTCCGCCACCTTCAACTGCACCGCCTGCTCACCACCGGGTTCACGTATCGCCGCGGCGATCTGGCGGATGGCGCCGGCCGTGGCATCGGCCACCGCGGTGATGGCCGCGGCCTCACCCTGGGCGTTGTTGATCTCGGCCTGGCGTTGGCCTTCGGAGCGCGCGATGTAGGCCTCGCGCTCGCCGGTGGCGATGTTGATCTGCTCTTGCTTGCGGCCCTCGCTGGCGGCGATGAGGGCGCGCTTTTCACGCTCTGCGGTGATTTGCGCCTGCATCGAGCGCAAAATTTCCGCCGGCGGTGTGAGGTCCTTGATCTCGTAGCGCAACACCTTCACGCCCCAGTTCGACGCCGCTTCATCCAGCGCATTCACCACTGCGGCGTTGATCTGGTCGCGCTCTTCGAAGGTGCGGTCGAGTTCCATCTTGCCGATCACCGAGCGCAACAAGGTTTGAGCCAACTGGGTGATGGCGAAGACGTAGTTGCTGCTGCCGTAGCTGGCACGCATCGGGTCGGTGACCTGGAAGTAAATGATCCCGTCCACCTGCAACTGGGTGTTGTCGCGCGTGATGCAGACCTGGCTGGGCACATCAAGCGGCACTTCCTTGAGCGAATGCTTGTACGCGACGCGCTCGACGAAGGGCACCACAAAGCTCAAGCCCGGTGTGAGCGTGCGGTCGTACTTGCCCAGCCGCTCCACCACCCAGGCATGCTGCTGCGGCACGATCTTGATGGCCTGGAACACGAACACCACCGCAATGGCCAGCAGGATCAGCGAGATTTCCATGTCGTCTCCAGTTATTCGTTAGGTTAATTTGCGCTCAAGCACCAGGCGGTTGCTGTGCACCGCGGCAACCACATGCTCACCCGGTTGGGGTTTGCCGTCGCCGCGAAAGCTGGCCTGCCAGGTCGAGCCGCGGTAGTTGACCAGCGCCTCGCCGTTGGCCGCCCAGGCGTCAACGTGCACATGCTCGCCCACGTCAAGGTTCACATCGCGGTTGCTTTCCACCGGCCCGGCGCGCGGTGCGCGCAAACGCTTGAAGTGCCACAGCATGGTGGCGCCAATACCCACCAGGGCGGCCGCGGTCATCTGCAGGCTGGGAGACAGGCCCAGGTGTGCAGCCAGCGCGCCGGCCGCACAGCCCAGTGCCAGCATCAGCAGATAGAACGTGCCGCTGGCCAGCTCGGCGGCCACCAGCACGCCGGCCAGCACCCACCAGGTGATCGGGGACTCAAGGCTCATCGCGCTTCTCCTTGTGGCATGCCCGGCAGGCACGGGCTCGGCGCAGTGTAGCTAGCCCTACACTGCGCCCCTTTTTGACCCGCCCCCCTTGGCTCTGGAGCCTGACGCCCATGCTGCGCTTTCACTTTCCCATCGTCATCATCGACGAGGACTACCGTTCGGAGAACACCTCGGGCCTGGGCATTCGCGCGCTGGCGCAGGCGATCGAGAAAGAGGGCTTCGAAGTGCTGGGCGTGACCAGCTATGGCGACCTGAGCCAGTTCGCGCAACAGCAAAGCCGCGCCTCGGCGTTCATTCTCAGCATCGACGATGAAGAGTTCACCCCCGGCCCCGAACTGGATCCGGCGGTGTTGAACCTGCGCAAGTTCATTCAGGAAATTCGCTTCAAGAACGCCGACATCCCGATCTATATCTACGGCGAGACGCGCACGTCGCAGCACATTCCGAACGACATCCTGCGCGAGCTGCACGGCTTCATTCACATGTTCGAGGACACGCCGGAGTTCGTGGCGCGCCACATCATCCGCGAAGCCAAAAGTTATCTCGATGGTTTGGCGCCACCGTTCTTCAAGGCCTTGGTCGACTACGCACAGGACGGCTCCTACTCCTGGCACTGCCCCGGCCATTCGGGCGGCGTGGCCTTCCTGAAAAGCCCGGTGGGGCAGATGTTCCACCAGTTCTTCGGCGAGAACATGCTGCGCGCCGACGTGTGCAATGCGGTGGATGAGCTCGGCCAACTGCTCGACCATACCGGCCCCGTGGCGGCCAGTGAAAAGAACGCGGCGCGCATCTTCAACGCCGACTATTGCTTCTTCGTCACCAACGGCACCAGCACCAGCAACAAGATGGTGTGGCACCACACCGTTGCGCCAGGCGACGTGGTGGTGGTCGACCGCAACTGCCACAAGAGCATCTTGCACAGCATCATCATGACCGGCGCCATCCCCGTGTTCATGACGCCCACGCGCAACCACTACGGCATCATCGGCCCGATTCCGCAAAGCGAGTTCACGCGCGAGGCCATCGAGCGCAAGATCGCCAAGAACCCGCTGCTCAAGGGCGTGGACGCGAAGAAGGTGCGGCCACGCATCATGACCTTGACCCAGAGCACCTACGACGGCGTGCTCTACAACACCGAAACCATCAAGGACATGCTCGATGGATACGTGGACACACTGCACTTCGACGAAGCTTGGCTGCCGCACGCCGCGTTCCACAAGTTCTACGGCAGCTTCCATTCGATGGGCCGCAACCGCCCGCGCCCGAAAGAGGCGATGGTGTTCGCCACCCAAAGCACGCACAAGCTGCTGGCCGGCCTGAGCCAGGCGTCGCAGGTGCTGGTGCAAGACTCACAGACACGGCACCTGGACAAGCATTTGTTCAACGAGGCCTACCTGATGCATTCGAGCACCAGCCCACAGTACGCCATCATCGCCAGCTGCGACGTGGCCGCGGCCATGATGGAGCCGCCCGGCGGCACCGCGCTGGTCGAAGAAAGCCTGAAGGAAGCGCTGGACTTTCGCCGCGCCATGCGCAAGGTGGACAAGGAGTTCGGCAAGGACTGGTGGTTTCAGGTCTGGGGGCCAGACAAGCTGGTGGGCGAGGGCGTGGGCTCGGCCGCCGACTGGACGCTCAAGGCCAATGCCAAGTGGCACGGCTTCGGCGCCATGGCGCCGGGCTTCAACCTGCTCGACCCGATCAAGTGCACGCTGATCACGCCTGGCCTGGATATGTCGGGCAAGTTCGCACCGGCAGGCATTCCGGCCGGTGTGGTCACCAAGTTCCTGGCCGAGCACGGCGTGGTGGTGGAAAAGACCGGGCTGTATTCGTTCTTCATTCTGTTCACCATCGGCATCACCAAGGGCCGCTGGAACACTTTGTTAACCGCCTTGCAGCAGTTCAAGGACGACTACGACAAGAACGCGCCGATGTGGCGCATCCTGCCCGAGTTCTGCCAGGCCCACCCGCGCTACGAGCGCATGGGCCTGCGCGACCTGTGCCAGGGCATCCACGAGGCCTACGCCAAGGGCGACATCGCCCGGCTAACGACCGAGATGTACTTGTCTGACTTGCAGCCGGCCATGAAGCCCAGCGAAGCCTTTGCGCAGATCGCCCACCGCAACACCGAGCGGGTGAACATCGACGCGCTCGAAGGCCGCATCACCACCGCGCTGCTCACGCCCTACCCGCCGGGCATTCCGCTGCTGATTCCGGGTGAGCGCTTTAACCGCAAGATCGTGCAGTACCTGCGCTTCACGCGCGAGTTCAACGCCGCTTTCCCGGGCTTCGACACCGACGTGCATGGCCTGGTGGAAGGCGACGGCGAAGGCGCCGAGCGGCAGTACTACGTTGACTGCGTGCGCTGAGCGGGTTGCGGGTTCAGCCTTCGGCCGGCACGCCGGCCAGGCGGTTGAAACCGCCGTCCACATAGGTGATCTCGGCGGTGACGCCGCTGGCCAGGTCAGACAACAGGAAGGCCGCAACATTGCCCACGTCGTCGATCGTGACGTTTCGGCGCAGCGGCGCGTTGCTGGCCACCACGTCGAGGATCTTGCCAAAGCCCTTGATGCCCGATGCCGCCAGCGTCTTGATCGGCCCGGCCGAGATGCCATTGACGCGAATGCCGCGCGGCCCCAGGCTGGCGGCCAGGTAGCGCACACTGGCTTCGAGCGAGGCCTTGGCCAGGCCCATGGTGTTGTAGCCCGGCACCACGCGCTCGGCGCCCAGGTAGGTGAGTGTCAACAGCGCGCTGCCCGGGCGCAGCAGGGGCAAGGCTGCCTTGGCCAGCGCCGGGAAGCTGTAGGCCGAAATGTCGTGGGCGATGCGAAAGGCCTCGCGCGACAGGCCATCCAGGAAATCCCCCGCGATGGCCTCGCGCGGGGCAAAACCGATGGCGTGCAGCAGGCCGTCGAATTGCGGCCAGCTTGGCGCCAGGCCGGCAAAAAGGGCGGCGATTTGCGCGTCGTCGCTCACGTCGCAGTCGAACACCAACGCTGAGCCGAACTCGCGGGCAAACTCGGTGATGCGTTCCTTGAAGCGCTCGCCCTGGTAGCTGAACGCCAGTTCCGCGCCCTGCGCGTGGCAGGCCCGGGCCACGCCGTAGGCGATGGAGCGGTTCGACAACACGCCGGTGATGAGCAAGCGTTTTCCGGCCAGGAAACCCATGGATTTGCCTCTGTCGTTTCAATGCGCGGGGATTCTGGCATGCATGTTGCCCGGCCCCCTTGCACGGGTTACAATGCGCCTTTCGCTGGCCAAACGTTCTTTGGTCAAAAGATTGGGCGGATGAATTCCAGCCCATTTTTTTTGGCGTTCCCGTTTTTGGCTCTCCCTTTTTCCGCCCCAACCTTCACGCCCGTATTGGCGCAATGGCTTTGATGGCAATAGACAAGGCAATAGAAACCGCAGTGGTGGCTCTGCAATACGAACTGGTGGATGTTGAACGTTCGGCGGGCGGCTTGCTGCGCGTCACGATCGACCGCATTCCCGGCCACCCCTATGCCAACGGCGAGGGCGAGTTTGTCACGGTCGAAGATTGCGAAGCCGTGACCCGCCAATTGCGCTATGTGCTTGAAACCGAGAACGCTGATTACCGGCGCCTGGAAGTGTCGTCACCGGGGCTGGATCGCCCGCTCAAGCGCGAGCACGACTACCAGCGCTTTGCCGGGCAAGAAGTCGTCATCACCTTGAAGCAGGTGTTGAGCGGACGCAAAAATTACCGTGGTGTGTTGCGTGAGCATGGCGCCGGCTGGCAACTCGAATTGACGCAAGACAAGCCGGGGCAGGGCGAGCGAACACTTGATTTCACGCTCGATGAAGTGCGCGAGGCCCGCCTGGTGCCCGTGATCGACTTCAAAGGGCGCAAGGCTGGATCGGCCGGCGCGGGCAAGCCTGCTGCCGGGCAAGAGGTAGACGGAGGTCAGGCGCGATGAACCGTGAAATGCTGATGCTGGTGGACGCGATTTCGCGCGAAAAGAGCGTGGATCTCGACGTCGTTTTCGATGCTGTTGAATCCGCGCTGGCTTCGGCCACCAAGAAGCTGCATGGCGGCGAGGTGGATGTTCGCGTGGCGATTGACCGCCAGACAGGGGACTACGAAACCTTCCGCCGCTGGCATGTGGTGCCGAACGAAGCCGGCCTGCAGATCCCTGATGCAGAAACTCTGCTGTTCGAAGCGCAAGAGCAGATCGCCGATATCGAGGTTGACGACTACATCGAGCAGCCGATTGATTCGGTGCCCATTGGGCGCATCGGTGCGCAGGCCGCCAAGCAGGTCATCCTGCAAAAGATCCGCGACGCCGAGCGCGATCAGTTGCTCAACGACTTCCTGTCGCGTGGCGACAAGGTTTTCGTGGGTACCGTCAAGCGGCTCGACAAAGGCGACATCATTGTTGAGTCAGGCCGCGTCGAAGGCCGCCTGAAGCGCAGCGACACCATCCCCAAGGAAAACCTGCGCACCGGCGACCGTGTTCGCGCCTCCATCATGGGCATTGACCCCACGCAGCGTGGCGCGCAGATCATGCTGTCGCGCAGCGCGCCAGCGTTCATGATGGAACTGTTCGCGCAAGAAGTGCCTGAAATCGAACAGGGCCTGCTGGAGATCAAGACCTGCGCCCGCGACGCCGGCTCGCGCGCCAAGATTGCCGTCGTCTCGCACGACCGCCGGGTCGACCCCATCGGCACCTGCGTGGGTGTGCGCGGCTCGCGCGTGAATGCGGTGACCAATGAACTGGCCGGCGAGCGGGTCGACATCGTGTTGTGGTCCGACGACCCGGCACAGTTCGTGATCGGCGCGCTGGCCCCGGCCAATGTTCAGTCGATCATGGTCGATGAAGAGAAGCACGCCATGGACGTGGTGGTCGACGAAGAGAACCTGGCCATTGCCATCGGCCGCGGCGGCCAGAACGTGCGCTTGGCGTCCGAGCTGACCGGCTGGCGCATCAACATCATGACGGCCGAAGAATCGCAGGCCAAGCAGGGCCGCGAATCCGAAGTGGTGCGCAACCTGTTCATCGAGAAGTTAGACGTCGATGCCGAGGTGGCTGACATCCTCATCGCCGAAGGCTTTAACAGCCTGGAAGAAGTGGCCTATGTGCCGCTGCAGGAAATGCTGGAAATCGAAGGCTTCGACGAAGACACGGTGCATGAACTGCGCACGCGCGCCAAAGATGCGCTGTTGACCGCCGAAATCGCCCGCGAAGAGCAGGTTGAAGCCGTTTCGCAAGACCTGCGCGACCTTGACGGGCTGGGCCCGGAAGTGATCGCCAAGCTGGCCGAAGGCGGCATCCACACCCGCGACGACTTTGCCGACCTGGCCGTGGATGAGTTGACCGAGATGACCGGCATCGATGACGAACGCGCCAAGGCCTTGATCATGAAAGCCCGCGAACATTGGTTCACGGCATGACTATCCAGCCCACCCGCTGAATGCACACAGAAGCACTGAAGGAATATCGCCAATGGCTGTGACAACCGTCGCCCAGTTCGCCGCGGAGCTGAATCGCCCCGCGACCGCGCTGCTTGAGCAGTTGCTGTCAGCCGGCGTCGCCAAGGGCTCGACCGACGACGCTCTGACCGACGTCGACAAAGAGCGCCTGCTCGACTACCTGCGCACCGCGCACGGCACGGCCACGACCGAGCGCAAGAAGATCACGATCACGCGCAAGTCGACCAGCGAAATCAAGCAGGCCGATGCGTCGGGCAAGGCCCGCACCATTCAGGTTGAAGTGCGCAAGAAGCGCACCTTCGTGCAACGCGACGACAGCGCCAGCAATGCCGCCGCCGCTGCCGCCGAGCAGGCCGCCGCCGAACAGGCCGCTGCCCAGGAGCAAGCTCGCCTGGAGCAAGAAGAGCACGAGCGCGAACTGGCCGAGCAGCGCCGCCAGGCCGAAGCTCAAGCCAAACGGCTGCGCGAAGAACAGGAGCAAGCCGAGCGTGAGGCACAAGCCGAGCGCGAGCGCGCCACTGCCGCCGCAGCGGCCGCTGCGGCCGAAGCCGCCGCGGTGTTGGCCAAGGCCGGTAGCCCGCCCGCGCCGGCACCTGCCGCACCTGCACCGTCGGCCGCGCCCGCATCCACGCCCGCTGCGGCGGCCGTTGCCGCCCCGGCTCCGGCCGAGCCCGCACCCAAGCCGGCGCTGCGCGTGATCAAGGCCGCCGACGTGGGCGCCGAAGAAAAGCTGCGCGCCGCCGAATTCGACCGCAAGCGCAAGGTGGCCGAGACCGAGGCCGCCGCCATCCGCGCCATGATGTCGGCGCCCAAGAAGGTGCTGGTGGCCAAGAAGGTCGAGCCGCCCAAACCGGCTGATGCAGCCGGCATCACCGGCACCATCCACAAGGCCAAGGCGGTGCCCGGCGCCGCACCGGCGGCCACCACCGCCGCCAAGCCCGGCGACAAAAAGCAGCTCAAGAGCGAGAAGCTGTCATCGAGCTGGGCCGACGACGCCAAGAAGCGTGGCGTCAAACCGCGCAGCGATGGCGGTGCGTCGTCCGGCCGCGCCGGCTGGCGTGCCCCGCGCGGCGCGCGCCGCGGTGACAGCCGCGACCACGATGCCGTGGCGCAGCAGCCGGTTGAGAACGTGGTGCAGGAAGTGCACGTGCCCGAAACCATCTCGGTGGCCGACCTGGCGCACAAGATGTCGGTCAAGGGCAGCGAGGTCATCAAGCAATTGATGAAGCTGGGCCAGATGGTCACCATCAACCAGCAGCTCGATCAAGAGACGGCCATGATCGTCGTTGAAGAGATGGGCCACAAGGCGCTGGCCGCCAAGCTCGACGACCCCGAGGCCTTCTGTGAAGAAGAACAAGCCGCGCAAGAGGGCGACCTGCTGCCGCGCGCGCCGGTGGTCACCGTCATGGGTCACGTCGACCATGGCAAGACTTCGCTGCTCGACTACATCCGCCGCGCCCGCGTGGCCGCCGGTGAGGCCGGTGGCATCACCCAGCACATCGGTGCCTACCACGTGGAAACCCCGCGCGGCATGATCACCTTCCTGGATACGCCAGGCCACGCGGCCTTCACGGCCATGCGTGCACGGGGTGCCAAGGCCACCGACATCGTCATCCTCGTGGTGGCGGCCGACGACGGCGTGATGCCGCAAACCAAGGAAGCCATCCACCACGCCAAGGCCGCCAACGTGCCCATCGTGGTGGCCATGAACAAGATCGACAAGCCCGAAGCCAACGCCGAGCGCGTCAAGAGCGAGCTCGTGGCCGAACAGGTGGTGCCGGAAGAATTCGGTGGCGAGTCACCCTTCGTGCCCGTGTCGGCCAAGACCGGGCAGGGCGTTGATGCGCTGCTTGAACAAGTGCTGTTGCAGGCCGAAGTGCTGGAACTGCGCGCGCCGCGCGAAGCCATGGCCAAGGGCCTGGTCATCGAAGCGCGGCTCGACAAGGGCCGCGGCCCGGTGGCCACCGTGCTGGTGCAAACCGGCACCTTGAGGCGCGGTGATGTGGTGCTGGCTGGTGCCAGCTATGGCCGTGTGCGCGCCATGCTGGACGAAAACGGCAAGGCCACGGCTGAAGCCGGGCCGTCCATCCCGGTCGAGATTCAAGGCTTGACGGAAGTGCCGCGCGCGGGCGACGAGTTCATGGTGCTGGCCGATGAGCGCCGGGCGCGTGAAATCTCCACCTTCCGCCAGGGCAAGTACCGCGAAGTCACGCTCAACAAGCGCCAGGCCGCCAAGCTCGAAACCATGTTCGACCAGATGGGCCAGGGCGGCGATGTGCAAACGCTCAGCCTGATCATCAAGGCCGACGTGCAAGGCTCGCAGGAAGCCTTGGCCAGCAGCCTGCTCAAGCTCAGCACGCCCGAGGTCAAGGTGCAGGTGGTGCACGCCGCGGTGGGCGGCATCAGCGAGAGCGACGTCAACCTGGCCATCGCCTCCAAGGCGGTCATCATCGGCTTCAACACTCGGGCCGATGCCGGCTCGCGCAAGCTGGCCGAGAACAACGGTGTCGACCTGCGCTACTACACCATCATCTATGACGCGGTTGATGAAGTGAAGGCCGCCATGGCCGGCATGCTGGCGCCCGAGCAGCGTGAAGAAGTCATCGGCACGGCCCAGATCCGCCAGGTCTTCCGCATCTCCAAGGTGGGCGCCATTGCGGGCTGCATGGTCACTGCTGGCGTGATCCGCCGCTCGGCGCGCTTGCGCCTGCTGCGCGACAACGTGGTGATCTTCACCGGCGAGCTCGAAAGCCTGAAGCGCTTCAAGGACGACGCGCGCGAAGTCAAGGAAGGTTTCGAGTGCGGCCTGAACCTGAAGGGCTACAACGAGATCGCCGAGGGCGACCAGCTCGAATTCTTCGAAGTCAAGGAAGTTGCCAGAACGCTCTAGCGGAGTTGCTCTTCCCACTTGCCAACCCCGCCCTCCACAAGACGGCGGGGTTGTTGTTTGAGGCCCCACCATGCGCCATAAGCGAACCATTCCGAACCGCAGTTTTCGTGTTGCTGACCAAATCCAGCGCGACGTCGCATTGCTCATCCGCGAGCTGAAGGATCCGCGCGTGGGCATGGTCACCATCAATGCGGTCGAGGTCACGCCCGACTATGCGCACGCGAAGATTTTTTTCTCGGTGCTGGTCAGCGACCCGGCGCAAAGCGAGATTGCTTTGAACGAAGCGGCTGGCTTCCTGCGCAACGGCCTGTTCAAGCGCCTGCAAATTCACACCGTGCCCACGCTGCATTTCCAGTACGACCGCACCACCGAGCGCGCCGCCGAACTCAGCGCCTTGATCAACCGCGCCAATGCTGAACGGGCCAAAGAGTGAACGCACCGCGATCCAACCGGCCGCCGCGCCGCGCCGTGCATGGCGTGCTGGTGTTGAACAAGCCGCTGGGTTTGACCAGCCAGCAGGCGCTGGCCCAGGCCAAACATCTGTATCGAGCGGAAAAGGCCGGCCACACCGGCACGCTCGACCCGCTGGCCAGTGGCGTGCTGCCGCTGTGCTTTGGCGCGGCCACCAAGTTCGCGCAGGTCAGCCTGGACGCTGACAAAGCCTACCGCGCCACCTTGCGCCTGGGCCAGCGAACGGCCAGCGGTGACACTGAAACGTCGGTGATCGAAGAGCGCCCGGTGATCGTTGACGCCGCCTCCATTGCCGCGGCCTGCGCCGCGTTCACCGGCGCGATCGACCAGGTGCCGCCGATGCATTCGGCGCTCAAGCACGAAGGCCGAGCGCTGTACGAACTGGCGCGCATGGGCATCGAAGTTGAACGCGACGCCCGCCACATCCACATCTACGGCATCGACGTCGTGCAACACACCGGCAGCCGGCTGGTGCTCGACGTGCGCTGCAGCAAGGGCACCTACATCCGCACGCTGGCTGAAGACATCGGTGAACGCCTGGGTTGCGGTGCCCACCTGTCAGCTTTGCAACGCACGGCCAGTGGGCCACTCACCCTGGCCCAGGCCCATACGCTGGAAGCGCTGGCCGATATGACAGAAGCCCAGCGCGATGCGTTGCTGCTCAGTGCTGACCACCTGGTCAGCCCTTGGCCTTTGGTGGAACTGGCGGCCGATGAAGCGGGCCGTTTTCTCACCGGCCTGCGCCGCCGCGTCAGCTTGCCCGATGAGCCTGCGGTGCGTGTCTATGGCCCCGAGCATGCCTTCCTGGGCAGTGCCCGCATCGTGGCCGGCGAACTGATCTGCACCCGCCTGCTCAGCCCCATTGAAATTGCGGCCATGAGTGCTGCTTGAACCTAGAAACGGCTGTTGACCGCTGACGCCCGCAGGGAACACCGCATGGATATTGACCTTTGTACCCACGACAGCGATCACCTCATGGGTGACAACGCTACGCACCCGATTGAGCCGCGCTGCGGCACGCTGGCGGCGTTGCTCCTCCTAGCAGGCATGAGGCTGCGTCGTCGTCGCGCCTTGCCAGCGCACCGCATCACGGCCCACTCGGGCGCGTCCAACTACCGTTTCTAGGTTAGTAAAGCTAAAAACATGAACACGCAAATCCGCAACATCGCCATCATCGCCCACGTCGACCACGGCAAAACCACGCTGGTGGATCAAATGCTGCGCCAAAGCGGCACCTTCCGTGAAAACGAAAAGGTTGCCGAACGGGTGATGGACAGCAACGACCTCGAACGCGAGCGCGGCATCACCATCCTGGCCAAGAACTGCGCGGTGCGCTGGAAGGGCACGCACATCAACATCGTCGACACGCCCGGCCACGCCGACTTCGGCGGCGAAGTGGAGCGCGTGCTGTCGATGGTCGACAGCGTGCTGCTGCTGGTCGATGCGGTGGAAGGCCCGATGCCGCAAACCCGCTTCGTCACCAGGAAGGCGCTGGCCCTGGGCCTGAAGCCGATCGTGGTGGTGAACAAGGTCGACCGCCCCGGCTCGCGCGTCGATTACGTCATCAATGCAACGTTTGATTTGTTCGACAAGCTCGGCGCCACCGAGGCCCAGCTCGACTTTCCGGTCATCTTTGCGTCGGGCCTGAACGGCTGGGCGACACTCGAAACCGGCGTGGTGGGCACCGACCTGGCCCCGTTGTTCGACGCCATCCTCGAACATGTGCCGCCGCACGAAGGCAGCGAGACCGAGCCGTTGCAATTGCAGATCTGCTCACTTGACTATTCAACTTACGTCGGGCGCATCGGCATCGGCCGCATCCACAGCGGCATCCTCAAGCCGGGCATGGATGTGGCCGTTTATGAAGGCCCTGACAGCACGCCGCGCAAGTCGCGCGTCACGCAAGTGCTCAAGTTCGAAGGCCTGGAGCGCAAGCCGGCTGAGACCGCCGGGCCGGGTGACATCGTGCTCATCAGTGGGGTGGAAGGCGTGGGCATCGGCGTCACGCTCACCAGCCTGGAAGACCCGCGAGTGCTGCCCATGTTGACCATCGACGAGCCCACGCTGACGATGAATTTCTGCGTCAACAACAGCCCCCTGGCGGGCCGCGAGGGCAAGTTCGTCACCAGCCGCCAGGTGCGCGACCGGCTCGACCGTGAGCTGCAAAGCAACGTGGCGCTGCGCGTGACCGACACCGATGAAGACGGCATCTTCGAAGTCGCCGGCCGCGGTGAATTGCACCTCACCATCCTGCTGGAAAACATGCGCCGCGAAGGCTACGAGCTGGCCGTGAGCCGCCCGCGCGTGGTGCTGCATGACGTGAACGGTGAAAAGCACGAGCCGCTTGAACTGCTCACGGTCGATGTCGAAGACGCGCATCAGGGCGGCGTGATGCAGGAACTCGGTCTGCGCAAGGGCGAGCTGCAAGACATGCAGCCCGATGGCCGCGGCCGTGTGCGCCTTGAATACCGCATTCCGGCGCGCGGGCTGATCGGTTTCCAGGGCGAGTTCCTCAACCTCACCCGCGGCACCGGGCTGGCGAGCCACATTTTTGATGGCTACGAGGCCTACAAGGGTGAAATCGGCGGGCGCAAGAACGGCGTGCTGATCAGCCAGGACGACGGCGAGATCGTCACCTACGCCTTAGGCAAGCTCGACGACCGCGGCCGCATGTTCGTCAAGCCCGGCGACCCGGTTTATGAAGGCATGATCGTGGGCATCCACAGCCGCGACAACGACCTGGTGGTGAACGCGGTGCGCGCCAAGCAGCTCACCAACTTCCGCGTCAGCGGCAAGGAAGACGCGATCAAGATCACGCCGCCCATTCAACTCACGCTGGAATATGCGGTCGACTTCATTGCCGATGATGAGCTGGTGGAGATCACACCGAAGAGCATTCGGCTGCGCAAGCGTTACTTGAAGGAACATGACCGCAAGCGAGCATCACGCGAAGCGTGATGCTCGCGCCGCAACGCGAGCGCTGGGCGCTCGCGTTGCTTTGCGGTCGTTTTAGTGTGAGCTCCCCCGAACCCCCTCCGGGAGGGGGCTCCAGCTAGTCATACATGCTGAGCGCTTTGCGCTCAGCTAATTCCATGACGCATCGCCGCGCCGTCCTGCTCATGATCCTGACCACCCTGCTGTGGAGCACGGCTGGGATCGTGTCGCGCCAGCTTGAATCAGCCCGTGGCTTCGAGGTCACCTTCTGGCGCAGCGCTTTCAACGCGGTGGCGCTGATGCTGATGTTGTCGGCGCTGCGTGGCCCACGCACCTTGTGGTTAACGCTGCGCCGCGGCGGGCGGGCGCTGTGGTTGTCAGGCGTGTGCTGGGCCGTCATGTTCACCGCCTTCATGGTCGCACTCACGCTCACCAAGGTGGCCAATGTGCTGGTCACCATGGCGCTGGCACCGCTGTTCACGGCGCTGCTGTCGCGCTTCGTGTTGGGCCATCGGCTCAGCCGCCCCACCTGGGCCACCATCTCGGTGGCCGGCGTGGGCATTGCCTGGATGTACGGTGGCGAGGTCGGCACAGCCGACACGCGCCAGTGGCTGGGCACCCTGGTCGCCTTGGCCGTTCCGGTGGCCTCGGCGGTTAACTGGACGCTGTTGCATCACCTGGCGCGGCGGGCGCGGCCGCAGCAAGCGGCGCTGGCCGCGGCGCGGTTGAACGAAGGCGGCGTGCGCGCAGGGCCGGGCCACGATCCCGGCCAGCCTGGCGGCGCGCCGGACATGCTGGCGGCCGTCTTGTTGGGCGCGCTGCTGTCCTGTGCGCTGACGCTGCCCCTGGCCTGGCCTTTCAGCGCATCGGGTGTTGATCTGGGTTGGTTGGCGTTCCTGGGCGTGGTTCAATTGGCCTTGCCGTGCCTGTTGGCGGTGTCGGCGGCGCGGCGCCTGAGTGCGCCACAAGCTGCCTTGCTGGCCTTGCTCGAAGTCGTCTTCGGCGTGGCCTGGGTCTGGTGGGGTGCCGGTGAGGCACCCTCTTCGTCTGTACTCAGTGGAGGGTTGCTGGTGTTGGCAGCTTTGATCGTGAACGAGGCTTGGGCGCTGCGCCGAACGGGGCCGGCATGAACATGTCCTTGCGCAACATGCCTTTGCTCAACAGCCAGGGCGCCATTCGTGGCGAGGTGCTGGGCGGCATCGGTTTCATCACGCTCGACCGGGCCTCGGCGCTGAACGCGCTGAACCTGCCCATGGTGCGCGACATCACGGCCTTGCTGCTGCATTGGCACGGCGACCCCGATGTCATGGCTGTGGTCTTCCAGGGCGCGCAAGGCGGCAGCCTCAGTGCCACCTTCTGCGCCGGTGGCGACCTGCGTTTCTTCCACCAGGCGGTGCTGGAGGGTGACACCCAACTGGTCGACTTCTTCACCGAACAATACGCGCTCGACTACCTGGTGCACCGCTACAGCAAGCCCATCGTGGCGCTGCTCGACGGCGTGACCATGAGCGCCGGTCTGGGGCTGGTGCAGGGCGCCCGGCTGCGCGTGGTCACCGAACGCAGCCGCCTGGGCGTGCCCGATGTTCACCTGGGCTTTTTCCCCGATGCCGGCGGCGGCTGGTTCTTGTCGCGCTGCCCCGGCCACACCGGCGAATACCTGGGCCTGACCGGGCAGACCATTGGCGCGTCTGATGCGCTGGCCCTGGGCCTGGCTGACTTGCGCGTGATGTCGGCCGACATCCCGGCCCTGCTCGAAGCCCTGGTTGACCAACCCATGCGCAGCGGCGAACAGGTGCTGGCCACCGTGCATGCCCATGCGGTAGACCCTGGCGTGGGCTTGCTGGCCGAACACCGCGGCAGCATCGACGCCCACTTCGGCGCCGGCAGCGTGCCCGACATCCTGGCCTCGCTCAAGCGCGACACCGGCCCCTGGGCGGCGCGCGCACTGGCGGCCATGGAACGTGCCTCGCCGTTGATGCTGGCCGTCACGCTGGAGCAGATTCGTCGTGCCCGCAGCATGGAGCTGGCCGAGGTGCTGCGCATGGAACGCAGCCTGGTGCGGCACTGCTTTGCGGTGCGCCGCGGCACCGGCAGCGAATGCATTGAAGGCATGCGCGCCTTGGTGATCGACAAAGACCAGGCGCCGCGCTGGAACCCGGCCACACAGGCCGAGGTGAGCAACGCCATGACCCAGGCCTTCTTCGAAAGCCCCTGGCCCGACTGGGCGCACCCGCTGCGCGCGTTGTAAGGCGACGGGGCACATGCAAAAGGGGTGCGCACCATGAAGCAGCTCTCCGGCCTGGACGCCACGTTCCTGTACCTTGAAACCGCGCAGATGCCCATGCACGTGGGCGCGCTGCATGTTTTCGAGTTGCCGGCCGGCCACCAGGGTCGTTTTGTCACCGCGCTGCGCCAGCACATCGAACAGCGCCTGCCACTGGCCCCGGTGTTGCGCCGGCGCCTATGGTGGATGCCGCTGAACCTGGCCAACCCGGCCTGGGTTGATGCGCCGCCAGACCTGGCCCAACACATCGTTGAAATCAAGCTGCCCAAGGCCGCGCGTCTGGGCAGCGGCATGGCCGAGCTGGAAGCCGCGGTGAGCCGGCTGCACCCGGTGCTGCTCGATCGCAAACGCCCGCTGTGGAAGATGCATGTGCTGGAAGGCCTGGCCCCGGGCGCCAACGGCCTGCGCCGCGTGGGCCTGTACACGCAACTGCACCATGCTGCCGTGGACGGCCAGGCCGCCGTGGCCCTGGCCAATGTGATCCTCGACCTGAGCCCCGAGCCGCGCGCGCTGAACATCAAACCCTCATCGCGCCCACGCACGGCGCGGTTAGATATGGGGCAGATGCTGCGCGGCGCCTTGAGCCACCAGGCGCAGATGGTGGCGCGCTTCATCAAAGAATTGCCCGGCACTGCCGGCACCCTGGGCAAGGCAGCGAAGCAGGCCCTGGCGGGCAGCAAACTGCTCGGCGGCGCAGGCTCTGGCAACCAGCTTGGTTTGGCACCGCGCACGGCGCTGAACGTGTCGGTGAGCGAAGGGCGGGCGTTCGCGGCGGTGAGCTGGCCACTGGCCGAACTGAAGGCGCTGGGCCGCGGCCATGGCGCCACGGTGAATGACATGGTGCTGATGCTGTGCAGCACCGCGCTGCGCCGCTACTTCGCGGCGCGCAAGGCCTTGCCGAAGAAGTCGCTCATCGCCGCGGTGCCGGTGTCGCTGCGCGCACCTGGCGACACCAGCGCCGACACGCAGGCCAGCATGAGCCTGATCAGCCTGGGCACCCACCTGGCCGACCCGGCCAAGCGCCTGGCCCACATCATGGCGGCCACGGCGTCGATGAAGAGCACGCTGGGCAGCGTGAAGGGCATCTTGCCGACAGACTTTCCTTCCATCGGCGTGCCCTGGTTGATGGAGGCCCTGACCGCTTTGTACGGCAAAGCCAAGGTCGCCGAGCGCCTGCCGGCCTTGGCCAACGTGGTCATTTCCAACGTGCCCGGCCCGGCCGTGCCGCTGTACATGGCCGGCGCACGCATGCTCAGCAACCACCCCACCTCCATCGTCACCCATGGCGTGGCGCTGAACATCACCGTGCAAAGCTACAACGGCGCGCTCGATGTCGGTTTAATGGCCGACGCCGCCGCCATGCCCGACGTGCGTGAACTGGCCCAGGGCCTGTTGCTCGCGCTGGACGACCTGCGCGCACTGCCCCAGCCCGAGCCGCTGGCGCCCGCCGGCCTGGCCCGCGGCGCGCTGCGCCAGGCGCGCAAGGTGGTGGGCGTGGCGGTGGGTGCGGCCATGGGCGCGGCGACCGACGGCCTGGCGCGCGCCGCCGTCAAGCGCGGTGCGGGCGGCTTGAGCAGCCTGGCGGGTGACATGGCCCGGGGCATGGTCAAGTCTGCGCTGCGCCATACGGCCCGGCCCGCCACCAAGCGGCGCAGCAAAGCCTGAGCATGGACGCCAGCTCACCCCTGCCAGGCGCCCCAGGTTCCCCCGGCTCGCCCCACCTGCACGCGCTGCCTAACCTGCCTTTGCATGCGCGCGCCGCGCAGGGCAAGCCGCTCAAGCCGCCCAACCTGTTGCTGTTGCTGCTCGAAGGCCGCGCGCCCTGGGAGGCCGCGGCGTCGCTGGTGGCCAGCCCGTGGCTGGCGCGTTTGCCCAAAGGCGATGGCCACCCGGTGCTGGTGTTCCCGGGCCTGGGCGCGGCCGACCTGAGCACCTTGCCGCTGCGCCGCTTCTTGCGACACAGCGGCTATGCGCCGCATGCCTGGGGCCAGGGCCTGAACTTCGGCCCGCGCGCCGGCGTGCTTGAAGCCTGCCGCAAGCTGGTGCGCGATGTGGTGCAACGCAGCGGCCGCCCGGCCAGCCTGGTGGGCTGGAGCCTGGGCGGCATCTATGCGCGCGAATTGGCCAAGGAAATGCCCGAACTCACCCGCTGCGTTGTCACCCTGGGCGCGCCGTTCGCGGGCCACCCCAAGGCCACCAACGCCTACCGTTTCTTCAAGCTGGTCAACGGCAATCCACCCGATAGCGACGACCGCCTGCTGGCGCAGATCCGCAGCGCCCCGCCAGTGCCCACCACGTCGATTTTTTCCAAGAGCGACGGCATCGTGGCCTGGCCGTGCAGCGTGAATGAGGCCGGCGAAGCCGGCGCTCGCACTGAAAACATCGAGATCGCAGCCAGCCACATCGGCATGGGCCTGAACCCGCTGGCGCTGTATGCCCTGGCCGACCGGCTGCGCCAGGATCCAAACCACTGGCAGCCGTTCCACGCTCAAGGCGCGCGGCGCTGGTTCTTCAAGACCACGACATGAAGCTGAGCGCCAACGGCATCGAGCTCGAAGTGGAAGTGCACGGGCCGGAGAACGGCGCGCCGCTGCTGCTGATCATGGGCCTGGGCATGCAGCTCACGGCCTGGCCCGATGAAATGGTGCAAGGCCTGGTGGCGCGCGGCTTTCGCGTCATCCGCCACGACAACCGCGATGCCGGCTTGAGCCAGCAGTTTGATCACCTGGGCGTGCCCAACCTGGCCCTGGCCAGCGTGCGCCACCTGATGCACCTGCCCGTGACAGCGCCGTACAGCCTGGCCGACATGGCCGCCGATGCCGCGGGTGTGCTTGATGCGCTGAACCTGCCCAGTGCCCACGTTTGCGGCGCCTCGCTGGGCGGCATGGTGGCGCAGCACCTGGCCGCCACGCAGCCGCAGCGCGTGCGCAGCCTCACGCTGATGATGACCACCTCGGGCGCACGCCGCCTGCCGGAAGCCAGCCTGAGGGTGCGCAAGGCGCTGATCACGCCGCCACGCAGCCAAGAGCCGGCAGCAGTGGTGGAACACCTGACCAAGCTCATGGCCGTCATCGGCAGCCCGGGTTACCCCAGTGAACCCGAACGTTTGCGCCAACGCCTGCACGCCGCCGTGATGCGCGCCTACCGCCCGGCCGGCACGGCGCGGCAACTGATGGCGGTGGTGGCCGATGGTGATCGCACGCCCATGCTCGGGCGCATCCAAGCGCCCACCTTGGTGCTGCACGGCGCTGCCGACCCCTTGATTCCGCCCGGTGCGGCGCAGCAGCTGTTGCAGCACATTGCCGGGGCGCAACTCGATCTGGTTCCTGGCATGGGGCACGACCTGCCGCTGCCGCTGCTGCCACGCATCGTGGCGGGTCTGGCCGGGGTGGCGGGGCTGGCCGAGCAAGCCCGCGCGGCATGAACGACGCACGCAACGACGCACCCGGCCAGGCACCCAGCGACACGCTCAACCTGGCGCTGGATGCCGCGCTGGGCCGCTACCGCACCCGCCACCCGGCCAGCGCGCGCCAGCTCGAAACGGCGGCGCAAGTCATGCCCGGCGGCAACACCCGCAGCGTGCTGTTCCAGGCCCCGTTCCCGCTGACCATGGTGCGCGGTGAAGGCTGCTGGCTGTGGTGCGCCGACGGACACCGCCACCTTGATCTGCTGGGCGAATTCACCGCCGGGCTTTATGGCCACACGCCGGCGGCCATTCGCGCGGCCATCATCAGCGCGCTCGACGACGGCCTGAGCCTGGCCTCGCACACGCAGCGCGAGGAGGCGCTGGCGCGCGAGATCACGCAGCGCTTCGGGTCGATGGCGCTGCTGCGCTTCACCAACAGCGGCACCGAAGCCAACTTGCTGGCCTTGGCCGCGGCGCTGGCGTTCACCGGCCGGCGCAAGGTGCTGGTGTTCGAGGGCGCCTACCACGGCGGCGTTTTGTCGTTCGGCGGTGCGGCGGCGTCGATTAACGTTCCACATGAGTGGATCGTGGCGCCCTACAACAACCTGGCCGCGGCCACCGAAGTGGTGCAAAGCCAGGGCAGCGAGATCGCGGCCATTCTGGTCGAGCCCATGCTCGGCGCCGGCGGCTGCATCGCCGGCACGCCGGAGTTCCTGCACGGCCTGCAAGCGCTGTCGCGCGAATGCGGCGCGCTGCTGGTGCTGGATGAAGTCATGACCTCGCGCCTGAGCCTGGGCGGGCGCCAGGCGCAACTCGGCTTGAGCCCTGATCTCACCACGCTGGGCAAGTACTTCGGCGGCGGCCTGTCGTTCGGCGCCTTTGGCGGCCGGCGCGACGTTATGCAACAGTTCGACCCGCGCCGCCCCGGTGCCCTGGGCCATGCCGGCACCTTCAACAACAACGTGCTGAGCATGGCCGCCGGCCTGGCCGGGCTGCGCGAGCTGTGGCAGCCGGCGGCCATCACCGCCCTCAATGCCTGCGGTGACGCGCTGCGTGAGCGGGGCAACGCCTTGTTCGCCCGCCGCGGCCTGGGCCTGCAATTCAGCGGCCTGGGCTCGTTGCTGAGCCTGCACCCCACGGCCCGGCCGTTGCGCAGCGCGGCCGACCTGGCCGGGTGTGATGCGCGCGTGCGCGACCTGCTGTTCTTTGCCTTGCTCGAACGCGGCATGTTCATGGCCCGGCGCGGCCTGGTGGCGCTGTCTTTGGAAGTGGGCGACGCCGAAGTCGAGCTGTTCATGGCCGCACTGCAAGACGTGCTCGATGCCCACGCTGCCGTGCTGCCCACTGCGGGTTGAACGAAACAACGTTTCACATCAGGCTTTCATGGACCAGCGCCGCGTCATCGCCGAAACCCGCGCCTGGGTGGAACGCGCGGTGATCGGCCTGAACCTGTGCCCCTTCGCCAAGGCACCGCAGGCGAAGGGCCTGGTGCGCTATGTGGTGTGCGCCGCCGACTCGGTGGCAGGTTTGCAGGCCAGCCTGGTGGCTGAGCTGAATCGGCTGGCCCAAGCCACGCCGGATGAGATCGAAACCACCTTGTTGATCCACCCTGGCGTGTTGCACGACTTTCTTGAATACAACGACTTTCTCGACGTGGCCGACGCCGCCGTGGCTGATCTCGATCTGCAAGGCGTGATCCAGGTGGCCAGCTTTCACCCGCAGTACCAGTTTGCCGGCAGCGCTGAAGGGGACATCGAGAACGCCACCAACCGCTCGCCCTATCCCACGCTGCACCTGCTGCGCGAAGCCAGCGTGGAACGCGCGGTGGCGGCGTTGCCGCAGCCCGAGGCCATCTTCGATGCCAACCAAGCCAGGCTGCGCGCGCTGGGCGCCCAGGGGTGGGCGCGGTTGCAGCAGGCCTGCCGCGATGACGCCGCGGCGGCGCTTGAGCCGGGTGGCGAGCCCTGAGCGGCCGAGGGTCAACCGGCGTTCGGCCCGCTTCGGTTGTCAGCCAAAGGGTTCTCGGCTAACAACCAGGCGATGGCCGCGCCCACGGTAAGGTCGTCTTCGGCGCCGAAGCCGTGCCGGCGCAGGTGGCCCTGGCGGTCGATCAGCACCAGGCTGGGTGTGCCTTGCATGCCGTAGGCGCGCATCGTCTGCGGGATCGGCTCACCAGCGTTCAAGCCGGGCGCGTCCACGCCAACCGGGAAGCTCACGCGGTACTCGTGCAAGAAAGCGGCCAGTGACACCGGCGTCATCGCCGCGTGATGCTCGAACACCGTGTGCAGCCCAACCACCACCACGTCGTGGCCGGCAAACTGGCGTTGAATGCGTTGCGCTTGCGGCAAGCCATGCTGCACGCAGCCCGGGCACAGCATCTGAAAGGCGTGCAGCACGACCACCTTGCCGCGCAGCGCGCTCAAGCGCAAAGGCCCGGCGTGGTTGAACCACTGGCTGGTGTGCCACTCGGGCGCCGGCAGGCCCGGTGGTTCAACGAATGCAGCTTGTGCTCTCATGGCTTGACAGTGTGGCGGCGTGGTGCCGGGTTGATGTTTATCGCGCGTGCAGGGCCGACAAGGGGCTGGCTGACTGATCCGCGCGGACAATGCTGTCGCAGTGGATGAACGCTGTGCAAGAGGGGTAAGCGATGCGGGCCGTGATGTTCGATGATTATGGCGATGACACGGTGTTGCAACTGCGTGAGCTGGCAGCGCCGCTGCCCGGGCCGGGTGAAGTGCAGGTGCAGGTCACGGTGGCCAGCCTGAACCCGGTGGACTTCAAGCTGCGCGACGGCATGTTGCGTTGGCTGCGGCGCCCGAAGTTGCCCGCCATCACCGGCAAGGACTTCGCCGGCCAGATCAGCGCGCTCGGGGTGGGCGTCACGGGGTTTCAGGTCGGCCAGCGGGTGTTCGGCTCGATCGACCCGATGCCCGGGCACGGCACGTGCGCCGAGACCCTGGTGATCGGCACCGGCCTGATCGCGGCCACACCCGCAGGCGTCAGCGATGAGACGGCCGCTTGCCTGCCGGTGGCGGCGGGCACGGCCCTGCAAGCCTTGCAAACCCTGGCCCAGTTGCGCGCCGGGCAGAAGGTGTTGATCTCGGGCGCCTCTGGTGCGGTGGGCGCCAGCGCCGTGCAATGGGCGCAGGCCAAAGGCGCGCACATCACGGCCGTGTGCAGCGCGGCGAACGCAGCGTATGTGCGTGGGCTTGGCGCTCAGGTGCTGGTGGACCACAAGACGCAGGACTGGAGCCGGCTGGGCACAACGTTCGACGTGATCTTCGACGCCGCCGGCGTGTCCACCTTCTGGGCCCAGCGCCGGCAGCTGGCGCCAAAAGGGATCTACCTCAACACCATGCCCACCGCGGGCATCGTGCTGGCCAGCGTGTTGGCCGGCCCGGTGTTTGGCCAGCGCTGCGTGCCGTTCATGCTCAAGACCGACGCCACCTTGCTGAACAGTTTGGCGGAGCTGGCGCGCCAGCGGGTGTTGCAGCCGCGCGTGGCCCGCGTCATCGGCCTGGAGGCCGTGGCCTTGGCGCAGCGCGACATGAAGGCCGGGCGTGTGCAGGGCAAGGTCTGTGTCGTGATAGTGCCGCACACGGGCACACCGGCACCCACTTAGGCGCGGCTTACGCCGCGCCCTGCACGTTCACGTACAGCGCATATAGCGAGTGGCTGGCGGCCATGAACAGGCGGTTGCGCTTGGGCCCGCCGAAGCACAGGTTGGCGCAACGCTCGGGCAGGTGGATGTGGCCCAGCGCTTTGCCCGCGGCGTCGAACACGCGCACGCCATCGAGGGGCTCGCTGGGCACACGGCCATTGCTGCCCCAGCCGCACCAGATGTGGCCCTGCATATCCACGGCAATGCCATCGAGCGCGCCGCCGTCGGCCGCGTCGATCACCAGGCGCTTGTTGCTCAAACTGCCGTTGGCATGCACGCGGTAGGCCCACAAACGCTTGTGCGGCGTGGCGCGGCTTTCAACCACGTAGAGCTCCGACGCATCGGGCGAAAACGCCAGGCCGTTAGGCGCCTTCAGGTCGCTCAGCACTTGCTCAAGTGAACCGTTAGGCGCCAAGCGGTACACGGCATGCGGCAATTCCGCCGCAGCGGGCTCGCCCTCCCAGTGGCCGGAAATGCCGAAGCTGGGGTCGGTGAACCAGATGGCGCCGTCTTGGGCGCAGACGATGTCGTTCGGCGAATTCAGCCGTTTGCCGTCAAAGGCATCGGCCAGCACGGTGACGCTGCCGTCGTATTCCGTGCGGGTGATGCGCCGGGTGAGGTGTTCGCAGCTCACCAGGTGGCCTTGCAGGTCACGCGCGTGGCCGTTAGTGTTGTTGGCCGGCTCGCGGAACACGCTCACGGCGCCGGAGCAATCGTCCCAGCGCAGGATGCGATTGTTGGGGATGTCGCTCCACAGCAAGTAGCGGCCATCGCCAAACCACACCGGGCCTTCGCTCCAGCGGCAGCCCGTGGCCAACAGCTCGATGCTGGCGCTGTTCAGCCGCAGGCCCAGGAAGGCGTCATCGAGCACCTCGATGGCGGGGTCGGGGTAGCGGGCTTGCAGCGGTGTGCCGCTGTTGGGGGGCGCGATGTTGATCATGTTGTTAACGTTTCATTTGAACAGGCCTGGCAACCAAAGCGAAAACCCCGGAACGTAGGTGACCAGCGCCAGGCAAACACCCATGGCGCCATAGAAGGGCCAGATCGACTTCATGACCTGGCCCACTGACACCCCGCCAATGGCACAGCCCACGAACTGCACCGTGCCCACCGGGGGCGTGTTCAGGCCCAGCGCGCAGTTGATGAGCATGACCACACCGAATTGCAGCGGATCCATGCCGAACTGCATGGCGATGGGCAGGAAGATCGGCGTGCAGATCAGGATGGTGGGCGCCATGTCCAGGAAGGTGCCCAGCACGAACAGCAGCACGTTGATCATCAGGAAGATGACCCAGGGTTCGCTGCTGATGGCTTTCATCAATTCGCCGGTGCGCTGCGGCACGTCGTACAGCGCCAGGAAGTAGCCGAACGCGGCCGAAATACCGATCAGCAGCAGCACCACGCCGGTGGTCTTGCAGGCCTTGGCGCAGGCCTTGAGAAAGTGCGTCCAGCTCAGCGAGCGGTAGACGAACACGGTGATCAGCAGCGCCCAGGCCACGGCAATGGCCGCCGACTCGGTGGCCGTGAAGGCGCCGGAAAGAATGCCCACCAGGATGATCACCACCACCAGCAAGCCGGGCAGTGAGGCCGCAAACGCCAGCGCCACCGCGCGCCAGCCCGGGAACTTGCCGTGCGTGGCGTAGCCGCGTTTGCGCGCCACCCCATACGCCGCGCCCAGGTTGCACAGCGTGAGCAACAGCGCCGGCACCACGCCAGCCAAGATGAGCCCCAACGCGCTGACTGACGCAATGCCCGAGGTGGCCAGTGTGAACAGGATCAGGTTGTGCGAGGTGGGCATCAGCGCGCCCACCAGCGCGGCATGGGTGGTGACGTTGACGGCGTAGTCAGCGTCGTAACCCTGCTTCTTCATCAGCGGGATCATGACCGAGCCCATGGCCGAGACATCGGCCACCGGCGAGCCGACGATGCCGCCAAACAAGGTGCAGCCCAGCACATTGCTCATGCCCAGGCCGCCGCGCACATGGCCCACCAGGCTGTTGGCCAGGTTGACGATGCGCTGCGCGATGCCGCCGTGCAGCATCAACTCGCCGGCGAAGATGAAGAACGGAATGGCCAGGAAGCTGAACACCTGCATGCCGCCCACCATCTTCTGGAACACCACCGCCATGGGCAGGCCCGCGGCCAGGATGGTGGCCACCGAAGACAGGCCGATGGCAAACGCCACCGGCACGCCGAGCAATAACAGCAAGGTGAAGCTGATGCCCAGGACGGCTAGTTCCATGCCGGCACCACCTCAACCCCACGCACATTGGCGATGATGTGTTCAATGGAAAACAGCACGATCAACCCGCCTGCAATCATCAGCGGCACGTAGTCGATGCCGTCGGGCACGGGCAGCATGGGCTTCTTCTCATTCCACTTGGCGCTGGCCCAGACCCAGCCGCCATAGGCCATCAGCGCGCCGAACAGGCCCACCAGGGCGTGGATCAAGACTTCGGTGCGGCGCTGCCAGCGCGGCGGCAGCAGCGCCACCATGGATTCCAGGCCGATGTGGCCGGCGTCGCGCACGCCCACGGCCAGGCCGAAGGCGGTGACGAACAGCACCAACAGCATGGCCAGCGCCTCGGCCCAGGTGGGCGTGTCGTTCATGACATAACGGCCGAACACCTGCCACTGCACGCAAAGAATCACGGCGATGAGCAAGGCCACCGCGAGCATCAGGCTCAGCTTGGACAGCGCGGCGCACAGGCGCGTGTACATGCAACGATGCCCGCAACGCGCTGGTTAACGATTCACTGATTCACTTGGTGTCTTGCACGGCTTTCACCAGCCGCTTCATGTCGGGCGTGACCATGAACTTCTCGTACACCGGGCCCATCACGGCCTGGAAGCTCTTCTTGTCCACTTCAATGATCTCGGCGCCCAGGGCCTTGACCGCGGCCAACGACTTGGCTTCCTGCTCGTCCCACTTCTGGCGCTCGAAGGGCACCGACTCCTTGGCCGCGGCGCGGATCATGGCCTGCTCGGGGGCGGGCAGTTTGTCCCAGATGATCTTGCTCATCACCAAAATTTCCGGCGCCATGGAGTGTTCGGTCTTGGAATAGACCTTCACGGCTTCAGCATGCTTGGCCGTGTCGAATGACGGGATGTTGTTTTCGGCCGCGTCGATCAAGCCGGTCTTGAGCGCGGTGTAGACCTCGCCATAAGGCATGGGCGTGGCGTTGGCACCCATGGCGCTGACCAGGGCCACCCACAGGTCGCTTTGCTGCACGCGGATCTTCAGGCCCTTGGCATCGGCCACCGTGCGGATTGGCTTTTTCGCGTAAATCGAACGCGCGCCGCTGTCATAGAAGGCCAGGCCGACAAAGCCGACGGCTTCGCAGCTCTTCAGGATTTCATCGCCCACCGGGCCGTCGAGCACCTTGCGCATGTGGGCGATGGAATCAAACAGAAAGGGCATGGTCGGCACCTGCGTGAGCGGGCAGATGCCGTTCATCGGGCCCACGTTCACGCGTGTGAAATCGAGCGCGCCGATCTTCACCTGGTCGATCGTTTCCTTCTCGCTGCCCAGCGCCTGCTTGTTGAAGACCTTGATCTTGTGCTTGCCGCCGCTCTTTTGCTCCAGCAACGTGCTCATGTAGCGCACCGCCGCCACGGTGGGGTAGTCGTCGGCGTTGTGCGTGTCCGCCGAGCGGAACTCGGTGGCCTGGGCCGCGCCCAGTGCCAGCAGCGCGGCCAGTGCAAGGGTGTGACGAAATAGGGTGCTCATGGTCTAACTCCTGAATGAATGGGCAGGGCAAGGCGGCGTTAAAAGAACGGCCCTTGGTTGACGAAGATGCCGCCTTGGTACTTGTCAGTGGCCAGGTGGGGGTCGATCAGCGGCTGCTCGGTTTCGAGCGCGGCGCGACAGGGCTGCGAGCTGTCTTGCGGGCGATAGCCGATGTGGCGCGCCGGGGTGTTGTCCCACCAACTGCTGGCGTTGTCGCTCATGCCGTAGATGACCGTGTGCCCCACGACGGGCGCGGCCAGGGCGGCGCCCAGCAGGCGTTCCAGGTCGTCAAAGCTCAGCCAGGTTGACAGCGCGCGGCGGCTGCGCGGCTGCTCGAAGCACGAGCCGATGCGCAGGCTCACGGTTTCGATACCGTGCTTGTCCCAGTACAACTGCGCCAGGTTCTCACCGAAGGCCTTGGACAGGCCGTACAAGCCGTCAGGCCGCACCGGCGCACGGGGCGAGATGACTTCATCTTGACGATAGAACCCGGTGACATGGTTGGAACTGGCGAACACGATGCGCCGCGGCCGGTGCTTGCGCGCCGCCTCGTACAGGTTGACCATGCCCACGATGTTGCCCGCAAGAATGCTGCTCCAGCTTTGCTCGGTGGACACGCCACCCAGGTGCACCACGGCGTCCACGCCCGTCATCAGCGCAGCCACCGCGGCGGCATCTTCCAGTGCCGCGGGCATCAGTTCTTCGCCGGCGCTGGCTGTGGCCAGTTCATGCTGATCTGAAAGACGCAAGGTCTGGCAATAGGCCTTCAAGCGCGGGCGCATTTCGCGCCCCAGGTGGCCGGCCGCGCCGGTGAGCAGCAGGCGGGCGAAGCGGGTGGCGGTGGCGGGTTCGGGCAACATGGGTCAGGCACTTGGCGTGGCGCGTTCAGCAGGCAGGCGATGCTACAGGCTCACCCCGGCACGGCGCCGGGGCCGCGGCGGCATCTGGTAGGCTCGAAAAGCCCCGTCAAACCTTGCCAAGGATATCAAGATGACCCCCAACCGCCTGCGCCAACTCTGGGCTGCCGATCAAACCGCCGTCAACGGCTGGCTGGCCATTCCCGATGGCTTTTCTGCCGAGCTGATGGCCCACCAGGGCTGGGACACGTTAACGATTGACATGCAGCACGGCGTGATCGACTACCCGGCCATGCTGGCCATGCTGCAAGCCATGTCGGCCACGGCCACCATGCCTGTGGTGCGCGTGCCGTGGCTGGAACCCAGCATCGTGATGAAGACACTCGACGCCGGCGCCCAGGCCATCATCTGCCCCATGGTCAGCACGCGCGAAGACGCGCAGCGCCTCGTTTCGTATTGCCGCTATGCGCCGCAGGGTGGCCGCAGTTTCGGGCCGGTGCGCGCGGGCCTGGTGCATGGCGCCGACTACGCCAGCCAGGCCAACCAGAACATCGTCGTCTTCGCGATGATCGAAACCGCGCAGGCGCTGGACAACCTTGACGCCATCTGCTCGGTCGAAGGGCTGGACGCCGTGTACATCGGCCCTTCAGACCTTTCGCTTGCCCTGGGTTGCAGGCCGGTGTTCGATGATGTTGACACGCCGGTGGCGCAGGCCATCGAGCACATCCTGGCCCGCGCCAGCGCACATGGCATACAGGCCGGCGTGCACAACGGCCGCCCCGACGTGGCGCTGGCGCGTTCGGCCAAGGGCTTTCGCTTCGTCACGGTCAGCTCCGACGCGCGCATCCTGGCCGCCGGCTCGCAGCAAATCCTGGGGGCAATGCGGGCCGGCAAGTGAGCTTGCGGCGCAGCTCAGCGCGGGCAGGCGAAGGGCTGGCGCAGCGAGCCCAGCGCCACGGCCCGCTCATCGGCGCTGAAGTTGCGCCCGATCCAGCGGCAAGTGTGTTCAAGCAGGCTGCGGCCTGAGGTGTCGAGCCAGCGCTGTTCGCCGTCGGGCGCCGCCAGGGTGAGCACCGACGCTCCGCTGGCCATCGCCTTGGGTGTGAGCTTGTCGGCGTTGACGGCGCGATAGCTCTCATCCAGACCACGCTCGCCCAGGCGCCAAACAACGAGCTCGCTTGTCACCCGCTCCTCGGGCAGCGTCCAGTACGCCAGCACGCTGGGCAACACGTTGGCCGCGGCCTCGCGCCGCTCGCGGCTCCACACCACGTTGCTGAGCTGTTGATATTCGTCGGCGCGTGGGCCGATCGAATCCTGGTACTGCGGCATCTGCCCGCCCGGTGGCGGTGCGCGGCCGGGAATGCGCTGCAAGAGACGGCCGCTGGCCACATCCCAGACAACGAGGTGTTCTTCGACGAAATGGCTGGTGCCGACGAAGGTGCCGAAGGTGGTGCCGCCCACGCCGAGCAGCGCAGCACCACGCGGCGAGAAGACGAGGTCGCGCAGGTCAGTCACGGCACCGGCCTGGGGCTCGCTGATGAGGCCGCCGTCGCCCACGCGCTCCACGCGCAGCCGGGTGCCCTGGCCCTGGCGTGCCAGCAGGCGGCCATCGGCGCTGAGCGCGATGCGGCTCACCGGCTCGGTGTCTTCGCGCAGCAACGTGCCGTCGCGCGCAGCGTAGACGCGCAAACCGGCCGGCCCGCCCAGCGCCAGCACGCTGCCATCGGCGGCCAGCGCGAGCAGCGCACCCTTGCCGCGCGCGGCGTCGGCCTGCCAGGCCACGCGCTGCGGCGCGCTGAGCGAAATCACGCTCAGCGTGCCCGCGGCGTCGAGCATGGCCAGCAGGCTCGACGCCACATCGAAGTGCCAGGCGCGCGCTACCGGCCCGCGCAAGCGTACGGCCGGCGCGGGCCCGGCCTGCACCAGCCAGGGGCTGGCGTTGGCGGCGGGGCCGAGGCGAATCAGTGGCTTTTCAGCCAAGGTGGCGAGCACCAGCCAGCGCCCGTCGGGCGAGGCGGTCAGGGTGTCGATATGGCGGTCGATTTCCAGCAGCGCCGGCAGGCCGCTGCCTGGCGCGCCGGTGGCCGCAGGGTGCACCAGCAGCCGCTTGCCAACGGCTGACGCCAGCGCGAACGAGTCGCCGAGCACCACCGCGGCCACGCCCGCCGGCCGGCCCGCGCCTTCTTCAACCGCACCGAGCGCGAAGATCTCCACCCGCCCGTCTGCCAGCACCGCCGCGGCGTGGCGCGAGGCGGCGTCGAAACGCAGCGCTGCGGTCGGGCCGGCGGCCTCCAGGCGCAGCAGCTCGGCGCCGCTGCGCCGGTCCCACAGCCGCACGCGCCGGCCGCTGAGCGTGGCCACACGCTGCGCGTCCGGCGTGAACCAGCCGGCGCCGGCCTGATCGGCAATGTCCTGCGACGAAGTGCCATCGGCCGTTGAGACGACCTCGAAGTGCGTCGCCTTGAGCAAGGGCACATACGGGTCATGCACACCGCGCGCGCTGAGCAGCCACTGGCCGTCGTCACTCAGCGCCTGGGCCACCGAGTGCCGCGGCAACAGCGCGATGCGCCCTGGTGGCACCTGGCGCCCGCCAATCATGGCGGCGGGCCGCGCGCGCGTGCCATCGGCAGCGATCGCGATGGCCTCGCCATTGGCGCCGATGGCGGCCAGCGCAGCATCGGGGTGCAGTTCGATCGCCGCGCTGCGCTGCGGGAAAATCGACCAGGCCAGATCCTGCAGCTTCCAGTGCAAGGCGAGCCGCGACGCAATGCTGCCGTCGGCGTTGGTCTCGGCCAGTTGCGCCAGCGCCGCGCCCCTGCGCACGGCCAGGCAGCGTTCACCCGCTTGCACGCTCAAGGCCCGCGATGCGAGGGCGACCTGCGCGCTTTCGACGAGCGTGGCCTGGCCCACGCGCCAGCGCAGCAGTTCGGCATGCCGTGCCGGCCCGGTGGGAAGGCGCATCGCCACCAGCGTGCCACTGGCCGGATCCGCGGCCATGCAGGCCAGTGCCGAGGCGCTCACTTCGGGCGGCTGCGCGGCAACGGCGTCCAGCCCCGGCCAGCCCCACTGCCAGACTCGGCCGGTGTCGTCGAGCGCGGCCAGATGCTCCAGGCCCGCGGCATGCAGCTCACGCGCAAGCGCTGGAAACGCCACGTCCTTGCGCAGTGCACCGCCGTCAAGCGCCAGCACGCGCAGCCGGCCCGCCTCGGCCACGACGAGGTGTTCGCCGTCGGGCATGAAGGACCACTGGCGCTGCCCGGCCGGCAGCATGAGCAAGCGGCGCGGCGTTTGTGCCAGGGCCTGGCGCAAGGGGGTCTGGCCGGCGAGCGTTGGTTCGCCCAGGCGCGCCAGGCGCGCGACGGATTCGCGTGCGTACAGGGCGCGTCGTTCCACTGCGCGCGCGTCCAGGCCGCCGGGCAGCGCGGCCTGCGCCGCCAGGCGCCCGGCCAGCGCGCGTTCGCCCTCAACCAGCGCCCAGACCGTCAACGACGCCAGCACCGCCACCGCAGCCGTGACGCTGCCGGCCACGACGCGCAGGCGCGCGCGCCGCCGCCGCGCCTCGCGCTGTTCAATTTCCGCTCGCGGCCGGTCGAGCAAGTTGGCCAGCAGCCCGATCCAGGCCGAGTGGTGCTCGGCCGCGTCGGGCTTCTCGCGCGCCACGTCAAGCCGCCGGTAGTCGAGCGCAAGCGGCATCTGCAGCGCCGCCGCCAACGCTGGCGGGAAGGCCCGGCTTTCGGGCCGGCCCTCGGCCTCGTTGTTGGGCAGGCCACGCCACAGCACGGGCACCACGTTCGCGGCGCCGTGCAGTTGCACGAAGCGCTGGATTTCATCGTTGACGAATTGGCTCGCCGCGGCGTCGGGCGAGCACACGACGATGAGCTTGCGCGCGCAGCCGAGCGAGCGCTGTATGGCTTCGAAATAGTCGGTTCCCGCAAGATCACTTTGGTCGAGGAAGACGGCGAGCCGCCCGCGCGGCGTGCCAACCCGTTCGAACGGCGGCGCATAGCCTTGCAGCGCACGTTGCAGCGCCAGCGCAAAGGCGGTGTCCTTGCGCGAGTAGCTGATGAAGGCGTCGAAAGCGGGCTCGCTGGTCTGGCTCATGCTGAAGTCGTCAACGCAGGCCGCGACGCTTGATCTGTGTCCATCACGTCGCGCATGAGTTTGCCACTCGCGGCTGGCGCCGCCGGTTCGCGTTCAGCCGCCCGAACGACCTGGTGGTGAGGGAACGCCCCGCAGGCCCGCGCCTCACCCGTGCGCCAGGCTCCGGATCAACCCCATGCCGATCATGCAGGTGCCCACACCGATGGCCGCCCGCACCGTGACCCAGCCGCGGCTGCACAGGTTGGGCGAAAAGCGCATCGGCACGACCATCACCATCGACAGCAGGGCCATGCCGATGATCACGGCGGCGCCGCGCACCACCACGTTCACGCACCGGCCTCGTGGGCGGTTTGCGCAGCATGCTGGTGGCCGTGGGCCGGGCATACCAGGTTGCCGACGTTCTCGATCATCAGCGTCGAGCCGCGTGGTGGCGGCCAGACGTTCGCACCCGACCTGATCTTGATGGACATCCAGTTGCCTGGCATGGATGGCCTGGCGTTGCCCCGTTTGCTCAAGGCCGACCCCCGCGCGGCAGCGCATCCCCATCGTGCTCTTCACCGCGCATGCGATGAAGGGCGACGGGGCGCACATGCGCCAAGCCGGCTGCGACGGCTACATCGCCAAGCCGATCGACGTAGACCAACTGGCCGCGCAAGTGCGCGCGCAGTTGTGAGCACCGTGCGGCAGGCCAACGGCGCCGCAGCCTGGCTCGCTGCTGGCGAGGGTTTGCCTGAACTCTAACGTTAGCCTGGCGACACGCAAAACCCATCAATGTGCCTCGTCGGCGCGGGCTCATTCGCGGGTTCATCTGCACCCACCGGGCTGCGAATGGAGGCACAGCAGTCTGCCTGGTGGCGTGCGGCGGCGCGTTGCTTGCGTCGCGCGACCGACGCGGCAGCTGCGATTCGTGGGGGATCATTTTCATACCTACCGGTAGGAACCCGTATTTGCAAGCCAGTTTCTTCATGGGCTAATCGCCGCCTTCACACCGAAAGCCACCAACCCTGAAGGGAACGTACATGCGCTATCGATCGCTCTCGAATGCCTGTCGCGCGGCAATCATCCTGGCCGCAGCAGCGGTCTTCCCGTCGGCAGGTCTCGCGCACCCCGTGTTCGCGCCCTTCGACAAAACGCAGTTCGCGCCCATCACACGATCGGGCGCGTTGATCACGCTGGAGCCGGTGGCCAAAGGGCTGATCTCGCCGATGAAAGGCGTGGCCGCACCCGGCGATCCGCAGCACCTGTACATCGTTGACCAGCCGGGCAAGATCTGGCGTGTGAACATTGGGCCGGGTGCCACCTTGCCGCACGATGTGGCCAACCCGGCGGGTCAAGTGCCGTTCCTGAACGTGTCGGGCTTGCTGGTCACCCTGGGCATATTCGGCCCCAACACCTACGACGAGCGCGGTTTGCTCGGCTTGGCCTTTCACCCGCAATATCAGCGCAACGGCTTGCTCTACACCTTCATGTCGGTGCCGACAGCGGGGCCTGCCACACTGCCCACCACCATGCCGGCAGGCTTCGCACCTGAACACCAAAGCGTGGTGGTCGAGTGGCGTAATCAGGGCGGCGTTGTGGGTTCACCGCGCGTGGTGCTGCGCATCGACAAACCCCAGTTCAACCACAACGGCGGTGACCTCGCGTTCGGGCCCGACAACATGCTCTACGTGGGGCTGGGCGACGGCGGCGGCGCCGACGACCGCGATGGCCACCCCTTCATTGGCGGCCCGATGGTCGGCCACGGCTTGAACGGCAACGCGCAGAACCTGAGCAACCCGCTGGGCAAGATCTTGCGCATCAACGTTGACACCCGCTCACCTGGTAAAGAGTACGGCGTGCCGGGCGACAACCCCTTCGTTGGCCGCGCCGGCGCAGTGGATGAAATCTTTGCCTATGGTCTGCGCAACCCGTACCGCATGTCGTTCGATCGGCAAACCGGCCGCTTGTTCACGGGCGACGCGGGGCAGAACGACATCGAAGAAGTCAACGTCATCGTTAAAGGCGGCAACTACGGTTGGAACCTGAAAGAAGGCACGCTGTACTTCGATCCACGCGGTGACGCCGACGGCGTGGCTCAGCGGGCCCCCGTGCCCGGGCGCACGATTCCGCACGGTTTGATCGACCCCATTGCCCAGTACGACACCCACTACGAAGGGCATTCGGTGATCGGCGGCCACGTCTACCGCGGCCAGCGCATGCGTGGGCTGCAAGGGCACTACATCTTTGGTGACTATTCGCGCCTGTTCAAGTTCCCCAGCGGGCCGCACGACTACGGCCGCTTGTTCCACTTCAGCGCGAACAGCAACAGCGGCCACCTGCGTGCGATTCGGGAGTTCTACATCACCCCGAGCAATGCGCCCAACATGGCCGTGCTGGGGTTTGGTGAAGACGCCAGAGGTGAGGTGTACGTCACCGGCAACGTCACCTGAACGCCGTTCGGCACGACGGGCGTGGTGATGCGCCTGGCGCCCGTGCCAGACGATCACCCCCACCATCATGGGCGCGACGACGACTGAGCTGTCGTCCTGGCTGTTGCTGTTGGAACCTCCGGGCAGCGCCTGTTGCGCTGCCCGGATTGCTGCAACAAATCAAGTTTGCAGCAAGCTCTGGCGAAGGCCTGAACCGCTACGCCACCGCATCAATGCCGCGCCGTTGGCGCATTGCGCGCCCAAGTTTTTGCAGCGTATCGTCGCTCAACAACCGCGCGGCCATGGGCAGCAGTTCGCGTTCTTCGCGTTCGATGTGCTGCTCGTACAAGCGCACCAAGGCCTCGACCGCCGTGCCGGTGAGCGTGCTGCCATCGCCGGCCACCACCCGCTCCAGCGCACTGCGCACCCGCAGCCAGTGCGCCTCGAGTTCGCGATGCTCGGCCACCAGACCGTCGATCAAGCCGCGCAGGCACACCGCGTCTGAGCCGGCCATCGATTCAATCAGCGCCGGGAACAGGTCTTGTTCTTCGTCGGCGTGGTGATGCAACGCCGCGCTGTCGAAGTAGCGCATCACCGCGACCGCTGCGGTGCGGGCCTCGTCATCGGCTCCTTGGCTGGCCAGGTGCGCAATCAGCCGGCGCAGCGTGGCGCATTGGCGCTCGATGCGGTGGTGGCAGGCCCCCAGCATTTCCAGCGGCACTTCGAAGCTGGCGTTGGGCGCCGAATGGCCGGGCAGGGCAGTGGCCATCGCGCCGGGTTCAGGCTGTTTGCGTTCAATCATGGCGTCAACTCCTGGGCAGCACGGTGTATCACGAACGGTGGCCACTTCGGCTGGTGCGTCAGCGCACAGACGCAGCGGGCAAGTCGGCGCAAGGTGCTGCTGCGACCTGCCTCGCAAAGCGCGTTCCATCGATGCACAAGTTTTCCCTGGCGCCCGATTGGCAGTGGCCATTGACCAGGAGTTCCCATGAGCCTCGGCAACACACGCGAACACGCTGGCGCGCACACGCTGGCGGCGGCAAGCCCACGCCATCAGCGACAGCCAGCACGGCGGATGCGTCAAGGGGCTGCGGTTGCCTTGTGTGTGGCAACAGCGTTGTCGGTGAGCTGTGGCGGCAACTCCGGCCCGTCGCCCGCCGAACAGGCGGCCCTGGTGGAACAGGGCAAACAAGTCTTCCGTTTCGACACGTTTGGCGATGAGACGCAATGGACGGATGCACTGCGCATGCATGAGGTGATCCGCACAGCCGTTGACCCCACCACGGCGCTGGCGGTGGGGCTCAAGGTCGATGCCGAAGCGTTGCCGGCGGCGGTGGTGGCGGGAATCCAGAACGGCTCTGTCGATCTGAAGAGCCCCGGCACCACGGTGGCCCTGCTGAAGCTGAACGCGGTGGTCGGGCTGAAGGGCACGGTCGAGACCAACAATGGCGTGGACACGCTGACACGGGTGGGTGTGACCTGCGCGCTGTGTCATTCGACCGTCGACAACTCGTTCGCGCCGGGCATCGGCAAGCGGCTTGATGGCTGGCCCAACCGGGAGCTCAACGCCGGGGCGATCATCGCCTTGTCGCCGGCGCTGAGCGCACCGGTCAAGGCGGTCTACAACTCCTGGGGCCCC